>NZ_JAOEEE010000069.1:0-521 GCF_029837675.1 Pseudomonas sp. GD04015 | reverse complement strand
TGGGTTCGTGCACGGTGGTGCGCAGGCGCTCGTCCGTGGCTTCGGCGCATTGGTGGTCACCGTCCCAGCCGTACCAGGTGGTGGTTTCTTCTCCGTTCTGCCGGACCTGCTTGAGGATGCGTCGCGACAGGCCGTCGTACTGGTAGCGGGCCTCCAGAGTCTCGCCGTTCGGGTCTTTTCTCCGTAGGTAGCTGAGGCGGTGGGCGCCGTCGTAGGCCAGGGTCAGGATCTGGCCGTCTTCGCTTTTGCGTTCGATCAGGTTGCCGGCCGGGTCGTAGCGGTAGCAGGTGCCGTCCAGTTCGGTGATGCGGTTGCTCGGCCAGCTGTGCTGCGGGCCGATGGGGATGGTTTGGCCTTCGCCCAGCAGGTCGAAGTCGGGGTTGTCCAGGTTGGCGTGGACCAGCTGCGACCAGTCGCTCGCCTGGGGTGTTTTTTGAGGGGTCGGGTCCCGCTCCAGCCGGTTGCCCGCCGGGTCGAAGCGGTAGCGTTGATTGTGTTCACCATGCTGGCTGCCAATCAGT
>NZ_JAOEEE010000068.1:0-888 GCF_029837675.1 Pseudomonas sp. GD04015 | reverse complement strand
CTACGACCGCCTCGGCCGGCTGGTCAGCCTCACCGACGCCCAGGGCAAGACCACCCGCCTGGCCTGGGACCGCGCGGGCCGCCTGACCCGGCGGACCGACCCGGCCGGCCTGAGCCAGGCCTGCGAATACGACCTGGCCGGCCGGCTGATCGTCCTGACCAACGAAAACCAGTCCCAGACCCGCTTCGCCTACGACCTCCTGGACCGGCTGATCGAAGAACAGGGCTTCGATGGCCGCCGCCAGCGCTACCGCTACAACGCCGCCGGCGAACTGATCGAGCGCCACGAGGCCGACGAACGCATCACCCGCTACCAACACGACCTCGACGGCCGCCTGCTGGCCCGCCACCTGCCGGCCACCGACCGGGTGGAAGCCTTCAGCGAACACTTCCGCTGGAGCAAAGGCGGCCAACTGACCGGCGTGCATACTCCGGACAGCGACGTGCTGTTCGCCTACGACCAGGCCGGCCGTCTGGCCCTGGAAACCCAGCGCCACCGCGATGGCTGGGACTACAGCCTGGCCCACCGCTACGACGCCCTGGGCACTCGCCAGACCAGCCAGTACGGCGACGCACCACCGGTCAACTGGCTGACCTACGGCCCGGGCCATTTGCACGGTGTACTGGTCGACGGCCTGGAACTGGCCTTCGAGCGCGACGCCCTGCACCGCGAAATCGGCCGCGACGCACGCCTCAAGCACGGCACCGACATGCTGTTCAGCCAGACCCGCACCTACGACGGCCTGGGCCGGCTGAGCGACAGCCAACTCACGCCCCTGTCCGGTGATCCCTGGCGCCGCCACTACGACTACGACCCGCGCGGGCAACTGATCGGCATCGGCGACAACCTGCTGCCCGACATCGCCTACCGCTACGACGACAGCGGCCG
>NZ_JAOEEE010000067.1:0-1968 GCF_029837675.1 Pseudomonas sp. GD04015 | reverse complement strand
GCGCTGATGCTGATCGGCAGCGAAGCCAAGGGCAAGGAACTGGGCCTCAAGCCGCGTGCGCGCATCGTTGCCACGGCGGTGACCAGCACCGACCCGACCATCATGCTCACCGGCCCGGCGCCGGCCACGCGCAAGGCCCTGGCCAAGGCCGGCCTGTCGGTCGAGGACATCGATCTGTTCGAGGTCAATGAGGCCTTTGCCTCCGTCGTGATGAAGTTCATGAAGGATATGGGCGTCAGCGAGGACAAGGTCAACGTCAACGGCGGCTCCATCGCTATGGGTCACCCGCTGGGCGCCACCGGTTGCGCCATCCTTGGCACCCTGCTCGACGAGCTGGAGAAGCGCGGGCTGCGCTATGGCCTGGCCACCCTCTGCGTGGGCGGCGGCATGGGTATAGCCACCATCATCGAACGCATTTGACCGGTAGGGCGGGCGCAACCCGCGCACATCAAGCAGACGCGGGTTCCACCCGCCCTACGCAGCAAGGAATCAGAAAATGACTGACGCCATCCGTTACGAAAAGGGTTCGGACAACATCGTCGTCCTGACCATCGACATGCCCGGCCAGAGCGCTAACACCATGAACGGTGTGTATCGCGAGGCCATGGCCGCCACCATCGACCACCTGGAGGCCGAGAAGGACTCCATCGCCGGGGTGATCGTCGCCTCTGCGAAGAAGACCTTCTTCGCCGGCGGCGACCTCAACGAGCTGATCAAGGTCACCAGGGCCGAGGCGCAGCAGTTCTACGAAGGCATCCTGGTGCTCAAGGGCCAGCTGCGCCGGCTGGAGACCCTGGGCAAGCCGGTGGTGGCCGCCATCAATGGCGCCGCTCTGGGCGGCGGCTGGGAAATCTGCCTGGCCTGCCACCACCGCATCGCCATCGATGAGAGCCACGTTCAGCTGGGCCTGCCGGAGGTCACCCTCGGCCTGCTGCCGGGTGGCGGCGGGGTGGTGCGCATGGTGCGCCTGCTCGGCCTGGAGAAGGCGCTGCCGTACCTGGCCGAAGGCAAGAAGGTGCGCCCGGACGCCGCGCTCAAGGCCGGCCTGATCCACCAGTTGGCCGATAGCCGCGAGGACATGCTGGCCAAGGCCCGCGCCTGGATTCTCGCCAACCCGGCTGCCGTGCAGCCGTGGGATGTGAAGGGCTACAAGATTCCCGGCGGCACGCCGAGCACGCCGGCCGTGGCGCAGATGCTGGCCATCGCCCCGAGCGTGCTGCGCGACAAGACCAAGGGCTGCTTCCCGGCGCCGGAGAAGATCATGTGCGCCGCGGTGGAGGGTGCCCAGGTCGACTTCGACACCGCGCAGCTGATCGAGGCGCGCTACTTCACCGAGCTGACCACCGGCCAGGTGGCGAAGAACATGATCGGCACCTTCTGGTTCCAGCTCAACGAGATCAACGCCGGCAAGTCACGCCCGCAGGGCATTCCGCAGTACGTGACCAGGAAGGTCGGCGTGCTCGGCGCCGGCATGATGGGCGCGGGCATCGCCTACGTCTCGGCGGCGGCCGGCATCGACGTGGTGCTCAAGGACGTATCCATCGAGGCGGCGGAGAAGGGCAAGGCCTACTCGGCCAGCCTGCTGGAGAAGAAGGTCGCCCGCGGCCAGATGACGGCCGAGAAGCGTGACGCCTTCCTCGCCCGCATCACGCCGTCCGCCAGCGAGGCGGACTTCGACGGCTGCGACCTGATCATCGAGGCGGTGTTCGAGGATCGCGCCCTGAAGGGCAAGGTCACCGCCGCCGCCGAGACCGCGGCGCTGCCCGACGCGGTGATCGCCTCCAACACCTCGACCCTGCCGATCACCGGCCTGGCCAGCGCGGTGCAGAAGCAGGACAAGTTCATCGGCCTGCACTTCTTCAGCCCGGTGGACAAGATGCCGCTGGTGGAGATCATCCGCGGCGAGAAGACCAGCGACGAGACCCTGGCGCGCGGCTTCGACTACGTGCTGCAGATCAAGAAGACCCC
>NZ_JAOEEE010000066.1:2500-5695 GCF_029837675.1 Pseudomonas sp. GD04015 | reverse complement strand
TTGGGTGATAGGAGCTTGACGATGACCTACTCTCACATGGGGAAACCCCACACTACCATCGGCGATGCGTCGTTTCACTACTGAGTTCGGGATGGGATCAGGTGGTTCCAACGCTCTATGGTCGTCAAGCAATTCGGTTGCTGTATCGGTGTTGAGTCGCTACAGCGAATTGGGTATGTGATGTCTTGGCTTTGCGGTTCTTAGCGAACTTTCGGTTCGTTTGTCGACTTCACCATCGACCCACAATCGTCAGATTGTTTGGGTGTTATATGGTCAAGCCTCACGGGCAATTAGTATGGGTTAGCTCAACGCCTCACAGCGCTTACACACCCCACCTATCAACGTCGTAGTCTTCGACGGCCCTTTAGGGAGCTCAAGGCTCCAGTGAGATCTCATCTTGAGGCAAGTTTCCCGCTTAGATGCTTTCAGCGGTTATCTTTTCCGAACGTAGCTACCCGGCGATGCCACTGGCGTGACAACCGGAACACCAGAGGTTCGTCCAACCCGGTCCTCTCGTACTAAGGTCAGCCCCTCTCAAATCTCAAACGTCCACGGCAGATAGGGACCGAACTGTCTCACGACGTTCTAAACCCAGCTCGCGTACCACTTTAAATGGCGAACAGCCATACCCTTGGGACCGGCTTCAGCCCCAGGATGTGATGAGCCGACATCGAGGTGCCAAACACCGCCGTCGATATGAACTCTTGGGCGGTATCAGCCTGTTATCCCCGGAGTACCTTTTATCCGTTGAGCGATGGCCCTTCCATACAGAACCACCGGATCACTAAGACCTACTTTCGTACCTGCTCGACGTGTCTGTCTCGCAGTCAAGCGCGCTTTTGCCTTTATACTCTACGACCGATTTCCGACCGGTCTGAGCGCACCTTCGTACTCCTCCGTTACTCTTTGGGAGGAGACCGCCCCAGTCAAACTGCCCACCATACACTGTCCTCGATCCGGATGACGGACCAGAGTTAGAACCTCAAGCATGCCAGGGTGGTATTTCAAGGATGGCTCCACGCGAACTGGCGTCCACGCTTCAAAGCCTCCCACCTATCCTACACAAGCAGGCTCAAAGTCCAGTGCAAAGCTACAGTAAAGGTTCACGGGGTCTTTCCGTCTAGCCGCGGATACACTGCATCTTCACAGCGATTTCAATTTCACTGAGTCTCGGGTGGAGACAGCGCCGCCATCGTTACGCCATTCGTGCAGGTCGGAACTTACCCGACAAGGAATTTCGCTACCTTAGGACCGTTATAGTTACGGCCGCCGTTTACCGGGGCTTCGATCAAGAGCTTCGCTTGCGCTAACCCCATCAATTAACCTTCCGGCACCGGGCAGGCGTCACACCCTATACGTCCACTTTCGTGTTTGCAGAGTGCTGTGTTTTTAATAAACAGTCGCAGCGGCCTGGTATCTTCGACCGGCATGAGCTTACGGAGCAAGTCCTTCACCCTCACCGGCGCACCTTCTCCCGAAGTTACGGTGCCATTTTGCCTAGTTCCTTCACCCGAGTTCTCTCAAGCGCCTTGGTATTCTCTACCCAACCACCTGTGTCGGTTTGGGGTACGGTTCCTAGTTACCTGAAGCTTAGAGGCTTTTCCTGGAAGCATGGCATCAACCACTTCGCGTCCTAAAGGACACTCGTCATCAGCTCTCGGCATTAAGACCCCGGATTTACCTAAGGTCTCTGCCTACCACCTTAAACACGGACAACCAACGCCGTGCTGGCCTAGCCTTCTCCGTCCCCCCATCGCAGTAACTAGAAGTGCGGGAATATTAACCCGCTTCCCATCGACTACGCATTTCTGCCTCGCCTTAGGGGCCGACTAACCCTGCGTCGATTAACGTTGCGCAGGAAACCTTGGTCTTTCGGCGTGCGAGTTTTTCACTCGCATTGTCGTTACTCATGTCAGCATTCGCACTTCTGATACCTCCAGCAAGCTTCTCAACTCACCTTCACAGGCTTACAGAACGCTCCTCTACCGCGTCACTTACGTGACACCCGTAGCTTCGGTGTATGGTTTGAGCCCCGTTACATCTTCCGCGCAGGCCGACTCGACTAGTGAGCTATTACGCTTTCTTTAAAGGGTGGCTGCTTCTAAGCCAACCTCCTAGCTGTCTAAGCCTTCCCACATCGTTTCCCACTTAACCATAACTTTGGGACCTTAGCTGACGGTCTGGGTTGTTTCCCTTTTCACGACGGACGTTAGCACCCGCCGTGTGTCTCCCACGCTCGGCACTTCCAGGTATTCGGAGTTTGCATCGGTTTGGTAAGTCGGGATGACCCCCTAGCCGAAACAGTGCTCTACCCCCTGGAGTGATACGTGAGGCGCTACCTAAATAGCTTTCGAGGAGAACCAGCTATCTCCGAGCTTGATTAGCCTTTCACTCCGATCCACAGGTCATCCGCTAACTTTTCAACGGTAGTCGGTTCGGTCCTCCAGTCAGTGTTACCTAACCTTCAACCTGCCCATGGATAGATCGCCCGGTTTCGGGTCTATACCCAGCGACTAAAGCGCCCTATTAAGACTCGCTTTCGCTACGCCTCCCCTATTCGGTTAAGCTCGCCACTGAATATAAGTCGCTGACCCATTATACAAAAGGTACGCAGTCACCTAACAAAGTAGGCTCCCACTGCTTGTACGCATACGGTTTCAGGTTCTATTTCACTCCCCTCTCCGGGGTTCTTTTCGCCTTTCCCTCACGGTACTAGTTCACTATCGGTCAGTCAGTAGTATTTAGCCTTGGAGGATGGTCCCCCCATATTCAGACAACGTTTCACGTGCGCCGTCCTACTCGATTTCACTTCTAAGACCTTTTCGCGTACAGGGCTATCACCCACTATGGCCGCACTTTCCAGAGCGTTCCGCTAAAATCAAAGAAGCTTAAGGGCTAATCCCCGTTCGCTCGCCACTACTAAGGGAATCTCGGTTGATTTCTTTTCCTCAGGGTACTTAGATGTTTCAGTTCCCCTGGTTCGCCTCTTGCACCTATGGATTCAGTACAAGATACCTAGGTTATCCTAGGTGGGTTCCCCCATTCAGAGATCTCCGGATCAAAGTCTGTTTGCCGACTCCCCGAAGCTTATCGCAGGCTACCACGTCTTTCATCGCCTCTGACTGCCAAGGCATCCACCGTATGCGCTTCTTCACTTGACCATATAACCCCAAGCAATCTGGTTATAGATTCGTA
>NZ_JAOEEE010000065.1:0-5981 GCF_029837675.1 Pseudomonas sp. GD04015 | reverse complement strand
CATGCAAAACCCCGCCTCCATAAAATATTTTGCTCCACCCCTTAACTTTCTCCCGAATCACGGAATAAAGCCCTCAACAGAGCCAGATCGCCCAGAGCGACGTGTGCTTGAGAATTGGGCTGCGCCTGCGGCCGAGCTTGGATTGGGGGAAGGGAAATGGTTGCGGTCGTTACCGGCAATGGACTGGGTTTGTTCAACACTTCGCTGAACATGCTGGGTGGCGGTGGTGTGCTGGGCCAGGGCGGTTTCGGCCAGGCGGGTGGGCAGGCGCTGGTCAATGCCGGCAACGGCAACCTGGTGCTGCAGTTCACTGACCGGCAGCTTTCCGGCCTGGGGCTGGACCTGCTGCATACCCGCACCTACAACACCCAAGGCACCTACGGTGACGCCGATGGCGACGGCTGGCGCTGGGACGGCGAGCGGCGCGTGGCGCTCAATGGCGAGCTGAATGCGGCAGGCAGTAGCGTAGTGCGTACCACCGGCGATGGGCACGAGACGCTCTACCGCTGGAACGGCTCCGTCTACCAGTCCACCGATGGCGACGGTGCCCATGACAGCCTGAGCTGGGATGGGGCCCGCAGCGAGTGGGTCTGGACCGATGGCAGCCGGCGCACGCAGGAGCGCTATGCCGGGGCCAGCGGTCGCCTGGTCCAGGTGAGCGATGCCTTCGGCACGCGTATCGACTACGGCTACGACGATGCGGGCCGGCTGAACAGCGTCAAGGATGTCTCGGGCCAGGAGCTGGTGCTGGTGTACAACGCCGCCGGACGCCTGGAGCGCCTGGACACGCGCCAGATGACAGGCGGAGCCCTGACCCAGCAGGTCTACTACAGCTACGACGAGCTGGGCCGCCTGGCCAGCGTAACCACCGACCTGACGCCCAACGACAACAGCATCAGCGACGGCAAGGTCTACACCACCGCCTACACCTATGACGGCTCGAGCTTCCGTATCGCCAGCGTGAGCCAGAGCGATGGCACTTCGGTGAGTTTCACCTACGAACTGGTGGGTGGCGAGTACCGGGTGAAGACGGTGACCGATGCCTCGGGCACGACCACCTTCGCTTACGACCTGGCCAACCGCCGTACCGACATCACCAATGGCCTGAACCAGCAGTGGAGCTACTTCTACGACGAGGCCGGACGCCTGGTCGAAGTGCGGACGCCACCGGTCGACGGACAGCGCCTCTCGACCCGCTACGCCTACGATGCCGACGGCAACGTCCTCCAGGTCACCGACGGCCGCGGCAACGCCATCACCTATGGTTACGACGCCAATGGCAACCGGGTACTGGAGCGCGATGCGCAGGGCAACACCCTGCGCCGGGTCTATGGGGCGAACAACGAGTTGCTCAACGAGATCCGCTACAACCAGCCGGCGATCTGGAACGGCAGCGGCTGGACCGAGCCGCCGGTAGCCAGCGCCCAGGTGGTGCGCCATGCCTATGATGGCAGCGGCCGCCTACGCTACGTGGTGTCTGCCGGCGGTGTGGTGACCGAGTATCGCTACAACGCCCAGGGCCAGCGAATCCGCGAACTGAGCTACGGCGATGCGAACTACGACCTGGGCGCGCTGGCACAGGATGCGACCCTCAACGCGGCCCAGTTGGACACCTGGACGGCGGCCCGCGACCTAACCCGCAGCACCCTGCTCGAGCTGTCCTACGACTACCGGGGCAATCTGCGACAAAGCACCCGCTATGCCGTGGTCACGGAAAGTGGAACGGGCTACATGGACCTGGCTGCGACGGTGACCGTGTACATCTACAGCGAGCGTGGCGAGCTGCTGCAGACCATTGCCGCACGGAGCAGCGATACAGCGCTGAACAGCTTCGGCTATGACGGCCTGGGCCGCCTGCTGAGCCAGACGGACGCCAGCGGTACCCGGACCTATACCTACAACGGTGCCAACCGCACCGTGGTGATGACCAACAGCGCCGGCCTGACCCAGGCCCAAGCCTACGACGCCCAAGGCCGCCTGCTCAGCCTGACGGAAAGCGCGGCGGGCCTTGTCGCCCCGCGCCTGACCCAGTACCGGTACGACGCGGCCGGGCGCCTGGTGATGGTGCAGGATGCCACCGGGGTACGCAGCTACACCTTCTACGACGAGGCCGGCCGCGTCAGCGCGAAGGTCGACGGCCTGGGGGCGGTGACCGAATACCGCTACAACGAGGCCGGCCAGAAGAGCAGCGAGATCCGCTACGCGAACCTGGTCGACACCAGCACCTGGTACGACGGCAACGCCGTGACCAAGACCCTGGTCAGCCAGATCCGCCCCACCGGCGGCATGGACCGCAGCACCACCTACGCCTACGACGCGGCCGGGCGCCTGAGCAGCAGCACCGACTCCCTGGGGTATGCCACCACCTATCGCTACGACGGCCGTGGCCAGCTGGTCCAGACCCTGGATAACGAACGCAGCACCCGTATCTTCTACGACGCCGATGGCCGCGTGGTCGCCAAGCTAGACGGCGAAGGCTACCTGGTCGAGAACCGCTACGACGCCCTTGGCCGCCTGAAGCAGGTCACCCGCTATGCCCTGGCCACCGCCGCGAACCTGCGCGCCGACGGCACGCTGGAGCAACTACGCCCCGCCGCCACGGGCGCCCTGAACAGCTGGTACTACTACGATGCCATCGGCCGCCAGATCGGCAGTATCGACGAGCAGGGCTTCGTCAGCGAGACGGTGTACGACGAGGTCTACAACCGCCAGCAGAACATCCGCTACGCCCAGCTGTACAGCGCGGCGGTGATCAGCAACGACTTCGCAAACGTCCGCGCGGCGGTGGAAAGCGGTGCCAGGCAGATCAGCACCACCGTGTACGACAGCTATGGCCGGGTCAGCCAGCGCATCGGTATCGATGGCACCGTCACCGCCTACGAATACGACAGTGCCGGCCGCCTGATACGCGAAATCCGCGCCCAGGGCACGGCCGAGGCGCGCACCAGCGCCTGGCGCTACGACGCCCTGGGCCAGCTCCTGGGCAAACTCACCGGCGAAGGCGCCAGCCGCCTCACCGCAGGTCAGAGCGAGGCGCAGGTCAGAGCGACCTATGCCCAGTACGGCTTAACCTACAGCTACGATGTGGCCGGTCGCCAGCTGAGCGTCACCGACTCCGCCGGCAATACCCTCCTCTCCTACTACGATGCCGCCGGCCGCCTGACCCATACGGTCAACAAACTCGGCGAGATCACCGAGAACACTTACAACACCTTTGGCGAGGTGATCACCAACACTCGCTTCTATGAGCGCCTGAGCAGTACCGCGAACCTGACCGGCGGCCTGCTGACCACGCCGCTGTCGGCGCTGACCCAGACCATACGCAGCAACGTCGCCAACAGCACCACCCGCTTCGACTATGACCGGGGTGGCCGGTTGATCAGTAGCATCAATGCGCTGGGATACGGCACCACCTACGGCTACAACCGCTATGGTCAGCAGACCAGCATCACCCGCGACATCACAGGCGACGACTTCCGTCCGGAATCCGTCATCACCTACTTCAGCTACAACAAGCGCGGCGAACTGATCCGCCAACTCGAGGATGTGGCGGGCCTGGATCGCAGCACGACCACCCAGTACGACGCCTTTGGCCGCGTCATCGCCCGCACCGACGGGCGCGGCCTGACCAGCACCCTGCGCTACGACAATGGTGGGCGTGTAGTGGTCAGCCGTGATCCGCTGAACCAGAGCCAGACCATCGAATACGACGCCTTTGGCCGCATGCTCGCCCAGACCGATGCGCTGGGCCGCGTCACCAGCTATGTCTACGATGACGTCAACCGCACCCTGACCCAGACCCTGCCGGGCGGCGTGCAGGTCGTGAGCATCCGCAACCGCCACGACGAACTGCTGAGCATCCGGGACGGCAACGGCAACACCACCACCTACAGCTACAACAAGAACGGGCAGTTGCTGTCCAGCACCAACGCTCTGGGGCAGACGACCCATAACGCCTATGACGCGAAGAGCGGCTTCAAGACCAGCACCATGGATGCCAGCGGCAACATCACCCGCTACTCCTATGACGTCACCGGGCGCACCCTGACGGTGACCGATGCGCTGAACGTGATCACCCGCTATGACTACGATGGCATGGGCCGCAAGATGCGGGTCACCGAGGCGGCAGGCACCGCAACCCAGCGCGTCACCGAGTACGGCTATGACTGCGTGGACCAGGTGACCACGATCACCCAGGACCCGAACGGACTGGGTCTCACCACCACCTACAGCTATGACGGCCTGGGCCGCCAGCTGGAGGTCAGCCGCGGCACCGTGGCCTCCCCCCGCCAGCAAGTCACCCGCTACGAGTTCGACCACCTGGGCCGCCGGGTTGCAGAGTACGTGGACCCGGATGGCCTGAACCTGACCACCCGCTACGTCTACAACGCCAACGACCAGATCGAGCAGAAGATCCAGGTGCTCAATGCCAGCACCAGCTACAAGACGCTCTACGCCTACGACAGTGCCGGGCGGATGATCAGTACCACCGACGCGCTGGGGAACAGGGAACGCTACACCTACGATGCCGCAGGCAACCGCAAGACCCTGATCAACAAGAAAGGCGACATCTGGACCTACAACTACGACAGCCTCAACCGACTCACCGAGGAGATATCGCCCCAGGTCTCCGTGGCAGTCGGGGTCGAGGCCAATGGCAATACCAGCTACAACATCCGCCATCTGGTCACCAAGTACACCTACGACAACACAGGGAATGTTACTAGCCGCACCGAAGGTGTGTTGCGCGGCGCCATAAATGGTGTCGACGATCTGAGCCAGGCTCGCACCACCCATATGGTTTACGACGCCCAGGGGCGCATCCGCTACAGCATGGATGCGCTGAACCAGGTCAGCGAAACGATCTATGACGCTTCCGGTCGGGTCAGCCAGCTCAAGCAGTATGACAAGGCGCTCGCGGCCAGTACCCCGAAAACCGAAGCAAGCATAAGGACGGCGTTGACTGCAGCGGGTGCTCAGGCACGCACCACCACCTACACATATGACGCCGTCGGTCGCACCCTGAGTGCCACCGATGCCATGGGCCTGCAAGAACGATACACCTACGACACGCTGGGCAACCGCATCACCCTGACCAACAAGAACGGGCATGTCTGGAACTACAAATACGACTCCGTCGGACGCCTGACCGAAGAGATTTCGCCAGTCGTCGGCATTGCCAGCCTGACCGCCAGCGGGACCTTCCAAGAGATAAGAAACTACCTCGTCGTAACCAGCATCAACTACGACGCCCTGGGCAATGTCATCGGCCGCACCGAGGGGCGACTGCGCAGCGCGCTGAACGCTCCAGCCGCCAGCGATAACATGACGCAAGCCCGCACGACCGCCTATCGATACGATGCCGCGGGTCGGCAGGTACAGATCGTCTCGCCGGGCTGGTACAACAAGGCACTCGGGCGCTTCGTGGCAACCAGCGATAACACCAACGACACTCTGCAGATCGTTACAAAGGTCGAATATGACGCATTGGGCAATGCCATCTCGAACAGAGTGCAAATCAACAATACCGGCCAGGCAGCCAATGACCTGGTCGTCAGCTACAAGAAGTACGATGCTCTAGGCCGCGTCACCTACGACATCGATGCCATGGGCGGCGTGATTTCCTACGGCTATGACGCTCTGGGCAACCAGACATCGCTGACCCGCCACGCCAACGGAATAGATGGCTCGGACATCTCCCGACTGCAGAGGGATGCGAGTCAGGATCGCACCATCACCACCTCTTATGATGCGCTGGGCAGGAAGACGGAAGTTCGCCAGCCGAAAAGCGACCACTATCTGTTCAAGCAGCCCGGTCTGACCTCGGGCTTCTACTCACTCACCCCCACAACACAGTATCGGTACAACGCCTTTGGCGAGTTGGTGAAAGAAACTCTGCTCGGCGTTTTCACCAATGGCACCACGATGATGCGTGGTGTGGAGACGACCTACTACTACGACAACGCCGGCCGCCAGGTTGG
>NZ_JAOEEE010000064.1:0-8973 GCF_029837675.1 Pseudomonas sp. GD04015 | reverse complement strand
AGGCCGACAGCGCCTCGACCGCCTCCGGCGAGCGCAGGCGCTGGGCGAACAGGGCGCCCTCCTCCTCGATCACCTTGCGCAGCTCCTCGCGCGCAGGCGCGCGCATCAGACGCTTGCAGTCGAGCAGCGCCGAGGGCGCCAGTTCGAGGAAGCGCAGCGCCATCTCGCGCGCCCTGGCCAGCGTGCTGGGGCCATCCTCCAGCGCCGCGGTGGCGATGCCCCACTCGGCGGCCTGAGCGCCACTGAAGACTTCGCCCAGCAGCAGCACCTCGGACGCCTTCGCCTGGCCGAGCAGGCGCGGCAGAATCAGGCTGGAACCGTATTCCGGGCACAGGCCGAGATTGACGAAGGGGGTGCGCAGCTTGGCGTCGCGCGCCACGTACACCAGGTCGCAGTGCAGCAGCAGCGTGGTGCCGATACCCACAGCGGGGCCGGCCACCGCGGCCACCACCGGCTTGGAGAAGTCGAACAGCGCGCGCATGAAGCGGAACACCGGGCTGTCCGTGCCGCTGAGCGGCGACTGCAGGAAATCGGCCACGTCGTTGCCGCTGGTGAAGCATTCCGGCCCGCCGGTGATCAGCACCGCGCGAACGCCACGATCCCCATCGGCCTCTTCCAGCACCTCGGCCATCCGGCTGTACATGGCAAGGGTCAGCGCATTCATCTTGTCCGGGCGGGCCAGGCGCAGGGTCAGCAACCCCCCTTCGCGTTCGACCTGTATGTGTTCGCTCATCGCAGCTCCATTGTCTTCGGGGTGTCGGCCGAGGCCATGCACCCGCGGGAAAGGTATCCGCGCCTGCCTTGCGCTATCCGGAAACCGTCTGGCATTCCGGTGCGCGCCGGGCTAGGCGTGGGGAAGGAAGAGGTCGGCCAATACCTGGTTGCGCGGCACGCCGATCAGGAACAGACGGCGGGCGAAGGCTTCCACGCTGGCGGGCGAGCCGCAGAGTAAGGCGAGGGTCTGCCGCGAAACAAGCCGCAGTTCCGCCAAAACCGCAGCCTGCTCGGACTCGGCCACCAGCTGCACCTGGAGCTGCGGATGGGCGACGGCCAGCGCCCGCAGCGGCTCGGCGAGGTAATGACCGACCTCGTCATTCGCCTGGTGAATGACCCGTATCGGGCCCTGGTGATGCTGGCGCAGTGCCTCGCGCAGCACGCCCCACAGGGGCGCCAGGCCGGTGCCGGCGGCCAGCAGCCAGAGTGGCCGCTCGCTCCAGTCCGGGTCATAGTGCAGCGCGCCGCCACGCAGCTCGCCCAGGCGCAGCGGGTCGCCCGGCCGCAGGTGGCGGGCGACGTCACTGAATGCGCCACCCTGGCGGCAGTCCAGGTGGAACTCCAGCCAGGGCTCGCCCGGCAGGCTGGCCAGCGAATAGGGGCGCGCCACGCCCGTGTCGGCCCACAGCACCAGATGCTGGCCGGCCTCGTAGCGCAGCGGCCGCTCTGGCTGCACCCGCAGACGCAACACCCGCGATCCGAGCCAGTCGAGCGACGCCACCCGCGCGGGCAGGCCGTCGTGGGCGGGATCGAACAGCCTGACCTCGACATCGCCCACGACCCGGCACTGGCAGGCCAGGCGCCAGCCCTGGTCGCGACGCTCCTCGCTCAGGGCCTCGGGCCGCTCGTCCAGCAGCTCGCCGCGCACGCAGCGCACCAGGCAGGCGTGACAACTGCCGGAGCGGCAGCTGTAGGGCACCCGCAGACCGGCGCCGTTGAGCACATCGAGCAGGTTGCTACCGGCAGGCACCGGCCAGGCACGGCCGGCGGCATGCACCCTCGGTTCAGGCACCGGCGCCCTCCCAGGCCGCGTCGCAGCGGTTGCGCCCGCCGCGCTTGGCCCGGTACAGCGCCTGGTCGGCGCGCTGCAGCGCCTCGTCGAGATCGTCGCCCTCGCAGAGCAGGGTCATGCCCGCCGAGAGGCTGAGGTTGCTGACCTGCACGCCGACCGGCTCGGCGCTGGCGAAGGCCTCGCGCAGCCGCTCACAGCAACTGGTGAACTGGTCGGCGTCGGTGTTGGGCAGCAGCAGCACGAATTCCTCGCCGCCGTAGCGGGCCAGCACGTCGCCGTCGCGCAGGCAGGCCCGCGCCACTGCGGCGAAGGTCTGCAGCACGCGGTCGCCGGCGGCATGTCCGTACATGTCGTTGATGCGCTTGAAGTGGTCCAGATCGATCAGCGCCAGGCCGTGCTGACGGCCGTGGCCTAGGTTGTCCAGCTCGCGCAGGGCCAGGCGCAGGAAATGACGGCGGTTGAACAGGCCGGTCAGCTCGTCGGTGGCCACCAGGTCCTCGAGCTGGCGCATCATGCCGCGCAGGGTGTCCTGATGCGCCTGCAAGGCGTAGCGCCGCTGGCGCATGCGTTGGCGCATGGCCTGCACGTAGCTGGCGAACAGGCTCTGCCAGACCAGGCCGATGAACAGCGCCGAACACTGCAGCAGCGCCTGGGCCGGCTCGGCGAGGCGCATCTGGTAGCCGTCCCACAGATTGAGGCCGGCGAAGGCGAAGAAGGCGATGGCGGCGTTGCGCACGAACACCCGCGGGCGCAGCTGGAACACGCCGAACATCAGGATGACCATGTAGAACATCAGCAGGCTGCCGCGCGCGCTGTCGAGCTGCGCCAGCAGCGCGGTGTGCAGGGCAACACCCACGAGGATCTGCGCTTCGGTCAGGCTGGGGTCGCCGAAACGCAGGTTGCGACCGCTGATGAACAGCAGGAAGAACACCAGCTGGCTGACCACCGCCAGACCGGTGCAGAACAGTGCGAATTGCAGGGTGCCGTTGTACAAGCCGGCCCAGACGGCGATCCAGAGCGTCAGAATAACCAGGGCGTAACTCGCTACCGCCATGCCGAAACGCTTCAGCAACAGGCTCTGCAGGCTTCGTCTCGTCGCCCCCGGACTACTCACGCTCATGGGCTCCATCCCGTACTGGCACCTTGCCCAACTCTACCTTCGTGATCACAAAATTGATAGCGCACCGGCCGCCACCTATCGACCATCGGCCACCGCTCGCGGACTGTGCCCACCCCTGCCGCCGCGCTATACTGCGGCGCCGTTTTTTCCGCAGTCGCGCCGGGTCGTGGTCCGGCGTTTCCTTATATAGATGTTCCCCGATAGAGGAGCGCACCATGACCGTGATCAAGCAGGATGACCTGATTCAGAGCGTCGCCGACGCCCTGCAGTTCATCTCCTACTACCACCCCGTCGACTTCATCCAGGCCATGCATGAGGCCTACCTGAAGGAAGAATCGCCCGCCGCGCGCGACTCCATGGCGCAGATCCTGATCAACTCGCGCATGTGCGCCACCGGCCACCGGCCGATCTGCCAGGACACCGGCATCGTCACCGTGTTCATCAAGGTCGGCATGGACGTGCGCTGGAACGGCGCCACCATGAGCGTCGACGACATGATCAACGAGGGCGTGCGCCGCGCCTACAACCTGCCGGAGAACGTCCTGCGCGCCTCGATCCTGGCCGACCCGGCCGGCGCCCGCAAGAACACCAAGGACAACACCCCGGCGGTGATCCACTACTCCATCGTCCCCGGCGACAAGGTCGAAGTGGACGTCGCGGCCAAGGGCGGCGGCTCGGAGAACAAGTCGAAGATGGCCATGCTCAACCCGTCCGACTCGATCGTCGACTGGGTGCTCAAGACCGTGCCGACCATGGGCGCCGGCTGGTGCCCGCCGGGCATGCTCGGCATCGGCATCGGCGGTACCGCCGAGAAGGCCGCGGTGATGGCCAAGGAAGTGCTGATGGAGCACATCGACATCCACGAACTGAAGGCCCGCGGCCCGCAGAACCGCATCGAGGAACTGCGCCTGGAGCTGTTCGACAAGGTCAACCAGCTGGGCATCGGCGCCCAGGGCCTGGGCGGCCTGACCACCGTGCTCGACGTCAAGATCATGGACTACCCGACCCACGCCGCCAGCCTGCCGGTGTGCATGATCCCCAACTGCGCCGCCACCCGCCACGCCCACTTCGTGCTCGACGGCTCCGGCCCGGCCGAGCTGGAAGCGCCGGACCTCTCCGCCTACCCGGAAATCGTCTGGGAAGCCGGCCCGAGCGCGCGCCGCGTCAACCTCGACGAGATCACCCCGGAAGAAGTGCAGAGCTGGAAACCGGGCGAGACGGTGCTGCTCAACGGCAAGATGCTCACCGGCCGCGACGCCGCGCACAAGCGCATGGTCGACATGCTGAACAAGGGCGAGCCGCTGCCGGTGGACCTCAAGGGCCGCTTCATCTACTACGTCGGCCCGGTCGATCCGGTCGGTGACGAAGTGGTCGGCCCGGCCGGCCCGACCACCGCCACGCGGATGGACAAGTTCACCCGCCAGATCCTCGAAAGCACCGGCCTGCTGGGCATGATCGGCAAATCCGAGCGCGGCCCGATCGCCATCGACGCGATCAAGGACAACAAGGCCGTCTACCTGATGGCCGTAGGCGGCGCCGCCTACCTGGTCGCCCAGGCGATCAAGAAGTCCAAGGTGCTGGCCTTCGCCGAACTGGGCATGGAAGCGATCTACGAGTTCGAAGTGAAGGACATGCCGGTGACCGTCGCGGTCGACACCAACGGCGAATCGGTGCACATCACCGGCCCGGCGATCTGGCAGAAGAAGATCGCCGAGAACCTGGCGGTGGAAGTGAAGTAAGCGCCCATGCGCTGCGAAAAAGCCCGGCCCAGCGCCGGGCTTTTTCTTTTGCCCGCCCCGTTGCCCGAATGCCCTTCCGACTACCTCTAGCCATCCTCCATAAATGGCAATAACATTGACCTAATCTCTATGTTCCGCCATCACCCCGGCGGGCCATACCGCGCAACACCCTACCCGGGCCGCGCCTGTCGCTGTGGAGATACACGATGTCTACCGATCCGGTCACCATGCTGGTGGCACGCCGCGTTCCGCGCGAGTGCTTCCACGACTTCCGCGCCTGGCTGCACGAAGGCCAGCAACTCGCCGCCGACTTCCCCGGCTACCTGGGCTCCGGCGTCCTGGCCCCGCCGCCCGGGGACGACGAATTCCAGATCGTGTTCCGCTTCGCCGATGCCGCCACCCTCGCCGCCTGGGAGCACTCCGCCTCGCGCCGCACCTGGCTGCAGCGCGGCGCCGGCCTGTTCGCCCAGCCCCACGAGCACCGCATCAGCGGCCTCGACGCCTGGTTCGGCAACGCCGACCGCCGGCCGCCGCGCTGGAAGCAGAGCATCGCCATCTGGCTGGCCTTCTTCCCGGTGTCGCTGGCCTTCAACCTGCTGTTCGGCGGCTTCATGGCCGAGTGGCCGCTGGTGCTGCGCGTGCTGCTCGGCACCCTGGTGCTGACGCCGCTGATGACCTACTGGTTCATCCCGCTCTCCACCCACCTGCTGGAGCCCTGGCTGCAGGGGCGTCGCGCCCGCGCCGCGGACGAGCCGCTGCAGGCCCGCTGAGACGCCTCCCCGCCAGCGCGCAGGGTTGTGGCGCGGCGGGGCCTGGAGTTTACTTGCCGATCCAGCCAGATCGACGAGCCCCGCATGAACGCCTCCGCCGCTCCCATCCTGATCACCGGCGCCGGCCAGCGCATCGGCCTGCACTGCGCCCTGCGCCTGCTCGACGAGGGCCAGCCGGTGATCTTCAGCTACCGCAGCGAACGCGAGGGCGTGCGCCTGCTGCGCGAGCGCGGCGCCACCGCCCTGCAGGCCGACTTTTCCAGCGAGGCCGGCATCCTGGCCTTCATCGAACAGCTGAAGGGCCACACCGACCGCCTGCGCGCCATCGTCCACAACGCCTCGGACTGGGAGACCGAGACGCCCGACCACGAGGCCGAGGTGTTCCAGCGCATGGTCGGCGTGCACATGCTGGCGCCCTACCTGATCAACCTGCACTGCGAGGAACTGCTGCGCCGCAGCACGCCGGCGGACATCGTCCACCTGAGCGACGACGTGGCGCGCACCGGCAGCGCCAAGCGCCCCGCCTACTGCGCCAGCAAGGCCGGGCTGGACAGCCTGACCCTGTCCTTCGCCGCGCGCTTCGCCCCGGCCATCAAGGTCAACGGCATCGCCCCGGCGCTGATCCAGTTCAACGAGTGCGACGACGACGAGTACCGCGCCCGGCGCCTGGCCGAATCGGCCCTGGGCATCGAGCCCGGTGCCGAGGTGATCTACCAGAGCCTGCGCTACCTGCTGGACAACCCCTACGTCACCGGCACCACGCTGGCGGTCAACGGCGGTCGTCATCTGCGCTGACCGCGGGTATGCTGGGCGCCCCGGCGCACGACGCGCCGGCGATACCCGCAACTGACCGGACGGAGCACTCAAATGCCGCGACTGGAACCTGGGATGGCGCGCATCCGGGTCAAGGACCTGCGCCTGCGCACCTACATCGGCATCAAGGAAGAGGAGATCAACAACAAGCAGGACGTGCTGATCAACCTCACCATCCTCTACCCCGCCGCCGAGGCGGTGCAGGGCAACGACATCGACCATGCCCTGAACTACCGCACCATCACCAAGGCGGTGATCCGCCACGTCGAGGAGAACCGCTTCGCCCTGCTCGAGCGCCTGACCCAGGAGATCCTCGACCTGGTCATGGCCAACCCGGCGGTGCGCTACGCCGAGGTGGAAGTGGACAAGCTGCACGCCCTGCGCTTCGCCGAGTCGGTGTCGATCACCCTGGCGGGCCATCGCTAGGGCGTTGCCGCTGCCGGAGCGGGCTTCTATCATCTGCCACCCAGACGACCGGGAGCCCGACCATGACCGAACAGCAACGCATCGAACTGGAGGCCGCCGCCTTCCGCAACCTGGTCCAGCACCTGCGTTCGCGCCCCGATGTGCAGAACATCGACCTGATGAACCTCTCCGGCTTCTGCCGCAACTGCCTTTCCAAATGGTACAAGGCCGCCGCCGACGACCTCGGCGTCGAGCTGAGCCAGGACCAGGCGCGCGAGGCGATCTACGGCATGCCCTACGCCGAGTGGAAAGCCAAGCACCAGAAAGAAGCCAGCGCCGAGCAACTGGCGGCCTTCGACAAAGGACAGCAACAGCCATGAGCCTGCAAGACTTCCGCGCCCGCCTGCACGGCGAGCAGTTCCAGTTCGCCGACACCCTGGCCTTCGTCGCCGAACACTACGACTACCAGCCCAGCGCCTTCCGCAACGGCGGCGTGGAGAACGCCGCCGGACAGAACGAGGGCTCGTGCAAGACCCTCGGCCTGGCCCAGCTGGAAGGCTTCAGCCTGGAGGAAACCCTGCGCGCCTTCGGCGAGCACTACCGCGCCGTGCTGGCCACGCCGGAAGGCAGCGACCACGCCAACATCCGCGCCCTGCAGCGGACCGGCCTGGGCGGCGTGCAGTTCGAGCGGCCGCCGCTCACGCGCAAGTGATGCGGGCCATGAAAAGGCGGTGTCCCCGTTAGATGTTGTAGTGCCCTGAGCGCTTCTGGATCCCCGCCTTCGCGGGGATGACGGTTTGGAGGATTCCACCCCTACCTCGTCATCCCCGCGCAGGCGGGGACCCAAGGACAAGCAGCCGCAGTATTCAGACAGCGGGGCTTGCCCGCGCAGCACGTAACCGGGACACAGCCATGAAAAACGCCGCGATCCGGTAGCCGGATCGCGGCGTTTTCTTTTCCCGGCGGCTCAGGGACGGGCGTTGAGCTGCTGCTGCAGGTTCTGCACCTGGGCCTGCAGGCCGTTGATGTTGCGGGTGACCTGGGCGCGGAAGGCGTCGAACTCGGCGGTATTGTTCTGCGCCGCGCGGGTCTCCAGTTCGCTGCGCAGCACCAGCAGGTCCTGCTCCAGGGTGCGCACGGCCTGGCTCGGGTCGCCCTTCTTCTTCAGCGCCTCGATGTCGGCGGCCTGGCTCTTGAGCTGCTCCTGCAGCTTGCCGACGCCCGCCAGCCCGGCCTGCTGCTCGCCGGACAGCTTCTCCAGCCGGCCGTCGAACTGGGCGACGGCGCCCTGCTGGGTCTTCAGGTCGGCGGCGACCTGCTCGATGCGCTTGTCCTGGCCGCTCACCTGGCCAGCCACGGTCTGCTGCTGCTTGCCCAGCTCGGCCAGCTTCGCCTCCAGCTGCTTGACCCGCAGCTTGAGCGCCTCGCTGCCGCTGGTGACGGTGGACTCGGCCGCCACCACCTTGCCGCTGATGTCCTGGATGCGCCCGGCGGCGTCTTCGCTGATGCGGGCGAAGGTCTCCTGGGTCACCACCAGTTGGGCCTGCATCTGGGCGATCTGCTGGTAGCTCCACCAGCTCAGGCCGCCGAGGGCGATGACCAGGGCGCCGATCAGCGCCCACAGCGGGCCGGTGCCGACGCCGCGGCGGCGCTCCACCTGGACGGTGCGCCCTACGGCACGGGGTGCGGGCTCAGGGGCGGGGGTGTAACTGTTCTGGTAGTCGTCGCGATCACGCGGGTCGGTGGTCAGGCTGGGAACGTGATCCAGCTCATCGTGGGCGTCGTTGCGCATAGGAACCTTCGGAAATACGGAAAGGCAGGGCGGATGGCGGCCAGTATACCGGGTCGCCGGCCGGGTCGCCGGTTCGCTTCAACGGGCGCCAGAGCGGTGCGCCATGCACCAGCTGCGTGCGACCGGCCGCCTATGGACCTGTGAACGCCCGCACAGTTCGGCGCTCGACCGCTCTGGCACGCCACTTGCCTGTGTACCCGCAGTATCCGCCGGGGGATCGGCGAGCCGAGCAACCGCTATGAGGGAGCCGCCATGGAACTGAACAAAGCCGTTCTGGATTGCATGCGTTCGCTGCGCCGCCGCCTGCGCGAAGAGATGGCCCTGGACATCCACCTCAACCAGCCCGATGCCGTGGAGGCCATGCTGCTCGCCTGCCTGCGCTCCAATGACGCGGACACCCGCGCACTGGGCGTCAGCCTCGCCGAACTCAGCGACATGCCCCAGGCCGCCGCGCCGGCGCACCCGGTGCGCCAGTATCGCGGCCACGAACTGCCCGACGAGGCGGCGGCACCCCGGGTCGTCGACGAGGAACCACGCAGCCATTCGGT
>NZ_JAOEEE010000063.1:0-10658 GCF_029837675.1 Pseudomonas sp. GD04015 | reverse complement strand
GTTCAGCGCCGGGTCAGCTGCCGGTAGAGCTGGGGCAGGTACAGCGGCAGGTGCTGCGGCTTGTCGATCAGGGTGTAGCCGGCGGCGCCGAACATGTAGGGCAGGTAGTCGCCGGCCTCCTGGTCGATGGTGATGCAGAACGGCAATACGCCGGCGCGGCGCGCCTCCAGCACCGCCTCGCGGGTGTCCTCCACGCCGTAGCGGCCCTCGTAGAGGTCGAGGTCGTTGGGCTTGCCGTCGGTGACCAGCAACAGCAGGCGCTGGCGCTGCGGACGCTCGCCGAGCAAGCGGGTGGCCTGGCGGATCGCCGCGCCCATGCGCGTGTAGTAGCCGGGACGCAGGGCGAGGATGCGCCCGCGCGCCTGCTCGTCGTAGCGCTGGCCGAAGCGCTTGAGTTCCTGCATGCGCACCTGCTGGCGGCGCAGCGAGGAGAAGCCGTACAGGGCGAAGTCGTCGCCGGCCGCGGTCAGCGCCTCGGCGAACAGCAGCAGGCTGTCGTTGATCACGTCGATGACCCGCTGCTCGTCGTTCAGGTGCGCCTCGGTGGACATCGACAGGTCGGCCAGCAGCAGGCAGGCCAGCTCGTTGCGCACGCTGCGCTGTTCGAGGAACAGGCCCTTCTCGCAGGCCTGGCCCTGGCGGCGTTGCACCTGGAAGTCGAGCCAGGCGCTCAGGTCCGCCTCGCTGCCCTGCGGCTGCTGGCGCAGCCACTGACGCTCGTTGCGCAGCGTCTCGAACTGCCGCCGCAGCTTTCTCGCCGGCAAGGCCAGGCGCGCCGGCAGTGCCTGCGCCTCGGCTGCGCGCGGGTGGTAGAGCTGCACGCAGACGTGGTCCTGGTGCAGGGCGCCGCGGCGGTAGTCCCACTCCGGCAGCAGCAGGCCTTCGCCCAGCGGCAGGTCGTCCTGATCCGCCGCCGGCAGGTCGAGGTCCAGGCGCAGGCCGCCGCCCTTGCGCGTGCGCTGGCGCGACAGGCTCAGCTCGTCGAGGTCCTCGGCCACGCGGGCGGCGTCGAGGTCCTCGCTGTCGTCGTTGCAGCGGTCCAGCTGGACGTGCTCGGACCAGCTGAACAGGTTCTCCAGGCGGAACAGCAGCAGCCCGCCCTTGCCGCCGCCGTCGTCGATGCGCGAGGCGCGCTTGCGCAGCTTGCGTTGCGCCGGGTTGGGGTTGGCGGCGCTGCCCTCGCCCTCCTCGGGCAGTTCGCTGCATGCGCCGAGGGTCTGGGCCTGTGGCGGGTAGAGCCACAACGGCAGCGGCCAAGGCGCGCGCTCATCGTGGGCGAAATCGCTGACGCTGCCGGGCTCGCGCAGCGCCTGGCGCAGGTCGCGCTCCAGCGCGGCGCTGGCCGGCGGCAGGCTGTCGGGGTCCGGCCGCAGGCGCAGGTGCGCCTCGACCAGGCGTTGGTAACGCGGCCGCAAGGCCGGATAGCGGCGCAGCAGCTCACCCACCCAGCGCTGGTTGTCCCGCCCCCAGTGGCGCATGCCATCGGCGACGGCCGCCAGCATGGCCAGCCAGCGGTACAGCTCGCGGTTGAGTTCGGCGTGGGGGAACACCGCCAGGCTCGGCGGCAGGCGCAGGTTCTGCGCGTCGCACCAGGCCACCGGCATCTGCTTGCAGGTGCCGGCGACCTGTTGCAGCAGGTTGCGCCGCAGCAGCAGCTCGCGCGGCTGCGCGGCCTGGATCTGCACGGCGCTGGCGCCGCCCAGGGCGTGGTAGAGCAGGCCCAGGGCGCGCTGCTGGTCGCTCAGCTGCACCTGGGCGTGGGTGAAATCCGGGTCGGCGCGGCGGGTGATGAATCGATGCCAGACGCCGCCGACCCACTCCTCGACTTCGATGCTGAAGGCCATCTGTCCTCTCTCTGCCCTTTCGTTCTGTGGGAGCGGCCTTGGCCGCGAAGCTTTGGTTTCTTCGCGGCCGAGGCCGCTCCCACAAAGGCTGCTCCCACAGTCAGTGCCTTATCAGGCCTTGGCGATGACGACGTTCCTGCGCTGTATGAAACTCAGCAGGTAGCACACCAGGCCGACGGCGAAGCCGACGCCCGCCACCAGGCGCATCCAGAAGTACGGTGCCAGCTGGTCCATGGTCGCCATGAAGGCCATCGCCTCGTTGTCCGACGGCCAGCGCTGCAGCCAGATCTGCGCCACGCCGGCCGCGGTCAGCAGCAGGGTGATCGCCACCATCGACAGGGTCATCAGCCAGAAGCCGGCGATCTCCACGCGCTGGGCGCGCTCCGCCGGTGCCTCGCCGATGCCGCGCAGGCGGGGCATGGCGTAGGAGATCATGGTCATCACGATCATCGCGTAGGCGCCGTAGAACGCCAGGTGGCCGTGGGCCGCGGTGAGCTGCGAGCCATGGGTGTAGTAGTTGACCGGGGCCAGGGTGTGCAGGAAGCCCCACACGCCGGCGCCGAAGAAGGCCGTCACGGTGGTGCCCAGCGCCCACAGGCCGGCGGCGCGGTTGGGATGCTCGCGGCGGCGACGGCGCACCATGCTGAAGGCGAACAGCACCATGGCGAAGAACGGCAGCGGCTCAAGCGCGGAGAAGATCGAACCGAGCCACAGCCACACGCCCGGCGCGCCGATCCAGAAGTAGTGGTGGCCGGTGCCGATGATGCCGGTGATCAGGGCCATGGCGATGATCACGTAGAGCCACTTCTCGATCACCTCGCGGTCGACGCCGGTGACCTTGATCAGCACGAAGGCCAGCATCGAGCCCATGATCAGCTCCCACACGCCTTCCACCCACAGGTGCACCACCCACCACCAGTAGAACTTATCGCGGGTGAGGTTTTCCGGGTTGAAGAAGGAGAACAGGAACATCACCGCCAGGCCGATCAGGCCGGTCATCATCACCACGCTGACCGTGGTCTTGCGGCCTTTGAGCAGGGTCATGCCGATGTTGTAGAGGAAGCCCAAGGCCACCACCACGATGCCGGCCTTGGTGATGGTCGGCTGTTCGAGGAACTCCCGGCCCATGGTCGGCAGCAGTTCGTTGCCGGTGAGCTTGGCCAGGCTGGCGTAGGGCACCAGCAGGTAGCCGAGGATGGTCAGCACGCCGGCCACGGCGAACACCCAGAACAGGATGATCGCCAGTTTCGGGCTGTGCAGCTCGCGGTCGGCCTCCTCGGGGATCAGGTAGTAGGCCGCGCCCATGAAGCCGAACAGCAGCCAGACGATCAGCAGGTTGGTGTGCACCATGCGCGCCACGTTGAACGGAATCAACGGGAACAGGAAGTCACCGACCACGTACTGCAGGCCCATGATCAGGCCGAACAGGATCTGCCCGACGAACAGCATCAGGGCAAACACGAAGTAGGGTTTGGCCACGGCTTGCGAGGCGAATTTCAGATGCGGATTGGCAATGCTCATGTCTCAGCCCTCCCTGTTCGGCGGCCAGTCGTTGGTATCGATCTTCGAGGTCCACTTGAGGAACTCGGCGAGATCGTCCACTTCCCTGTCGCTCAGGTTGAATTGCGGCATCGCCCGGCGGCCGGGGACGCCCAGCGGCTGGGCCGCCATCCAGGCATGCAGGAAGCCGTTGAACTGCTCCTCGCCGCCGCGACGGACGAACACGTTGCCCAGCTCCGGCGCGAAGTAGGCGCCCTCGCCAAGCAGGGTGTGGCAGCCGATGCAGTTGTTCTGCTCCCAGACCAGCTTGCCGCGCACCACCGCCTCGTTCATCAGGTGTTCATTGGTGCGCTCGGGGATGGTCTTTTCGGTATGGAAGGTCAGGGCCAGGAATATCAGGATGAAGAACACGCTTCCCCCGAAGTAGATATTCCTGGCCATCCCCTTGGTGAAGGTCTCCGACATGGTGATGTCCTCAAAGGCTTGGCGCAGCCATTCTCGGACGGCGGTCGGCGAAAACCGCTTGATGGCAATCAAGAAGCCGGAAATGGACGGGCGAGGGCGGAATGTGTAGGAGGGGCCTTGGCCCCGAGCTTTTGGCTTTTGGTTCTTGCGTGGCGTCAGGCAAGAGCTCGCGGACAAGTCCGCTCCCACAAAACGGGGCGCGCTGCTTGATCTGTGGGAGCGGACTTGTCCGCGAATGGGCTACTCCGGCTCGCTCAGGGCGTACCGAGATACAGCGCCAGCGCCATGCACGCCGCCCAGCCCAGCAGCAGGGCGCGCCACAGGCGTGGCCCGTGGCGCAGCTCCATGAAGCCGTCGACGATCAGCCAGGCCTTGCCCAGCGCCGCCAGCGACAGGCCCATGGCCGCCCAGGACGGTACCGGCGCGGCGACCAGCCACAGGCTCGCCAGCGACAGCAGCAACAGGCCCATCCAGCAGGCGAATGCGTTCACCCCGTTCACCGCTGCAAATAGAGCAAGGGCAGCAGCAGCACCCAGATCAAGTCGACCATGTGCCAGTACAGGACGCACGACTCCAGCTCGCTGCGCCTACCCGGCGCGTCGTACATCCCACGCCGGCAGCGCAGCGCCAGCCAGGCGAACAACAGCAGGCCGGGCAGCACGTGGAGGAAGTGGAAGCCACCGAGAATCCAGTACAGGGTGAAGAAGCGGTCGTACTCCAGGTCCAGCCCGGCCTCGATCAGGTGCGCGTATTCGCCGCCCTTGAGCACCACGTAGACGCCGCCGCTGGCCAGTGCCGCCAGCAGCAGCGGCGCCGCCTTCCGGCCTTCGCCGGCTCGCGTCCGCTGCACGGCGAGCGCGGCGAACAGCCCGGCGGTGAGCAGGCTGACGGTCAGCGCCAGGCCGATGGAGCCGTCGAGCAACGCCCGGCTGGCGGCGAACTGCGGGCCGGACAGCACCTGGGCGACGATGAAGGTGAGGATCAGCAGGGCGAACACCGTCAGCTCGGCGAGAATGAACAGCCACATGGCCAGGTCGCCCGGCAGTCGGACGGCCGGGTGCTCAACCGAGATGGACATCGACCAGGTCCATCAGCGCGGCGACGGTCTGCGCGTCGTCCGACAGCGGCTCGGCCAGGCAGGCGCGGCAGGCCGCGCGCGGCTCCATGCCGGCGTGGATCAGGCGCGCGGCGTAGATCAGCAGGCGGGTCGAGGCCACCTCTTCCAGGTCGTGCTGTTCCAGGCGGCGGATGTCCTGGCCGAGGGCGACCAGGCGCCGCGCCAGCGCTTCGCCGACCTGCGCCTCGCGGGCGACGATGCGGCATTCCTCCTCCGCGCCCGGGTAGTCGAAGCGCAGCGCCACGAAGCGCTGGCGGGTGCTCGGCTTCATGCCCTTGAGCAGGTTCTGGTAGCCGGGGTTGTAGGACACCACCAGCATGAAGCCCGGTGGCGCGCGCAGGGTCTCGCCGGTGCGTTCCAGGTACAGCTCGCGGCGGTCGTCGGCCAGCGGGTGGAGCACCACCACGGTGTCCTGGCGCGCCTCGACCACTTCGTCGAGGTAGCAGATGCCGCCCTCGCGCACGGCGCGGGTCAGCGGGCCATCCTGCCACCAGGTGCCCTCGCTGCCGATCAGGTGGCGGCCGACCAGATCGGCGGCGCTCAGGTCGTCGTGGCAGGCCACGGTGTACAGCGGCAGTTGCAGGCGCTGCGCCATGTGCTGGACGAAGCGGGTCTTGCCGCAGCCGGTGGGGCCCTTGATCAGCACCGGCATGCGCTGCTGCCAGGCCTGCTCGAACAGCAACTGTTCGTCGCCCTGTACCTGATAGAACGGCGCGCTCTGCATGACTCCTCCAGTTTTCCGTTACGGCCTGGGCTGCACGCTAACGGCCCGCGATGCGGGCTCTCAAGCGCTACGCGCGGCGGACTTGATTGCGGTCAAGCGGATCAGCAGATGCCCCTGTATATGATCGATCCCAAACAACGCGCCAGCCCCGGCGGGCCACATACGATGAGGAAATGATCATGAAGAAAGCGCTGATTCCGCTGGTCGCCCTGGTGGCGATGGCGAGCCTGCCCGCTGCCCACGCCGCCTCCGGCGAGGAGCTGTTCAAGAGCAAGCCCTGCGGCGCCTGCCACAGCGTGCAGACCAAGCTGGTCGGCCCGGCCCTGAAGGACGTGGCGGCGAAGAACGCCGGCGTCGAAGGCGCGGTGGAGACCCTGGCCGGACACATCAAGAACGGCAGCACCGGGGTCTGGGGCGCGATGCCGATGCCGCCGAACCCGGTGAGCGACGAGGAAGCCAGGATCCTCGCCGAGTGGGTGCTGACCCTGCAGTAAGGACGACGACGCGGGCCGATGGCGAGCCGGCCCGCCTGTGAACGAACGGGCAACCGGCCGCAGGGTCGGTTGCCCCGTTTGCGTTGGAGCATCCCCTTGTGGGAGCGGCCTTGGCCGCGAATAGGGCTAGCAGAAAAGCATCGCGGCCAAGGCCGCTCCCACAAGGTTCGCTCCCACACAGTAAGGCCACTCCTACAAAGTAGGACTGCTCCCACAAAGGAGGAGGCTGCGGAGCCCGGCACGCGGTCGGGACAGGGCGAACTTGATTGCGGTCAAGGAGACCGGCAGAGCGCCTTACCTACCATGCACCGCAATAGAGCAGTGCGAGCAGGTAGCCTGATGAAGCCCCAGTTTTCCATCGCCGGCGCGTTGCGCTCCTGGGGGCAAGGGCTTGTCGTGCTGCTGGCCCTGATGGCGGCCATGCCGCCCGCGCAGGCCAGGGACTACGAGGTCGAACGGCAGCGCATCGAGCAGGTCTTCCCCACCGCCGACAGCGTCTCCGAAGCGGAAGGCCAGTACCAGGTGCGCACGCTGCGCCACGGCGACGAGGTCCTCGGCTACGCCTTCCAGAGCATCCACGTCACCGACATCCCCGCCTATTCCGGCAAGCCGATCAACATGCTGGTGCTGCTCGACCTGCAGGGCTTGATCCGCGACGCCTACATGCTTGAGCACCACGAGCCGATCGTGCTGATCGGCATTCCCGAACAGAAGATCCACGCCTTCAACGCCAACTACAGCGGCGTCAAGGCCAGCCAGCGGGTGGTGGTCGGCCGCTCCAACGACCCCGATGCGGTGACCGTGGACGCGGTGACCGGCGCGACCGTGACGGTCATGGTGATCAACGAGATCATCATGCGCGCGGCGCACGCGGTGGCGGTCGACCTGGGGCTGATCGAGGCGGGCGCCAGCATGCGCCCGCGCCCGTCGCGGGTGCGCGACGAGCTGTTCCACCCGGCGAACTGGAACGAGATGACCGGCAACGGCGCGATCCGCCGCCTGCACCTGACCCGTGGCCAGGTCGACGATGCCTTCGAGGGCACCGAGGCCGAGGGCATCGACGTGGCGACGGCGGACCGGCGCGAGGAGACCTTCATCGACCTCCATGTCGCGCCGCTGAACCCGCCGACCATCGGCCGCAACCTGCTCGGCGAGCGCCAGTACGACGAACTGATGGCCGGCCTCGAACCGGGCGAGCAGGCTTTCGCCGTGCTGGGCAACGGCGAGTATTCGTTCAAGGGCTCGGGCTACGTGCGCGGCGGCATCTTCGATCGGGTGCAGCTGCGCCAGTTCGGCGACGTCATCAGCTTCCGTGACCTCGACTTCATCCGCCTCTCCGACGTGCACGCCGAGGGCATGCCCGAGTTCTTCGAGATGGCGATCTTCATCGCCCGCCAGCAGCATGCCTTCGACCCCGGCTCGCCATGGACCCTGGAGCTGCTGGTGCGCCGCCAGACCGGCCCGGTCTCCGGCATCTTCACCAGCTTCGAGCTGCCCTACCAGATTCCCGAGGACTACATCGAGCGGCCGCAGCCGACCGCCGCCGAGCTGGCCGCCATCGAGGAAGCCAACCGCCCCGTGTGGGTCAACATCTGGTACCAGAAGAGCTTCCAGATCGGCGTGCTGCTGGTCGCCCTCGGCCTGCTCACGGTGATCCTGTTCCTGCAGGACAGCTTCGCCCGCCGGCCGCGCTTCCTGCACTGGCTGCGCCGCGGCTACCTGCTGTTCACCGTGCTGTTCATCGGCTGGTACGCGCTGGGCCAGCTGTCGGTGGTCAACGTGCTGACCTTCGTCCACGCGGTGTTCCAGGACTTCCGCTGGGAGCTGTTCCTCACCGACCCGATCATCTTCGTGCTCTGGGTGTTCACCGCCGCCAGCATCCTGCTCTGGGGCCGCGGCGTGTTCTGCGGCTGGCTGTGCCCGTTCGGCGCGCTGCAGGAGCTGATCAACGAGCTGGCGCGCAAGATCAGGATTCCCCAGTACGAGCTGCCCTTCGCCGTGCACGAACGCCTCTGGGCCATCAAGTACATCATCCTGCTGGCGCTGTTCGGCCTGTCCCTGGAGTCGATGATGCTGGCCGAGCGGGCCGCCGAGGTGGAGCCGTTCAAGACCGCCATCACCCTGCGGTTCGACCGCCAGTGGTGGTTCGTCCTCTACGTGGTGGTGCTGCTGGCGGTCAACGTCTTCACCCGCAAGGTGTACTGCCGCTACATCTGCCCGCTCGGCGCCGCCCTGGCGATCCCCAGCAAGTTCCGCCTGTTCGACTGGCTCAAGCGGCGCAAGGAGTGCGGCAACCCCTGCCAGCTCTGCGCGGTGGAGTGCGAGATCCAGGCGATCCACCCGGACGGGCGGATCAACGGCAACGAGTGCCACTACTGCCTCGACTGCCAGATGACCTACCACAACGACGACAAGTGCCCGCCGCTGATCAACAAGCGCAAGAAGCGCAACAAGCGGGCTCCCGAGCCACAACTGATCCCCGCCGTCGAGGTGAACGAGACCTGAGCCGGGCGCCGCGAGGCGCCGGGCAGGCGTGTTTTCCCAAACAGGAGCAACCCCATGAACGACAAGAATTCGGATAAGGACGACAAGGCCGGCCTGAGCCGGCGCGGCTTCCTCGGCGCCAGCGCGGTGACCGGCGCCGTGGCCGCGGCCACCGCCCTGAGTGGCGGCGTGATGACCCGCGAGAGCTGGGCGGCGGCGGTCAAGGACAGCGCCAACAAGGTCCACGTCGCCCCCGGCGAGCTGGACGAGTACTACGGCTTCTGGAGCGGCGGCCACCAGGGCGAGGTGCGGGTGATGGGCATCCCGTCGATGCGCGAGCTGATGCGCATCCCGGTGTTCAACGTCGACTCCGCCAGCGGCTGGGGCCTGACCAACGAGAGCAAGCACATCCTCGGCGACAGCGCCCGCTTCCACAACGGCGACTGCCACCACCCGCACATCTCCATGACCAACGGCAAGTACGACGGCAAGTACCTGTTCATCAACGACAAGGCCAACACCCGGGTCGCGCGCATCCGCCTGGACATCATGAAGTGCGACAAGATGGTCACCATTCCCAACGTCCAGGCCATCCACGGCCTGCGCCTGCAGAAGGTGCCGCACACCAAGTACGTGTTCTGCAACGCCGAGTTCGTCATCCCGCACCCGAATGACGGCAAGGTCTTCGACCTGCAGGACGAGAACAGCTACACCCTGTACAACGCGGTGGACGCCGAGACCATGGAAGTCGCGTTCCAGGTCATCGTCGACGGCAACCTCGACAACACCGACATGGACTACACCGGCCGCTTCACCGCCGCCACCTGCTACAACTCGGAGAAGGCCTTCGACCTCGGCGGCATGATGCGCAACGAGCGCGACTGGGTGGTGGTGTTCGACATCCCCGCCGTGGAGGCGGAAATCAAGGCCGGCCGCTTCATCACCCTGGGCGACTCCAAGGTGCCGGTGGTCGACGGCCGCAAGAAGGACGGCAAGGACAGCAAGGTCACCCGCTACATCCCGGTGCCGAAGAACCCCCACGGCCTCAACACCTCCTCGGACGGCAAGTACTTCATCGCCAACGGCAAGCTGTCGCCGACCTGCTCGATGATCGCCATCGACATGCTGCCCGACCTCTTCGCCGGCAAGCTCGGGGACCCGCGCGACGTGGTGGTTGGCGAGCCGGAGCTGGGCCTCGGCCCGCTGCACACCACCTTCGACGGCCGTGGCAACGCCTACACCACGCTGTTCATCGACAGCCAGGTGGTCAAGTGGAACATGGAAGAGGCGGTGCGCGCCTACAAGGGCGAGAAGGTCAACTACATCAAGCAGAAGCTCGACGTGCACTACCAGCCGGGCCACCTGCACGCCACCCTGTGCGAGACCAGCGAGGCCGACGGCAAGTGGCTGGTGGCGCTGTCCAAGTTCTCCAAGGACCGCTTCCTGCCCACCGGCCCGCTGCACCCGGAGAACGACCAGCTGATCGACATCTCCGGCGCCGAGATGAAGCTGGTCCACGACGGCCCGACCTACGCCGAGCCGCACGACTGCATCATGGCCCGCCGCGACCAGATCAGGACCAAGAAGATCTGGGAACGCAACGACCCATTCTTCGCGCCGACCGTGGCCAGGGCGAAGAAGGACGGCATCAACCTGGAGACCGACAACAAGGTCATCCGCGAAGGCAACAAGGTGCGCGTCTACATGACCTCGATGGCGCCGGCCTTCGGCCTCACCGAGTTCAAGGTGAAGCAGGGCGACGAAGTCACCGTGACCATCACCAACATGGACCAGATCGAGGACGTGACTCACGGCTTCGTCATGGTCAACCACGGCGTGAGCATGGAGATCAGCCCGCAGCAGACCTCGTCGATCACCTTCGTCGCCGACAAGCCGGGGCTGCACTGGTACTACTGCAGCTGGTTCTGCCATGCCCTGCACATGGAAATGGTCGGCCGGATGATGGTCGAGCCGGCCTGAGCCGGTGGCCGGGGAAGCCAGCCTTCCCCGGCCTCGTTTCTACACAACCG
>NZ_JAOEEE010000062.1:0-12760 GCF_029837675.1 Pseudomonas sp. GD04015 | reverse complement strand
GGCCAACCGCCTGAGCCGGCTCTTCGCCGACCCGGTGTACTCCCTGGCTGCCGCCCTGGCCGCGCCGATCTTCGACGGCGGCGCCCTCGCCGCCGAACGCGACCGCAGCGCCGCGCGCCGCGAGGAACTGCTGGCCGACTACCGCAAGAGCATCGTCGAGGCCTTCGCCGACGTGCAGGTGGCGCTCAACGCCGGCGCCGGCGTCGACGCTCAGTGGCAGGCCCAGCAGGAAGTCCAGGCCCAGGCCGAACGCGCCCTGCGCCTGGCCGAACAACGCTACCGCGCCGGCGCCGACGACCTGCTCAACCTCCTCGACGCCCAGCGCACCCTCTACGCCGCCGAAGACCAGAGCGCCCAACTCCGCCTGGCCCGCCTACAGACCGGCGTGGCCCTAGCCCGGGCCTTGGGCGGTGGCTGGCGGTACGAAGACAACTAGCCGACCGAGGGACAGGGTAGGGTGCGCCATGCGCACTGCTCCCGGCTTGCCAGGGCGTTGCTCAAGAAGGCCGAATCACATCCCCCGTGCGCAGATCGCGGATGAGGCTGGGGTTCTTGCGGCCGCCCAATTCGCCGCCCAGCACAGCGTCCAGCTGGCGCGGGAAGTACTGTTCCACCCGCAGGCGGCTGCGGGCGGCCGGGCGGCCGGCGGGGTTCGCGGAGGTGGAGATCAGCGGGCCGACCAGGGCGCAGAGTTCCCGTACCAGGGGATGGTCGCTGACCCGCAGGGCCACGCTGTCGTGCTGGCCGGTGACCCACTCGGGCAGGCGGTCGCGGTGTGGCACCAGCCAGGTGTTGGGGCCGGGCCAGGTGCTGGCGAGCCGGTCGATCCAGCGCTCGGGCAGGTCGTCGAGCAGGAAGTCGAACTGGTGGATGCTGTCGGCAACCACGATCAGCCCCTTGTGCACCGGGCGGTCCTTGAGCGCCAGCAGGCGGTCCACCGCGGCTTCGTTCCAGGGGTCGCAGCCCAAGCCCCAGACGGCCTCGGTGGGATAGGCGATGACGCCGCCCGCCCGCACTACCCGCGCCACGTTTCGTACCCGCCAACTGCTGTGCATGATCGCCCCCGCGTCTGATCTGGCGGCGAGTTTACCCAGCTCGGACGGCGCGGTGTACCCAGCGCCCGGCCTCGCAGACGATCAGCCCTTCCAGTTCCAGCTCGGTCAGCGCGGCCAGGGTCTCGCCCAGTTCGAGCCCACAGGCCAGGGCCAGTGCCTCGCTGGTGTGGGGCGCGGCGCGCAATTGCTCCAGCAGCGGGTGGTCCGGGGAAGCGGGCGGTTCTCCCTCGGCCGGCGCGAGCCGCTGCCAGCCCTGCAGCGCCTGCAGGATGTCCTCGACGCTCTCCACCAGAGTCGCTCCCTCGCGCAGGAGCTGGTGACAGCCCCGCGCGCCGGGGTGGTGGATCGAGCCGGGAATCGCGTAGACCTCGCGACCCTGTTCGGCCGCCAGGCGGGCCGTGATCAGCGAACCGCTGGACGGGCTGGCCTCCACCACCAGCACGCCCAGGGACAGGCCGCTGATGATCCGGTTGCGCCGTGGAAAGTTGCTGGCCTGGGGCGGGCAGTCCAGCGGCAGTTCGGAAACCAGTGCGCCGCCCTGATCGATGATGCGCGCGGCCAGGCCGGCATGGCGCAGCGGATAGATATGCTCCAGGCCGGTCCCCAGCACCGCGACGGTGCCTCCGCCCACCTCCAGCGCACCTTCGTGGGCGGCTCCGTCGATGCCCAGCGCCAGGCCGCTGGTGATCACGAAGCCGCCACCGGCCAGGCTGCGGGCGAAGGCGCCCGCGGTGTCGAGGCCGGGACGCGACGCGCGCCGACTGCCGACCATCGCCAGTTGCGGGCGCTCGAGCAGAGCAGGTGAGCCGGCGACGAACAGCAGCGGCGGGGCATCGTTCAGCTCCGCCAGCAGCGCGGGGTAGCCCGAATCGTCCCACATCAACAGGGACTGGCCGGGGCGCTCCAGCCAGCGCAGGGCGGCCATGGCACGCTCGCGTATCTCGGCGCTGCGCCTGGGTTCGGCACAGACGGCCGGCAGGCCGAGCGAACGCCAGGCCGAGGCGGGCGCGCTGAGTGCGGCGGAAGCGTTGCCGAAGGCCTGCAGCAGGCGGCGGAAGCGCCGCGGCCCCAGTTCCGGCAGAAGGTGGAGACGCAACCGCGCCTCCAGTTCGGAGGGAGAGAGGTGGTGCATGCGATCGTCCCTGATCGTGCCACTGAAAAGCAGAACCCCCGCGAGGGCGGGGGTTCCGGGTGTTACGGGTTCTTCACCTTGTCCATCACCGCCAGGTCGCGGGTGGCGTACAGCACCAGGCCGTAGCTGAGCTTCTCGTAGGTGCGGAACACCATCAGCAGGCCGGAGCGCTCGTCCGGAATCTTCACCGACTCGCCGCTGACGCGGTCGCGCACGGTTTCACCGGTCTTGTAGATCGCCAGCACGTTGCCTTCGCTCAGGCCGTCGATCTTGCCCTTGTTGATGGTCACCACGTCGTACTGGCCGACGCGGGCCACGCCACGCGGTACATCGAGGATCACACCATTGACGTCGGTCGGCGGCTCGCTCGGCACGAAGGTGGAGTTGATCGCACGCTCTTCGGTCGGAAACAGGCGGTCACCCAGGCGTACTTCCTGGGTGGAGCGCGTCAGGTTGAGGGTGGCGATGTCGCCCTCTTCCGCGACGATCTCGCCGGTGCCGATGTCATCGGCGTTGATGCCGAGGAATTCCTTGGTGTCCGGGTCGGTGTAGGACTTGCCCTGGCGGAAGATGCCGAGGATGTTCTGGCCTTCCTCGAAGCTGCCGCGGGCGTAGACCCGGTTGCCGGCACCGCTGATGACGCTCTCCTGCTGGCCGGCCACGATGTAGGGCTTGCCGGTGAACTCCTCGGCCGAGTCGACGATGCGGTTGGTCAGTAGGAAGCTGTTTATCGCATCCAGCGGGATGGTCGGGATGGCTTCGGCCAGCGGGGTGCTGCGTACCTTGGGCGACAGCTTGATGGTGCCGCGGGATTCGCCACGGTTGAGCACCAGGCGCGGCTGGCCGTCGATGTAGACCAGGCTGAGGGTGTCGCCCGGGTAGATCAGGTGAGGATTCTCGATCTGCGGGTTGGCATGCCACAGCTCGGGCCACTTCCAGGGCTTGCTGAGGAACTTGCCGGAGATATCCCACAAGGTATCACCCTTGACCACTGTGTAACGGTCCGGGTGGCCTTCCTTGAGCTGGACTTCTGCCTGGACCAGGCCGGCCTGGGCCAGACCGCCCGCGGCGACCAGCAGCAGGGCGAGTAGTGATTTCCTCATGCGGTGAATCCCTTTATTATGTGGCTGGCGCCTGTAAGCCGCAGAACCAGCGGCCTCTGAGCCGTTTTTCAAGCTGCTCATCATCTTAGCAGCGGTTTTTTACTTTATTCCACAAGTGCATCACAAACAGCCATGGCGATACTCAACATCCTCGAATTCCCCGATCCGCGCCTGCGCACCATCGCCAAGCCGGTGACTGTCTTCGACGCGGCGTTGTCCCAGCTGATCGACGACATGTTCGAGACCATGTACGCCGCGCCCGGCATCGGCCTGGCGGCCACCCAGATCAACGTGCACAAGCGTGTGGTGGTGATGGATCTGTCCGAGGACAAGTCCGAGCCGCGGGTGTTCATCAACCCCGAGTTCGAGTCGCTGACCGAACAGATGGACCAGTACCAGGAAGGCTGCCTCTCCGTCCCGGGCTTCTACGAGAACGTCGACCGGCCGCAGAAGGTGAAGATCAAGGCGCAGGACCGCGACGGCACGCCCTACGAACTGATCGCCGAAGGCCTGCTCGCCGTGTGCATCCAGCACGAGTGCGATCACCTCAACGGCAAGCTGTTCGTCGACTACCTGTCCAGCCTCAAGCGCGACCGGATCAAGAAGAAGCTGGAAAAACAGCACCGCCAGCAGGCTTGATCCACGACTCCCAAAGGCTTGCCCCAGGCTGCGTGAGAACGTCGCGAGCGAAGGTTAGGCAAGGAAAAAACAGGCGAGGAAGCGGAGTGTACGAGTTGTACATGAGCATTCCGAGTCTGTTTTTGACGCGGCATAACCGAGCGCAGCAGTTCTCACGTAGCCTGGAAGGCAAGCCTTTTTCTTTTCAGCAGTGAGTGATCCATGCGCACCATCTTTGCCGGCACCCCGGAATTCGCCGCCCAGCACCTGCAGGCCCTGCTCGATGCGGGCCGCGAGATCATCGCCGTGTATACCCAGCCGGACCGGCCGGCCGGCCGCGGGCAGAGGCTGATGCCCAGCCCGGTCAAGCAGCTGGCCCTGCAACACGATATCGCCGTATACCAGCCGCAGACCCTGCGCGACCCGGCTGCCCAGGCCGAACTGGCTGCCCTCCGGCCCGACCTGATGGTGGTGGTGGCCTACGGTCTGATCCTGCCCCAGGTGGTGCTGGATACTCCGCGCCTGGGCTGCATCAACAGCCATGCCTCGCTGCTGCCGCGCTGGCGCGGCGCGGCGCCGATCCAGCGCGCCATCGAGGCCGGCGACGCCAGCAGCGGCGTTACCGTGATGCAGATGGAGGCGGGCCTGGACACCGGCCCCATGCTGCTCAAGGTCACCACCACCATCACCGCCGACGACACCGGCGGCAGCCTGCACGACCGCCTGGCCGAGCTGGGCTCCCAGGCGGTGGTCGAGGCCGTGGACAAACTGACTGCCGGTGAGCTGCGCGGCGAAGTGCAGGACGACAGCCTGGCGACCTACGCGCACAAGCTGAACAAGGACGAGGCGCGCCTCGACTGGAACCGCCCGGCCGTCGAGCTGGAGCGTCTGGTCCGCGCCTTCAATCCCTGGCCGATCTGCCACAGCACCCTGAATGGCGAAGCGCTCAAGGTTCACGCGGCCGAACCGGGTGAGGGCAGGGGCGCGCCCGGCACCGTGCTGGCCGCCGACAAGACCGGCCTGACCGTCGCCTGTGGCGACGGCGCCCTGCGCCTGACCCGCCTGCAGCTGCCCGGCGGCAAGCCGCTGGCCTTCGCCGACCTGTACAACAGCCGCCGCGAGCAGTTCGCCCCCGGCCTGGTGCTCGGTCAATGAACCCTCGCCTGGCCGCCGCCCGCGCGCTGGCCGCCGTGCTCAATGGCAAGGCGTCGCTGGGCAGCAGCCTGCCGCCGCTGCTGGACCGGGTCGAGCCACGCGACCGGGCGCTCGCCCAGGACCTGGCCTTCGGCACCGCGCGCTGGCAACCGCGCCTGGCGCTGCTCGCCGACAAGCTGCTGCAGAAGCCGTTCAAGGCCGCCGACCGCGATGTCGAGGCGCTGCTGCTGGTCGGCCTTTACCAACTGCTGCACACCCGCATCCCGGCCCACGCCGCCATCGGCGAGACGGTGGCCTGCGTCGACAAACTGAAGAAGCCCTCGCTCAAGGGCCTGCTCAACGCCGTGCTGCGCAATGCCCAGCGCGATCATGAGGCGCTGTTCGCCGAACTGGACCGCGACCCGGTGCTGCACACCGCGCACCCGCGCTGGCTGCAGAAGCGCCTGAAGGCTGACTGGCCAGAGCACTGGCAGGCGATCTGTGCCGCCAACAACGAGCACCCGCCACTGATCCTGCGGGTCAATCGCCGCCACGGCAGCCGCGACGACTACTTGGCCGAGCTGCGCGGCGCCGGCATCGAGGCCGAGCCCTGCACCTTTAGCCGCGACGGTATCCGCCTGCTGCAACCCTGCGACGTGAAGACCCTGCCGGGCTTCATGGAAGGTCGTGTCAGCGTGCAGGACGAGGCCGCCCAGCTGGCCGCCGACCTGTTCGACCTGGCGCCCGGCCAGCGCGTGCTGGATGCCTGCGCCGCACCCGGCGGCAAGACCTGCCACCTGCTCGAAGCCGAGCCGGGCCTGAAGGAAGCCGTCGCCCTGGATCTGGAGCCGGCGCGCCTGGCCCGAGTGCAGGAAAACCTCGACCGCCTGCGGCTCGACGCCACCCTGGTCGCCGCCGATGGCCGCGACGTGGCCGCCTGGTGGGACGGCAAGCCGTTCCAGCGCATCCTGCTCGACGCGCCCTGTTCGGCCACCGGCGTGATCCGCCGCCATCCGGACATCAAGCTGACCCGCCAGGCCGACGACATCACCGCCCTCGCCACCCTGCAGGGCGAGCTGCTCGATGCCCTGTGGCCGACCCTGGAGGTCGGCGGCGTGCTGCTCTACGCCACCTGCTCGGTGCTGCCGGAGGAGAACCGCGACAACATCGCCGCGTTCCTGCAGCGCACGCCGGGCACCCGCGAACTGGACATCCCCGGCGCCTTCGGCCTCAAGCAGACCCACGGCCGCCAGCTGCTGCCCCAGGTCGACGGCCACGACGGCTTCTACTATGCCAAGCTGATCAAGATCGCCGCAGCACCGCGCGGCTGAGGAAAGAGTCCGCATGAAGATCATCATTCTCGGCGCCGGCCAGGTCGGCGGGACCCTGGCAGAGCACCTGGCCAGCGAGGCCAACGACATCACCGTGGTCGACACCGACGGCGACCGCCTACGCGACCTCGGCGACCGTCTGGACATCCGCACCGTGGTCGGCCGCGGCTCCTTCCCCACCGTGCTGCGCCAGGCCGGCGCCGACGACGCCGACATGCTGGTGGCGGTGACCAACAGCGACGAGACCAACATGGTCGCCTGCCAGGTGGCCTACACCCTGTTCCACACCCCGACCAAGATCGCCCGGGTGCGCGAATCGGCCTACCTGACCCGCGAAGCGCTGTTCGACAACGAGGCCATCCCGGTCGACGTGCTGATCAGCCCCGAACAGGTGGTGACCAACTACATCAAGCGCCTGATCGAGTACCCCGGCGCCCTGCAGGTGATCGACTTCGCCGAGGGCAAGGCCCAGCTGGTGGCGGTCAAGGCCTACTACGGCGGCCCGCTGGTCGGCCAGCAGCTGCGCCAGTTGCGCGAGCACATGCCCAACGTCGACACCCGCGTCGCGGCCATCTTCCGCCGCAACCGGCCGATCATGCCCCAGGGCGACACAGTGATCGAAGCCGACGACGAGGTGTTCTTCATCGCCGCCAAGGCGCACATCCGCGCGGTAATGAGCGAGTTGCGCCGCCTTGAGGACAGCTACAAGCGCATCGTCATCGCCGGCGGCGGGCACATCGGCGAGCGCCTGGCCGAGGCCATCGAGAGCCGCTACCAGGTGAAAATCATCGAGATGAACCCGGCGCGCTGCCGCTACCTCTCGGACAACCTGGAAAGCACCATCGTGCTGCAGGGCAGCGCCTCCGACCGCGACCTGCTGGTGGAGGAGAACATCAACGAGGCCGACATCTTCCTCGCCCTGACCAACGACGACGAGGCCAACATCATGTCCTCGTTGCTGGCCAAGCGCCTGGGCGCGCGCAAGGTGATGACCATCATCAACAACCCGGCCTATGTCGACCTGGTGCAGGGCGGCGACATCGACATCGCCATCAGCCCGCAGCTGGCCACCATCGGCACCCTGCTGACCCACGTGCGCCGCGGCGACATCGAGAGCGTACACAGCCTGCGCCGTGGTGCCGCCGAGGCCATCGAGGCCATCGCCCACGGCGACGCCCGTTCGAGCAAGGTGGTCGGCAAGATGATCGAGGAAATCGCCCTGCCGCCGGGCACGACCATCGGCGCAGTGATCCGCGACGAGGAAGTGCTGATCGCCCACGACGACACGGTGATCGCCTCGGGCGACCACGTGATACTGTTCCTCGTCGACAAGAAGTACATCCGCGACGTGGAACGCCTGTTCCAGGTCGGTCTGACCTTCTTCTGACAGGGCATTTCGCCGAGGCCAGGGCATGACGACGCCGGACTCACTGGAAAGACTGCTGACCCGCGGGGTGGACAACGCCCTGCTGCGCTTCGGCCTGGGCAAGACCTACCTCGACGGCGGCGATGCCGAGCGCGCCGCCGAGCACCTGCAGAAGTGCCTGGGCTTCGACCCCAACTACTCCGCGGCCTGGAAGCTGCTGGGCCAGGCCTGCCAGCGCCAGGGCATGCTCGAAGAGGCGCGCCAGGCCTGGCACAACGGGCTGGAAGTGGCGCGCAAGCGCGGCGACAAGCAGACGGAGAAGGAAATGACCGTGTTCCTGCGGCGCCTGGAGAAGGCGGCCGCCAGCGAGCGGGAACAGGGGGAGTAGGGCGCCGGAGCGGAGGGGTCAGGGAGAACGGGTCAGTCCCGCTTGAAGATCAGCCCCACGCCGCTCGGTTCGAAGCGCACCACCTGCATCTGCACCACGGGCGCCTCCACCGGTAGGCCCTGGACCTGGCCGCTGACGATTTCACCGATCTGCAGCAGGCTCTGGGCGTCGTCTATCACCACGAACACCCCGCTTTCCGAGATATCGCGGGTCGTCACCATCATCCGCCCATGGACCGGATGGTCGATGCGCAGCTGGACCTTCAGCGGGGTTCGGTTGTGCTCGCGCTTGTTGTCCATGCCTGTCCTGTTCCGGGCGGGAAGATGGCTCTGACGGTAATAGCTATCGGTCGCGGCATCAATACCACTTCTTCTCGCCGGCCGGGCGCTTCTTGAAACGCTTCATGCTCCACAGGTACTGGCTCGGGTACGCGCGCACGTAGCGCTCCAGCTCGCGACTCATGGCCGCGGCGGACACCTGCGGGTCTTCGCTGTACATGTCGTCCGGCACGGCCTCGAAGATCACCTTGAAGCCGCTGTTGTCCGGCAGCCGTATCGCGTTGAGCAGCACGCCACGGGCCTTGCCGCCGGCGAGCATGCCGGGCACGAACTTGCTGGTCAGCGCCTGGATCGCACAGAAGGGCACGAAGACTCCGGCGGAAAGGCTGGGCTCCGGATCGGCGGGGATGCCCACCACGCCACCGCGGCGCACCTCCTTGATCACGCTGAGGATGCCTTCCTTGGTCGAGGCGGCGACCCGGTTGCCCAGCTGGGCGCGCTGCTTCTGCAGCAGCTCGTCGACCGCCTTGAGCTTGGGCGGGCGGTAGAAGATCACCGGTTTGCACTGGGTGCAAAAGTAGTGGTTGAGGACCTCCCAGTTGCCCAGGTGGCTGGCCACGCCGACCACCCCCTTGCCGGACGCCAGGGCCTCGTGGAGGACATCCAGCCCTTCTACCTCGCGCACCAGCTTGAGGGTGCGCTCCACCGGCCAGATCCAGGCGCAGGCGCTTTCGGTGAAGGTCTTGCCGATGTCGCGCAGGGTCTCGCCGACCAGTCGCTCGCGGGCCGCCTCGTCGAGTTCGGGGAAGCACTTGGCGAGGTTGATGCGCACCACCTCGCGCGAGCGGTTGGGCACCTTCCACATCAGCCAGCCGATGGCGGACCCCACGGCCTGCACGGCGCCCCAGGGCAGCAGGGCGAACAACCGCAGAAAGCCGACGACCAGGGCGCCTTTGAATTTCTCCACGAGCAACTCCCGAATGCGCAAAAGGCCGCATTGTAGCCGCGGAACGCAGCGGAAGTGGCCTGCATGCGTTTCGGGAATACCGGCCCGGGCGGCGGCCGGATGGTCTCCGGCTACGACAGCTCGGCGTGGCGATCGCAGTCGGTGGTGTGATCCATGACCATGCCCGCCGCCTGCATGTAGGCATAGCAGATGGTCGGGCCGACGAAGGTGAAGCCGCGCTTCTTCAGCGCCTTGCTCATGGCCTCGGCCTCCGGCGTCACGGCCGGCACCTCGCCGCGCCCGACGAAGTGGTTGATCTTCGGCGCGCCGCCGACGAAGGACCAGAGCAGGGTCACCGGGTCCTCCAGCTGCAGCCAGGCCCGCGCGTTCTGCCGCGCGGCCTTGAGCTTGAGGCGGTTGCGGATGATGCCGGGGTCCTGCATGAGCGCCTCGATCTCCTCGTCGCTCATGCGCGCCAGGCGCTCGGGATCGAAGCCGAACAGCACCTGGCGGTAGCGCTCGCGCTTCTTCAGCACGGTGATCCACGACAGCCCGGCCTGGAAGCCCTCCAGCAACAGCATCTCGAACAGCCACTGCGGGTCGCGCTGCGGCACGCCCCATTCCTCGTCGTGGTAGGCGATGTACAGGGGATCGTCGTTGCACCAGAAGCAGCGGGGCATGGCGGAGCCGTCCTCATGGAAACCGGAGCCGCCACTATAGGTGAGTGACTGTATAAAAAACCAGTTAAGTAGCCCAGGAACGTCGTAGGGTGCGCCATGCGATGGCTTGGAGGCGGTGCGCGCGGCGCACCCTACGACTCATCAGGCTACTGGAGCTAGAACGAAGGGCTGTAGCGCACCGTCAGCATCAGGCTGCGTGGATCGCCGAAGCTGTTGGCGCCCCAGGAGTTGCTGATGTTCTGGTAGTAGCGCTTGTCGAACGCGTTGTTCAGGTTGGCCTGCAGCTGCCATTCCTGGCTCGGTTGGTAACCCAGCATCAAGTCGCTCACGCTGTAACCGCCCTGCTTCACACCGAAGCTCGTATAGGCACCGCTCTGGGTCCGAAAGCCACCGCCCACGGTCCACTTGTCCAGCGCGCCAGGCAGGCGATAGGTGGTGAAGACCTTGAACAGGTTGTAGGGCGTATCGCTGTCGAAACGGTCGCCCTTGCTGGCCGAATCGGTGGACCTGGTGTACTCGGCGCCGGCGTAGGTGTAGCCCGCCGAAACCTGCCAGCCGGCAGCCAGCTCGCCACCGAGCTCCAGTTCGATGCCGCGGGTGCGGACTTCGCCGCTGGCCTCGTAGCAGGCGCTGATGCCCGTGCTGCACTGGCTGGAAGGCAACGACTTGGCCAGGTTTTCCTGCACTAGCTGGAACAGCGCGAGGCTGGCGTTGAGCGCGCCGTCGAAGTACTCGCCCTTGATTCCCGCCTCGTAGTTGGTGCCGGTCACCGGCTCCAGCAGACTGCCGCCGGCGTCCTGGGCAGCCTGGGGCTTGAAGATGCGGGTCCAGCTGGCATACACCGAGTAGGTGTCGTCGAGGTCGTGGATCAGGCCGGCATAGGGCGTGTATTCGCGGGTGGCCTTGTAATCGTCGCCAAAGGTGTAGCCGCCAGAGTGGGTGGTCTGCTCGTAGTCGTACCAGTCCAGGCGCGAGCCGAGGATCAGCCGCAGGTCCTCGCGCAAGTTGAAGCGTGCCGTGGCGTAGGTGCTGGATTGCTCCTCGCGGCCATCGCGCGACCAGTTGTGCTCGATCGCCGGCTTGGCGTAGGCCTTGGGGTCGAAACGGGTCGGATCGACGATGACATCGGTATCGATCCCCGGGCCACCCGGGCCGTCGTCGGTGTCGTCGCGGCGGAAGCTGGCGCCGACGACCAGCTCATGGGTCGCGCCGAACAGGCTGAAGGGACCGGATAGGTAGGTGTCGAAGCTCTTCTGGGTGTGCTGGTAGGTATAGCGACCGACGTTCAGGTGGTAGTCGTCGTTCTCGTCGGTGTAGAAACTGCCGCCGAGCATTTCCATGTCGCCACGCAGCCAGGTGCCGTTCAGGCGCAGCTTCCAGTCGTTGTCGAAGCGATGCTCCACCTCGGCGAAGACGCTGCGATTCTCCTTGTCCCAGTAGGTCCAGTCCGGCGCGGTACGGGTCGAGCGGGGGAAATCGAAGAAGCTGCCGTCGGGCCGGGTCGGCAGGCCGTTCCAGTCGGCGCCGGGATTGTCCTCGCGGTTGTAGTAGGCCCCGAGCGTAAGGGTGGTCGCCGGGCCCAGGTCGTATTCGCCGATGCCGTAGAACAGCTGGCGCTTGTTGCCGTAGGCATCGACGAAGCTGTTGCGGTCCTGATACGCGGCGACGAAGCGGCCGCGGAGGTCGCCTGCGCTGTCCAGCCGATTGCTGACGTCCAGTTCGGTTCGGTAGTCGTCCCAACGGCCGACGCTGGCACTGATGGACAGCCTTGGCGTGTCGGTGGGCCGCTTGCGTACCAGATTCAGGGTTCCCGACGGGTTGCCCGCGCCGACCATCAGCCCGGAGGCGCCACGGACGACCTCCACATGGTCGTACATGGGCAGGCTCGAGGTACCCAGTGTGTCGCTGTCGTAAGCCACCGGCAGGCCGTCGATCATGATGTTGTCCATGGCCGCGCCGCGGGAATAGAACTCCGGGCGCTCACCGCCCGTCTTGCGCAGTGTCAGGCCGGGCGTGTAGGTGGCGATGTCCTCCAGCTTCTGCAGATTCTGGTCGTCCATGCGTTGCCGGGTGACCACCGTCACCGACTGGGGTGTCTCGCGCAGCGAAGCCGGCAGCTTGGTGCCGACACTGGTCTCGCCGGTGGTATAGGACCCGCTGCCCTCCGTGGTGGCACCCAGCGCCGCGCTGCCGCTGATGGAGGTCGCGCCGATCTCCAAGGCGTCGCCCGCTTCGCCGCGCTCGATCAGCAGGTAGCTGCCGTCGGCCTGGCGTGCGCTGGCCAGGCCGGTGCCGGCGAGGAGGCGGGCGAGGCCTTCGTCGACGCCGTAGCGGCCCTGCACACCGGAGCTGCGCTTGCCGGCGGTGAGACTGGCGTTGGTCGACAGCGGGATGCCGGCCTGGCGGCCGAAACGGCCGAGCGCCTGGTCGAGCGGGCCAGCGGGCACGTCGAAGGCGACGGTGCGGACCTGATCGGCGGTTTCCGCCGCCAGAGCAGGGCTGGCGAGCAGGGTGGTGCCGGCCCCGGCAAGCAGGGCGAGGCTGAGGCTGGAAGCGGTGGCGTAGCCGATCGAGCGCGCCAGCGGGCGAAGAGGATGGATCATGGGCAGAGGTTCCGTTTCAGGTTTTGCCCGCGCGTACACAGGCGGGATTTCCCCTAGGCCACGCGAGAACGGAAAACCTGCCGGCTTGCTGAAAATATTGTTGGTTCACATCCTCGGTGCGTTCCA
>NZ_JAOEEE010000061.1:0-15709 GCF_029837675.1 Pseudomonas sp. GD04015 | reverse complement strand
TGCCTTGCTGTCTTCGATGAAGCCGGCGGCGGAAGCCTGCTGGGCGATCACGCCGAGGGCCACGGCGAGAGCCAGGGAGGATTTGTTCATGCTGATGCTCCGGATGCTGTCTTTCTGTCTTGGTATGGGACCCGTACGGCGAAGCGGGCCCGCTTTATGGGCTTATCGGGGCGCGCAGCGGGAACCCGCTTGCGGCTTGGCGCTCAATCTAGGGGATTTCTGTAAGCGCCAAAAAGAATTATTTTTCACTTTTATGAAACTAAAAAGAATAAACAGCGAAGCCGCATCGCTCCATAAGCTAATTCCCGAAAAGTATTTGTCGGTCGTTTTTCAGATCGAATAGCTTTCACCTACCGGACCACCGGACTTCTCGCATTTCCCCCCCAGGAAGTTTCGTGTTCCGCCGCCTCGCCATGGCCGGGACGCCATGACAACAAGAGGTCTCCCATGTCCCGCCATTCCCTGCCCCGCCGCGCCCTGCTGGGCATCGGCCTTAGCCTCGGCCTGTTCGCCGCCCTCGCCACCCCGGCCCAGGCGGAAACCGCCCTGCGCATCGGCTACCAGAAATCCTCCACCCTGATCAGCCTGCTGAAGAGCCAGGGCACGCTGGAGAAGGCCTTCGCCGGCCAGGACATCAAGGTCAGCTGGCACGAGTTCGCCAGCGGCCAGCCGCTGCTGGAGGCGCTCAACGTCGGCAACGTCGACCTCTCCGCCGACGTCGCCGATACCGTGCCGGTGTTCGCCCAGGCCGCCGGCGCCCAGCTCGCCTACTTCGCCCAGGAGGCGCCCTCGCCCGCCGCCCAGGCGATCCTCGTGCGCGAGGACTCGCCGCTACGCAGCCTCGGCGAGCTGAAGGGCAAGAAGGTGGCGGTGACCAAGGCCGCCGGCTCGCACTACCTGCTGATCGCCGCGCTGGCCAAGGCGGGGTTGAAGTTCAGCGACATCCAGCCCGCCTACCTGACCCCGGCCGATGGCCGCGCGGCCTTCGAGAACGGCAAGGTGGACGCCTGGGTCACCTGGGAACCCTTCCTCAGCGCCGCCCAGCGCCAGCTGCCGACCCGCACCCTGGCGGACAGCGCGGGCCTGGCCAGCTACCAGCGCTACTACCTGACCAGCAGCGCCTTCGCCAAGGCCCACCCGCAGGTGCTGGAGACCGTCTACGCCGAGCTGGTCAAGGCCGGCGACTGGCTGCGCGCGCACCCCGCCGAGGCCGCGCGAATCCTCGGCCCGCTGTGGGGCAACCTCGACCCGGCGATCGTCGAGCAGGCCAACGCCCGCCGCAGCTACCGGGTCGGCCCGGTGCGCCGGGACGGCCTGGGCGAACAGCAGAAGATCGCCGACGCCTTCTTCGACGAGGGCCTGCTGCCCAGGCGCGTGGACGCCACCGACGTGGCCGTCTGGCAGCCGGAGCCGCACGATGGCCAGTGACGCGCGCCATCTGCATCCGCTGGCCGAGCCGTTGCTGGATGTCCGGCTGTTCCCCGTCGACTTCGGCAACCTCACCGCCAAGGTCGAGCGCCTGGCCCGCCGGCTGGCGGAGAACGCGGTGGAGCGCGACCGGCGCGGCGGCCACGCCCGCGCCGAGCGGGAGCTGGTCCGCGACAGCGGCCTGCTGGCCCTGGCGATACCGCAGCGCTTCGACGGCCAGGAACGCTCCTGGCCGGAGATCTACCGCATCGTTCGTCACCTGGCGGCGGCCGACAGTTCGCTGGCCCACCTGTTCGCCTTCAACCACCTCCAGGTCGCCACCATCCTGCTCCACGGCAGCGCCGAGCAGCAGCGCCACTGGCTGACCCGGGCGGTGCGCGAACGCTGGTTCTGGGGCAACGCCACCAACGGCCGCGACCTGGGCCTGGAACTGACGGCCCGCGAAGAGCATTTCGAGCTGAACGGGCGCAAGTCCTTCTGCTCCGGCGCGCTCGGCGCCGACGCCCTGGTGGTCAGCGCGCCTCGCGGCGGCCCCACCGACCGGGTGTTCCTGATCCTGCCGGCGCAGCGCGAGGGCCTGGCCGTCAACGATGACTGGGACGCCTTCGGCCAGCGCCAGACCGACAGCGGCACGGTGCAGTTCGAGAACGTCTTCGTCGACCGCGACGAGCTGCTGGTCTCCGGCGGCCAGAGCCCGCGCAGCAGCCTGCGGGTGTGCGTGTCGCAGCTGATCCTCACCCAGCTCTACCTGGGCAACGCCCAGGGTGCGCTGGACGGCGCCCTGCGCTACCTGCGCGAGCAGGCGCGGCCCTGGCTGGGCGCCGGCGTGAGCGAGGCCAGCGAAGACCCCTTCATCCAGAAGCGCTACGGCGAACTCTGGCTGCTCTACCGCGGCTCCCTGCTGCAGGCCGAGCTGGCCGCCGAGCGCCTGCAGCAGGCCTGGGACAAGCCCGCCCTCGGCGCCGCCGAGCGTGGCGAAGTGGCGCTGCTGATCGCCGAGGCGCGGGTCGCCTCCGCCCGCGCCGCGCTGGAGATCACCAGCCAGGTGTTCGAGACCATGGGCGCCCGCTCCACCGCCTCGCGCTACGGCTTCGACCGCTTCTGGCGCAACGTACGGGTACACAGCCTGCACGACCCGCTGGACTACAAGGTGCGCGACATCGGCCAGTGGCTGACCAGCAGTCTGCCGCCGACGCCCTCGCTCTACTCCTGAGAGCCCGCTTACGATCTTTCCGAACCTGGCCAGCCGCCCGGTTTTTCTTCAAGGCGTGGAGCTACAAAGCCCGTCATACCGGCGCAGGCCGGTATCCAGTTGCCCGCGCCGAATCGCCTGTCGGTTTTCTGGACCCCGGCCTGCGCCGAGGAGACGAGCTGGAAAGCAAGGTTTCAGTAAAAACCGTGCTGCTCAAAGGATCGTAAACAACAGGCCCTGAGCGCCCTCTAGGCGCTCAACCGTTGCAACAGCGCCGCGCGCTCGGCCACGCTCAGCCTCGCCAGCTGCCGTTCGAGGCCCTGCAGCGGGGCGCTGGCCGGCAGGTTGAGGTGCTGCGGCAGGATTTCCTCGCCGCTGCTGACCAGCAGGGCGAAGTGGATGACGTTCTCCAGCTCGCGGGTGTTGCCGTGCCAGGGATGGGCCTCCAGGGCCGCCTGAGCCTCGGTGCCGATCTGCGGGATGTCCAGCCCCAGGCGCTGGGCGTAGATGCCGAGGAAATACTCGGCCAGCGGCAGGATGTCGCCCGGCCGCTCGCGCAGCGCCGGCAGTTCCAGGCGGCCCTCGTTGAGGTAGAGGAACAGGCGCTCGCTGAACTTGCCGGCGGCCACCGCCTGCGCCAGGTCGATGCTGGTGGCGGTCACCAGGCGCACGTTCACCGGAGTCGCCTGGTGGCCGCCGACCCGCTGCACCTCGCGGGTCTCCAGCGCGGCCAGCAGCTTGTCCTGCAGGCCGAGCGGCAGGTCGGCGATCTCGTCCAGGTAGAGGGTGCCGCCGTTGGCCGAGCCGAACCAGCCGGCGCGGCTGCTGGCGGCGCCGGAATAGGCGCCCGCGGCATGGCCGAACAGCTCGGCCTCGCCCCACTGCGGGCTGATGGCGCCGCAGTTGACGGCCACGAACAGGCCGCCGCGCTCGCTCTCGCGGTGCACGTGGCGGGCCAGCAGTTCCTTGCCGGTGCCGGTCTCGCCGACGATCAGCACCGGCAGCTCGGCGGCGGCCAGCGCGTTGGCCTGCTCGCGCAGCTGGCGCGAACGCGAGTCGACGAACACCAGCGCCTTGGCGCGGATGCTCAGGGGGCTCTTTTCGGTGTCGGCGAAGGTCAGCAGCGACTGCTGGGGAAAGGCGGGGCGGCTCATTGCGATATCTCGTTCGATGCGAGCCGCCGCGAAGCGGCTCAGATGGGAATGAAGTGGATGCGGCGCCGACGCGCGCACAGGCGCGTCGCGCGGTCGGCGGGGTTCATGCGCGCATGCGTTCCAGTTGTTCGATCTGCCGCTGCAGGCGGTACAGGTAGGCGAAACCCTGCTCCCAGCGCTGGTGCCCGGACTTGACGTTGATGTGTCCGGCGCCCGGCAGGATGGCCGGCACGGCGCCCCAGTCGCGGGCCATCTGCAGGACGCGGGGGGCGCTGGCGGCGTGGTCGTTGTCCGAACCCACCAGCAGGCTGGGGAACGGCAGCAGGTCGCGCGAGATGGGGGCGAAGCCGCGTAGCGCCTCGGGGCAGTTCGGCCGCTCGACGTCGGCCGGCGCCACCAGCAGCGCGCCGCGCACCTTGCGCAGCAGGGCCAGCGGCGCCTGTGCGGCCCAGCGCGCCACGGTGACGCAGCCGAGGCTGTGCGCCACCAGGATCAACGGCCCACTGGCCGCCGCCACTTCGCGTTCGAGGGTGGCGACCCAGGCGTGCGGATCGGGATTGTCCCAGTCCGCCTGCTCGACCCGGCGGGCATGGGGCAGGCTGCGCTGCCAGTGGCTCTGCCAGTGGTCGTCAGGCGAGCCCTGCCATCCGGGCAGGATCAGGTAGCGGGTGGTCTGGCTGGCCATGGCTGGTGCCTCCTCGATAGGTTTCGGAGGCCAGTCTAGGCAGGGATGAATCACAAGTTAAGGAATAAGAATTCATTTACTTATTCCTTGAGTGAATTTAAAGACCTTTCGATTTCATCCAAGGCGCTCGATGTAGGGTGCGCCATGCGCAGCGCATCCGGGCCGCCGGTGCGCACGGCGCACCCTACACCGATCATCCCAGCACGATGCAGTCCTTGCCCTGCCGCTTGGCCTGGTACATGGCCGCATCGGCGCGGGCATAGAGGTCGTCCAGCTCGTCGCCCTCGCCGCGCACCGTGATGCCCTGGCTGATGGTCACGCCGAAGGTCTCGCCGTCGTTGCTGAACTGCAGGCGCTGCACTTCCCGCTGCAGGCGCTCGGCCACCTGGCGCGCCTGCTGGGCGTCGCAGTTGGGGAAGATGGCGGCGAATTCCTCGCCGCCGATACGCCCGAACAGATCGTCGCGACGCAGCACGTAGGCGGCACAATGGGCCACCCGCTGCAGCACGCGGTCGCCGGCCTGGTGACCGTGGCTGTCGTTGATCTTCTTGAAGTCGTCGATGTCGAGCAGCAGGAAGGACAGCGGCCGGCCGCTGGAACAGGACTCGGCGAACAGCGCTTCGGCGCACTCGAAGAAATGCCGGCGGTTGCTGGCGCCCGTCAGCACGTCGCTGGTGGCCAGGCGATGCAGCTCGCCCTGCAGGGTCTTCTTCTCGGTGATGTCCTCGGCGATGCCGACGATCAGCGAGCGGCCATCGAACAGGCTCGGCGGGCTGATGAAGCATTTGTCGCTCAGCCAGCGCACTTCGCCGTCGCCGCGGATGATGCGGTATTCACGCTGCTCCACCGAGCCCACTTCCAGCACCGATTGCAGGCTGCGCGCGGCGTATTCCATGTCGTCCGGGTAGATGCTGTTGAGCCATTCGTTGTAGTCGGCCAGCAGCAGCGCGGCGCTGCGGCCGAATATCTGCTCGTAGGCCGGGCTGACGTAGACCATCCGCTGCTGCTCCCAGTCGAACGCCCAGAGCACCGCGTTGAGGCCGGCCAGCAGGCTGCCCACCAGTTGTTCGCGTTCACGCAGGCGCTCGACCTCGCCCCGGCTGTGCAGCAGGGCCAGGGTGAGGGTCTCGAGTTCGCTCGGAGCCTGTTCGTTGTCGTCCATCGGACGCCGCCTCGTCACGTTCATCGGACAAGACTATGCGCCCTCCCGGAGCGCTGGCGATGGGGGAAGCAGGGCGTTGTGACGAGCGGCAGGAATTTCGACGCCACGGTCAAGATCACGGGAACCGCCGGCGGCAATTCGCGGTCTCGCCTCACATAGTCCTGAAACGAATAAATAAATCATTAAATATTCTTTTTAAGACTAAATCGTCTGCCCCTAATATCCGCTCCACGCCCAACCCCGGGCCCCATCCAATGGAGAGCAGAGTCATGAGCGCAACCCTCAGAAGCGTCGAAGGCCAGGACGAAGCCGGCATCCTGCGTGAAATCCAGTCCGCCCTGCAGGGCCTGCGATTCGGCTCGGTGGAGATCACCGTCCACAACGGCCAGGTCGTGCAGATCGAGCGCAAGGAAAAATTCCGCCTGCAGGCCCAGAACAGCAAGCAGGCCTGATCCAGCGACACCCGACTGGACCACCGGAGGACGCAATGAACCGCAGCATCGAGCAGGCCACGAGCACATCCCGGCAGCGGCCTCGCCACAGTCGGGCGCGAATGCGCCGCTGACATAGAGCCCCCCGAAGAACGCCAACTCAGAACAACAGCAGATCCGCAATTCTCAGGAGCAGCACCATGTCCATTCGCCGTTTCGCCCTGGCCGCGCTGGCCACCGCCCTGTTCGCCGGCCCGACCGTCGCCGCCACGGAGATCCTCAACGTCTCCTACGACCCGACCCGCGAGCTGTACCAGGAATACAACGCCGCCTTCAACAAGCACTGGACCGCCCAGGGCAAGGAAGCGGTGACCATCCAGCAATCCCACGGTGGCTCCGGCAAGCAGGCCCGCGCCGTGATCGACGGCCTGCGCGCCGACGTGGTGACCCTGGCCCTGGCCGGTGACATCGACGAGCTGTACAAGCTCGGCAAGCTGATCCCCGAGGACTGGCAGAGCCGCCTGCCGCAATCCAGCACTCCCTACACCTCGACCATCGTGTTCCTGGTGCGCAAGGGCAACCCGAAAGGCATCAAGGACTGGGGCGACCTGACCAAGGACGGCGTGGAAGTCATCACCCCGAACCCGAAGACCTCCGGCGGCGCCCGCTGGAACTTCCTGGCCGCCTGGGCCTACGCCCAGCAGCAGTACGGTAGCGAGGAGAAGGCCAAGGAATTCGTCGAGAAGCTGTACAAGAACGTCCCGGTGCTGGACACCGGCGCCCGCGGCTCGACCATCACCTTCGTCAACAACCAGATCGGCGACGTGCTGCTGGCCTGGGAGAACGAGGCCTTCCTGGCCCTGAAGGAACAGGGCGGCGACCAGTTCGAGATCGTCGCGCCGAGCCTGTCCATCCTGGCCGAGCCGCCGGTGGCGGTGGTCGACAAGAACGTCGACAAGAAGGGCACCCGCGAAGTCGCCACCGCCTACCTGCAGTACCTGTACAGCGACGAAGGCCAGCGCATCGCCGCCAAGCACTTCTACCGCCCGCGCAACGAGCAGGTGGCGGCCGAGTTCGCCAAGCAGTTCCCGCAGCTGAAGCTGGTCACCATCGACAAGGACTTCAACGGTTGGAAGGAAGCCCAGCCGAAGTTCTTCAACGACGGTGGTATCTTCGACCAGATCTACCAGGCGCACTGACGTGCGCAGCCACCCGCGACACGCCCCACGCTGCAAGCGGGCTGTCGCGGGTGGCGCCCTGGAAGCCTGTTCACGATCCGGAAACCCACTGTAGGAGCGGCCTTGGCCGCGAATCGGGGCAAAGCCAGAAGAGCTTCGCGGCCAAGGCCGCTCCTACAATGGCGCCTCTTTTCGCCAGCCAGAGCGCGAACAGGCTCTTACTTGTCGCTTGCAGCTTGAAACTTGCCGCTGAGGTTTTATGTCACGCCGCATTTCCCCCGTCATACCCGGCTTCGGGCTGACGCTGGGCTACACCCTGGTGTACCTCAGCCTGCTGGTGCTGATTCCCCTGGGTGCCATGTTCGTGCATGCCGCCCAGCTGAGCTGGGATCAGATCTGGACCATCATCTCCGCGCCGCGGGTGATCGCCGCGCTCAAACTGAGCTTCTCCACCGCCTTCTACGCCGCCGTCCTCAACGGCATCATCGGCACGCTGCTGGCCTGGGTGCTGGTGCGCTACGACTTCCCCGGCCGCCGGCTGATCGACGCGATGATCGACCTGCCCTTCGCCCTGCCCACCGCCGTCGCCGGGATCGCCCTCACCGCGCTCTATGCGCCGGCCGGCCTGGTCGGCCAATTCGCCACCGCGCTGGGCTTCAAGATCGCCTACACCCCGCTGGGCATCACCCTGGCCCTGACCTTCGTCACCCTGCCCTTCGTGGTGCGGACCATCCAGCCGGTGCTGGCGGACATCCCGCGCGAGGTCGAGGAAGCCGCCGCCTGCCTCGGCGCCAAGCCGTTCCAGGTGTTCCGCCACGTGCTGGCGCCGGCCCTGCTACCGGCCTGGCTGACCGGCTTCGCCCTGGCCTTCGCCCGCGGCGTTGGCGAGTACGGCTCGGTCATCTTCATCGCCGGCAACATGCCGATGAAGACCGAGATCCTGCCGCTGCTGATCATGGTCAAGCTCGACCAGTACGACTACCACGGCGCCACCACCATCGGCGTGCTGATGCTGGTGGTCTCGTTCATCCTGCTGCTGCTGATCAACCTGCTGCAGCGCCGCATCGAACGCCCGTGAGGAGGCCGCCATGTCCAGTACGACCCTGACGGCCAGCGCGGCCGCCAACGCCGCCCGCCGCGGCACCGCCACCGGGCGCCTCGCCCTGATCATCGGTGCCTGGCTGGCCTTCGCCCTGTTCCTCCTGCTGCCGCTGTACGTGGTGCTGTCGGAGGCGCTGAAGCTCGGCCTCGGCACCTTCTTCACCGCGCTGGTCGAGCCGGATGCGATCAGCGCGCTGAAGCTGACCCTGCTCGCGGTCGGCATCTCGGTTCCGCTCAACCTGGTGTTCGGCGTGGCCGCTGCCTGGTGCGTGAGCAAGTACGAGTTCCGCGGCAAGAGCATCCTGGTAACGCTGATCGACCTGCCGTTCTCCGTCTCCCCGGTGATCGCCGGCCTGATCTACGTGCTGCTGTTCGGCGCCCAGGGCTTCTTCGGCGAGTGGCTGCAGGAGCGCGACATCCAGATCATCTTCGCCCTGCCCGGCATCGTCCTCGCCACCGTGTTCGTCACCGTGCCCTTCGTCGCCCGCGAGCTGATCCCGCTGATGCAGGAACAGGGCACCCAGGAGGAAGAAGCCGCGCGCCTGCTCGGCGCCAACGGCTGGCAGATGTTCTGGCACGTGACCCTGCCGAACATCAAATGGGGCCTGATCTACGGCGTGGTGCTGTGCGCCGCCCGCGCCATGGGCGAGTTCGGCGCGGTGTCGGTGGTGTCCGGGCACATCCGTGGTTACACCAACACCCTGCCGCTGCACGTCGAAATCCTCTACAACGAGTACAACCACGTCGCCGCGTTCAGCGTGGCCAGCCTGCTGCTGGCCCTGGCCCTGATCATCCTGCTGCTCAAGCAGTGGAGCGAATCCCGCCTGTCCCGTCTGAAATCCGCAGACGACGAGGAGTAAGTTTTCATGTCGATCGAAATCCGCAACGTCACCAAGAATTTCGGCGCCTTCCGCGCACTCAACGACATCAACCTGGACATCCAGAGCGGCGAGCTGGTGGCCCTGCTCGGCCCGTCCGGCTGCGGCAAGACCAGCCTGCTGCGCATCATCGCCGGCCTGGAGACCCCGGACACCGGCAACATCGTGTTCCATGGCGAGGACGTGTCGCGCCACGACGTGCGCGATCGCAACGTCGGCTTCGTGTTCCAGCACTACGCCCTGTTCCGCCACATGACGGTGTTCGACAACGTCGCCTTCGGCCTGCGCATGAAGCCCAAGGGCGAGCGGCCCGGCGAGAAGGAAGTCGCCGAGCGCGTGCACGAGCTGCTCAACATGGTCCAGCTCGACTGGCTGGCCGACCGCTACCCGGAACAGCTGTCCGGCGGCCAGCGCCAGCGCATCGCCCTGGCCCGCGCCCTGGCGGTGAAGCCCAAGGTGCTGCTGCTCGACGAGCCGTTCGGCGCCCTCGACGCCAAGGTGCGCAAGGAGCTGCGCCGCTGGCTGGCGCGCCTGCACGAGGAAGTGCACCTGACCAGCGTGTTCGTCACCCACGACCAGGAAGAAGCCATGGAAGTGGCCGACCGCATCGTGGTGATGAACAAGGGCGTGATCGAGCAGATCGGCTCGCCCGGCGAGGTCTACGAGCAGCCGGCCAGCGACTTCGTCTACCACTTCCTCGGCGACTCCAACCGCCTGCACATCGGCGAGGACCAGCACCTGCTGTTCCGCCCGCACGAGGTCTCGCTGTCGCGCCAGGCGGTGGAAGAACATCGCAGCGCCGAGGTGCGCGACATCCGCCCGCTGGGCGCCATCACCCGGGTGACCCTCAAGGTCGACGGCCAGGACGAGCTGATCGAAGCCGAGGTGGTCAAGGACCACGACAGCCTGGCCGGGCTGGCCCGGGGTGAGACGCTCTACTTCAAGCCCAAGGTCTGGCAGCAGCAACCGAGCGTCTGACCCGTCCCCAGCGCCGCGCGGCATGCGCGGCGGTTTCCGCTCACCCCGCCTTGGAGCGCCCGCTCCGGGGCGGGGTGGATGCGCGAGTAGCACAGACGCGGACGCGCCGACTTCGCGACATCGAAATTGCGATGTAAATCACTCTTTTGGCTCATCCCTTGCTATTGCAAGCGCAGTAGGCTGTTGCCACCGCGCGGACGGCCTCTGCCAACCGATAGACACGCGCCGACAAGAATAACAAGGAGCGACCGGGGGATGAATCGTAATCCTTTGATTCGATTGATTTTTTCCATCACGTTAGGGATTCTGGCAAGCGTTTCGGCAATTGCCCAGGCAGCCGCCATGACGGCCGCCGAGCAAGTGCAGGTGTATGCCAGTAGAGCCACCAGCAGCCTGTTGCTGGTCAGGGGGGAAGGCTTCCAGGAGGAGTATCTGACTCGCCTGGAGAAGGACATCGCCGATCTGGAGACGGCGGCCCAGGCCGCGATGAGCGCCAGCTCGGAAATACCCGGCCTGACCAACAAACTTGTTACCCAGTTACGCCGGGGTGTTTCCTTTGGCCCCAAAGAAGACAACATGCCCTGGAGCTACCCGCCGGATCTGGCCCAGTCACTGCGTGACCTGCTGACCGTGGCGCGCGCCGTGCCGAACGCCGACCCCCTTGGCGAACTGCCGGCCCAGGTCGAATACCTGGCCGTGCAATACCTCAGCCGCTCCTACATCGGCAGCTTCGAGATCGCCCGCGAGCAGACCGACAACTACGTCGGCCAGGATGAGCGCGTGCTGGTGCCGAAGATCGACCAGGAGCTCGGCTCGCTGGAGGGCAAGGGCAACCCCGCGGTGGCCAAGCTCCAGACCCGCTGGAAGTTCCTGCGCGCGGCCCTGCTCGACATGAACAGCGGCAGCAACGCCCTGGCCAGCAGCTCCGGCCGCGCCTTCGCGCCGACCACAGTGGACCGCCACACCCGCTCGATGACCGGCCAGTGGATATCCATGGGCCAGGTCGCCGGCTCGCGCTAAGCGATCACCGACGCATGAAAGAGCCGGGCCCTGCCCGGCTTTTTCATGCCTATGCGCCCATTGGCGTGTTGCAGACACTACAACTGCCCTGCGGAAACAGGTCTGCCTGGAATATCAATAGGAACCCGTAGGGCGGTTAGGCCGCAGGCCGTAACCCATCAGCGCAATCGATCGCGGCACCGCCGACGGTTTGCGCGGTCAAGCGCCTCTGTCTGACTGAACACTGCATCTGCCTGCCCCTGGATTCCCGCCTGCGCGGGAATGACGGTTCCGGAAGAAATTCCACCTCTACCTCGTCATCCCCGCGCAGGCGGGGATCCAGAAGGGGTCAGGACACTACAACCTCTAACGGGGATACAGCCTTTTTCATGGCTATGTACCCGTCACGTGTTGGTGGCGTAATTCTGCTCTTGTGGGAGCGGTTGGGCGGCATTCCGATTGGCCGCGACATTCGCGGATAAATCCGCTCCCACAAGGTGTGCAACGACTAACGTGGACAGAGCCTTTTTCATGGCCACTCGCCGTAGGGTGCGCCGCGCGCACCGGTCGTAGCCCGGATGAAATCCGGGGTCGGTCTGTCGCCCAGTCGATGACCGAGTGCTCCGACACCCCGCTTTCACCCGGATGGGCGAAACCAAAACTTTCATGCAGATGGGTAAACAGCAGAGCACCGGCGCTGCCGGTTTATCGGTGCGCGCGGCGCACCCTACGAATCACGCGCGCACTTCTCGCGCCTGACCCACTCAGGTCCGACAACCTTCAGCCCTGCCGATACTCCCGCGCCGCCTTCAACAGCCAGTCCCTGAACGCCAGCAGCGCGGCGGACTCGGCCTTGCGCTCGGGGATCATCAGGTAATAGGCCTTGTCGCTGCTGTGCAGCGCCGCCGGGTGGGCCGGCACCAGGCGGCCCTCGGCCAGTTCGCGCTGGATCAGGAACGGCGGGATCAGCGCCACGCCCATGCCGTGGCTGGCCGCCTGGGCGAGCATGGAGAACAGCTCGTAGCGCGGCCCGCCGAGGTCGTGCGGCACGCTCAGGCCCTGGGCGGCGAACCACTGTCGCCAGGCGTAGGGCCGGGTGCTCTGCTGCAGCAGGGGCAGCGCCGCCAGTTCGGCGGCCCCGAGTGTTCCGCCCTTCGGCAACAACTCCGGGCTGCACACCGGCAGCGGCTCCTCGGGCATGAGGAAATGCGCCTCGGTGCCGGACCACTCGGCATCGCCGAAATAGATCGCGGCATCGAACACCGTGTCGGCGAACAGGAAGGGCCGGGTGCGGTTGGTGAGGTGCACCGTCACCTCCGGGTGCAGGCGCTGGAAGTCCTTGAGCCGCGGCACCAGCCACTGGGTGGCGAAGGTCGGCACCACCGCCAGTTCGATGGCCATCGCCCCCTGCTGGCCCATGGCGGCCAGGGTGTCGCGCTCCACGGCGTCGAGCTGGGCGGCGATCTTGCGGCTGTAGGCCAGCCCCGCCTCGGTCAGCCGTACCCCGCGCCGCGAGCGGCGGAACAGCTCGATGCCGAGAAACTCCTCCAGCCCGGCGATCTGCCGGCAGATCGCGCTCTGGGTCAGCGCCAGCTCGTCGGCCGCCCGGGTGAAGCTCTGGTGGCGCGCCGCCGACTCGAAGGCCACCAGGGCGGCGGTGCTGGGAATCCTGCGGCGCATCTATGCCATGACCTCACTCTAAGAAGAAGAAAATGCCTATTCAGGCTATCTCGGAGTGAGTTATTCGCACAACAGCGTGCGAAATCCTCGTTTGCCCCTGGCGGGCGGGCGGCCTAGTCTCTCTCCATCGCCCGGCCACGCGCCGGTTTGTCCTGCCACCGTTTCGAGGATTCGCCCATGGCCGCCAAGGCAAGCTTCAACTGGATCGACCCGCTCCTGCTGGACCAGCAGCTGACCGAGGAGGAACGCATGGTGCGCGACAGCGCCCAGCAGTTCGCCGCCGACAAGCTGGCCCCGCGCGTGCTGGAAGCCTTCCGCCATGAGCAGACCGATCCGAAGATCTTCCGCGAGATGGGCGAGACCGGCCTGCTCGGCGCCACCATCCCCGCCGAGTACGGCGGCAGCGGCCTGAACTACGTGTGCTACGGCCTGATCGCCCGCGAAGTGGAGCGCGTCGACTCCGGCTACCGCTCGATGATGAGCGTGCAGTCGTCGCTGGTGATGGTGCCGATCTTCGAGTTCGGCAACGAGGCGACTAGGCAGAAGTACCTGCCCAAGCTGGCCAGCGGCGAATACATCGGCTGCTTCGGCCTGACCGAGCCGAACCACGGCTCCGACCCGGGCTCGATGATCACCCGGGCGAAGAAGGTCGACGGCGGCTACCGCATCACCGGCAGCAAGATGTGGATCACCAACAGCCCCATCGCCGACGTGTTCGTGGTGTGGGCGAAAGACGACGAGGGCGAGATCCGCGGCTTCGTGCTGGAGAAGGGCTGGGAAGGCCTCTCCGCCCCGACGATCCACGGCAAGGTCGGCCTGCGCGCCTCGATCACCGGCGAGATCGTCATGGACAACGTGTTCTGCCCCGAAGAGAACGCCTTCCCCGACGTGCGCGGCCTGAAGGGCCCGTTCACCTGCCTCAACTCCGCCCGCTACGGCATCAGCTGGGGCGCCCTGGGCGCCGCCGAGTTCTGCTGGCACACCGCGCGCCAGTACACCCTGGACCGCCAGCAGTTCGGCCGCCCGCTGGCCGCCAACCAGCTGATCCAGAAGAAGCTGGCCGACATGCAGACCGAGATCACCCTGGCCCTGCAGGGCTGCCTGCGCCTGGGCCGGATGAAGGACGAGGGCACCGCCGCGGTGGAAATCACCTCGATCATGAAGCGCAACAGCTGCGGCAAGGCCCTCGACATCGCCCGCCTGGCCCGCGACATGATGGGCGGCAACGGCATCAGCGACGAGTTCGGCGTGGCCCGCCACCTGGTCAACCTGGAAGTGGTGAACACCTACGAGGGCACCCACGACGTGCACGCGCTGATTCTCGGCCGCGCGCAGACCGGTATCCAGGCGTTCTTCTGACGCTTGCCTCCCCTCTCCTCCGGGAGAGGGGCCGGGGGTGAGGGTGTCATAGGCGGCGCGGAGCGGCCTGGAAATCCCTCACCCCAACCCTCTCCCAAAGGGAGAGGGAGCTATCCATACCGTGCCTCTACCCAGGAGTCTCGCCATGCCCGGCGCCCTGTCCCATATCCGCGTCCTCGACCTGTCCCGCGTGCTGGCCGGCCCCTGGGCCGGGCAGATCCTCGCCGACCTCGGCGCCGAGGTGATCAAGGTCGAACGCCCGGGCACGGGCGACGACACCCGCCACTGGGGCCCGCCCTACATCAAGGACGCCGACGGCAACGACAGCCGCGAGGCGGCCTACTTCCAGTGCGCCAACCGCAACAAGCAGTCGCTGACCCTGGACTTCACCCAGCCCGAGGGCCAACGCCTGGTGCGCGAGCTGGCGGCGCAGTGCGACGTGGTGCTGGAGAACTTCAAGGTCGGCGGCCTGGCCGCCTACGGACTGGACTACGAATCGCTGAAGGCGGTGAATCCGCGACTGATCTACTGCTCGATCACCGGCTTCGGCCAGGACGGCCCCTACGCCAAGCGTGCCGGCTACGACTTCATGATCCAGGGCCTCGGCGGGCTGATGAGCCTGACCGGCAAGCCCGACGGCGAGGAAGGCGCCGGGCCGATGAAGGTCGGCGTGGCGCTGACCGACATCCTCACCGGCCTGTACGCCACGGTCGGCGTGCTGGCCGCGCTGAACGCCCGTGAGCAGGGCGGCCAGGGCCAGCACCTCGACGTCGCCCTGCTCGACGTGCAGGTGGCCTGCCTGGCCAACCAGGCAATGAACTACCTGGCCACCGGCGCGGCGCCCAAGCGCCTGGGCAACGCCCACCCGAACATCGTGCCCTACCAGGATTTCCCCACCGCCGACGGCGACTTCATCCTCGCCGTGGGCAACGACAGCCAGTTCCGCAAGTTCTGCGAGGTCGCCGGGCTTCCGGCTTTGCCCGACGACCCGCGTTTTTCCACCAACAAGGCGCGGGTCGCCCACCGCGCCGAACTGATCCCGCTGCTGCGCCAGGCCACGGTGTTCAAGACCACCGCCGAATGGGTCGCGTTGCTGGAGGCGGCCGGCGTGCCCTGCGGCCCGATCAACGACCTGGCCCAGGTGTTCGCCGACCCGCAGGTGCAGGCCCGCGGCCTGCGCGTGGACATGCCCAACTCCATGGGCAGCGTCACCCCGCAGGTGGCCAGCCCGCTGCGCCTGTCCGCCACGCCGGTGGACTACCGCCTCGCCCCGCCGCTGCTCGGCGAGCACACCGAGGCCCTGCTGCAGCGCCTGCTCGGCCTGGGCGCCGAACAGATCGCCGACCTGCGCCGCGATGCGGTGATCTGAGCACCTGTTGTCGATCCATCGCAGCGGCTTTTGTGAAAGCAACTGCCTTGTAGGAGCGGCCTTGGCCGCGAATGGGCTGGCAGGAAAGCTGTCGGTCGATGAACGACAGCACGTA
>NZ_JAOEEE010000060.1:0-15724 GCF_029837675.1 Pseudomonas sp. GD04015 | reverse complement strand
TAACGACTTCGTCGTCTCCAACCTGATCGAGCGCTTCTCCGCCACCGATCCCGACGGCTTCCTGCTGTACCTCTCCGACCATGGCGAGGCGGTGTTCGACGCGCCGCGGGCCGAGGTGCTGGGGCGCAACGAGGCGGCGCCGACCGGGCCGATGTACACCATCCCGTTCATCCTGTGGAATTCGCCGAAGTGGCAGGCCCGCCAGCCGCGCGATTTCAGCCAGGCGCTGGCGCGGCCGTTCAGCAGCTCCAGCCTGATCCACACCTGGGCCGACCTCGCCGGCCTCGACTTCGCCGAGCGCGACCGTAGCCGCAGTCTGGTCAGCGCCGACTTCACGCCGCGCCCGCTGCTGATCGGCGACCCCCAGCAGCCGCAGAACCTGATCGACTTCAGCCTGATCAGGCCGAAGACCGCCGTCGACAGCGAACTGGCCCAGCAGGAGCCGCGCAAGGGCGGCGCGCAGCCGCTCTAGGCCCGGCTCCATCCCCCCTAGGAGCGAACGCCGCGCCGCCGGAGTAATCCGTCGCTCGGCGCCTCCGACTTAGTAGGGAATTGCACGGAGCGATCGTGCGTTTCCCCGCGCCGCTCCCCTACAGTCCCTCGCCGCTTGCCCATAACGACAAGAACGAGGGACATGGATCATGAAGCGACTACTGACTCCGCTGGCGACCGCCTGCCTGCTGGCGGGCGCCGCCTCGGCCCACGCCGCCGCCTACAGCGGCATGGTGGTGTTCGGCGACAGCCTGAGCGACGCCGGCCAGCGCCCCGAGGCCGGCGCGCCTGGCAACCCGGTGCGCCACACCAACCGCGTGGGCCCGGACTTCACCCTGGGCGAGGCCTACGGCCACACCTCGCCGATGCTGATCAACCAGCGCCTGGGGCTGGCCCCGCAGATCGCCTCGACCAACGTCGTGCGCGCCCTGAACGGCCAGGCCGACGGCGACAACTGGGCGGTCGGCGGCTACCGCACCGAGCAGATCCTCGACTCCATCACCAGCGTGTTCGACCCGCTCACCGGCATCGGCGGCTCCCAGGTGCGCGCCGGGCTAAACTACAGCGACCCGCTGATCCGCCAGCGCGACGGCTACCTGGTGCACCTGCGCGAGAACGGCCTGGGTATCGACCCGGACACCCTGTTCTACCTCAACGGCGGCGGCAACGACTTCCTCCAGGGGCTGATCGTCGACGACGCCAGCGCGCGGGCCGCCGCCGGGCGCCTGGTCGAAGGCGTGCGCGCCCTGCAGGCCGCCGGCGGGCGCTATTTCATGGTGCCGCTGCTGGTCGACGTGGCCAGCCCGGTCACCGGCGGCGCGGTCAACGCGGCCCAGGTGCCGCTGGCCCAGGCGTTCAACGCTGAACTGGCGGCGCAGCTCGGCGCCGTGCGCGCGGAAGTCATCCCGCTCAACGTGCCGCTGCTATACCGCGAGGTGCTGGTCGACCCCGCCGCCTTCGGCTTCGACCCGACGCAGAACCTGCTCGGCACCTGCTTCGCCGGCTGCGGCGCCGAGGTCAACCCGGTCCACGGCCTGGGTTCCGCCACGCCCGACCCGGAGCGGCTGATCTACGCCGACTACGTGCACCCGACCACCGCCATGCAGCGGATTCTCGCCGACCAGGGCTACTCGATCCTGGCCGCACCCTGGGAGATCGGCCTGCTCCCCGAGGCCGGCGAGTCCGCCTTGCGCGGCAGCCAGGAGCGCCTGCGCCAGCAGTGGCTGGGCGACCACGGCGCCTGGCAGGCGCTCGGCCGCTGGCGCGGCTTCGTCGATGGCAGCACGCGCCGCGCCGAACTGGACGGCGCCGCCACCCGCGCCGACGGCGACCTGCGCGGCAAGGGCCTGAGCCTGGGCGGCAGCTATCGCCCGGCCGAGCGCTGGCGGCTGGGCGCCGCGCTGGACGTGCAGGAGCAGGACCTGCGGCTCGGCCCGCGGGACTCCGACTACGGCCTGCGCAGCTACCTGGCCAGCGCCTTCGCCCAGTACCGCGACGGCCTGCTCTGGGGCGACGCGACGCTGAGCGCCGGCCACCTCGACTACCGCGACCTGGAGCGGCGCTTCGCCCTCGGCGCCACCACCCGCACCGAGCGCGGCGACACCGACGGCCAGGTGCTGGCCCTCGGCGGCCGCCTGGGCGTCGAGCTGCAGGCCGGCGCGCGCCTGCGGCTCAGCCCCTACCTCGGCGCCGACCTGGCGCGCATCGAGGTGGACGGCTATCGCGAGGCGGGTGCCAGCTCCACCGCGCTGGGCTTCGGCGACCAGACGCGCGACTCGCGGCGCCTGGGCGTCGGCCTGCAGGCCCACTACCGGCTGGCCGAGGACGCCGAGCTGTTCGCCGAGGTGGTCCACGAGAAGGAGTTCGAGGACGACCGTGGCGACGTGGACATGCGCCTGAACAGCGTGCCCGGCGTGGGCTTCACCCTCGCCGGGGCGGAACGGGAGCAACACCAGACCCGCGCCGCCCTCGGCCTGCGCCAGCGCCTGGCGCCGGACCTGGCCCTGCGTCTGGGCTACGACTACCGCAAGGCCGGGGACGACGCGCTACACGGCGTCGGGCTTAGCCTGTCGCTGGACTGGTAGCGGGGTGGTGCGCGCGGCGCACCCTACGCTGGTCTGCATGGCATCGGTAGGGTGCGCCGCGCGCACCGCTGCCACTTGTGAGAGGCGCATCACACGGATAGCATGAGAAGCATTCTCATATGAATGCTGGCGCCCGGGGCCCCAGCCCGGAGTGCGTTCATGTCCGCTGTCGACAGTTCCCTGCACGAAGCCGTGCAGCACCTCTACCGTGACCATCACGGTTGGCTGTACGGCTGGCTGCGCCGCCGCCTGGGCTGTGCCGACAACGCCGCCGACCTGGCCCAGGACACCTTCGCCCGCCTGCTCGCCTCGCGCCGGGTGCTGGAGGCGCGCGAGCCGCGCGCCTACCTGACCACCGTGGCCAGGGGCCTGCTGATCAACTGGTACCAGCGCCAGTCCCTGGAGCGCGCCTACCTGGACGCCCTGGCCGCGCTGCCCGAGGAACTGGCGCCGCCGCCGGAACGGCGCCTGCTGGTGCTGGAGACCCTGCACGAGATCGACGCCATGCTCGACGGCCTGCCCGAAGGGGTGCGCCGGGCGTTCCTGCTGTCCCAGCTCGAAGGCATGAAATACGAGGCCATCGCCGCCGAGCTGGGCGTTTCCCTCGGCTCGATCAAGCGCTACATGCAGCAGGCCTTCCGCCAGTGCCTGGAACTGATGGCATGAGCCGCGGCGAGGCGCCCATCGCCCCGGCCATCCTCGACGAGGCCGCCGCCTGGCTGGTGCAACTGCACTGCGGCCAGCAGAGCGAGGCGGACCGGCAGGCCTGTGCCCGCTGGCGCCAGCTCAGCCGCGAGCATGCCCTGGCCTGGGAGCGCGCCGAGCGGCTGATGGCGCGCCTGGGCAGCCTGCCGCCAGAGCTGGCGGTGCCCGCCCTGGCCCGCGAGGGCAACCCGGCGCGGCGGCGCGCCCTGAAGCAATTGGCGATGCTGATCGGCGCCGCGCCGCTGGCCTGGGCCGCCTGCTCGCAAGCGCCCTGGCGCCCCTGGCTGGCGGACCGGAGCACGGCCGTCGGCGAACAGCGCGAGAGCGAATTGCCCGACGGCAGCCGGCTGACCCTGAACACCGACAGCGCCGTCGACCTGCGTTTCGACGCCGAGCGCCGGCGCCTGCGTCTGCTCCAGGGCGAACTGCTGCTGAACGTGCGCGACGAGGCGCGACCGTTCGGCGTCGAGGTCGGCGCCGGCACCCTGCTGGCCCGGGAGGCGCGCTTCAGCCTGCACGAGCGCGGCGCCCAGGCGCGTCTGGTGGTGCTCGAAGGTTCGGTGCGGGTGGTGCCGCGCGACGGCGCGGCGGTGCGCGTCGACGCCGGCCGGCAGGGCCTGTTCGATGCCCGCGCGGTCAGCCCGTTGACGGCCGCCGATGCCAGCGCGGTGGCCTGGGCCCGGGGCATGCTGATGGCCGACCGCATGCCCCTCGGCGACTTCGTCGTCGAGCTGTCGCGCTACCGCCGCGGCGTGCTGCGCTGCGCGCCGGAACTGGCCGGCCTGGCGATCTCCGGGGCCTTCCCGGTGCGCGACATCGACCGTTCCCTGGGCATGCTGGAGGCGACCTACGCGCTACGCGTGCGGCGCCTGACCCGCTACTGGATCAGCCTGGAGCCGGTGGTCGGATGAAAACCGTTGCCGGTGAGCACAACCCCTCATGCCAAGGTGGGAGCGGACTTGTCCGCGAAGCTTTGCTGTCGGCCCTTGTTCGCGGACAAGTCCGCTCCCACAAAAAGGGCTATGGCACGCACCCGCAACACCCGGTTGGGGCATGGTCGATGAAAAAGATCGAGCGCAGGTGAGACCTTTTCCGATCTCGGCTGGCAATGACGACGAATCCGTCCATTGCCAAGGCCTCCGTGCCAGAGGAACACCCCGCATGTCCGTTTCGCGCGCGCTCCTGCCCCACGTCTCCGCCCGTTCGCTCCGCCTCGCGGTGCGTCATGCCGTGCTGTCGCTGGCCCTGGCCGGCGCGGCGCAGCCCCTGCTGGCCGCCGACGAGGCGCGCAGCTACGAGATTCCCTCCGGCCCGCTGGGGCGCGCCCTGGCCACTTTCGCCAGCGAGGCGGGCGTGTCGCTGTCCTTCGACCCGTCCCTGACCGAGGGGCTGCAGAGCCCGGGCCTGAGCGGCAGCTATTCGTCGGTGGACGGCCTCAATCGCCTGCTCGGCGGCAACCGCCTGCAGCTGCAGCGGCGCGACGACGGCAGCTACACCCTGGTGCGCCTGGCCGAGGCCGCCGACGCGGTGGAGCTGCCCACCTCCCAGGTGACCGGCCTGCGCAGCCGCGCCAACGAGTTGCCGGTGGAGTACGCTGGCGGCCAGGTGGCGCGCGGCGGACGCCTCGGCATGCTGGGCAACGCCGACCTGATGGACGCGCCCTTCAGCATCACCAGCTACACCGCCCAGACCATCCGCGACCAGCAGGCGCGCAGCGTGGCCGACGTGCTGGCCAACGAGCCGTCGGCGCAGATCGCCACCGCCCGCACCGGCATCAACGAGGACTTCTCCCTGCGCGGCTTCCCGGTGTACAGCGCCGACATCGCGCTCAACGGCATGTACGGCCTGGTGCCGTTCTACCGCGTGCCGGTGGAGATGGCCGAGCGCGTCGAGGTGCTCAAGGGGCCGAGCGCGATGCTCAACGGCATGTCGCCGAGCGGCGCCGTCGGCGGCGCGGTGAACCTGGTGACCAAGCGCGCCGATGTCGATCCGCTGGCCCGGGTCGGGGTCAACTACCAGTCCGACTCGGTGCTGGGCACCCAGGTCGACCTCGGCCGCCGCTTCGGCGCGGGCAACGAGTTCGGCGTGCGCTTCAACGGCGCCTACCGCGACGGCGACAGCATCGTTGACCACCAAGACGTCGAGGCCCGCTTCACCTCCCTGGGCCTGGACTACGCCGGCGAGCGCCTGCGCCTGTCGGCCGACTACGTCTACCAGCTGGAGGACTTCGACAGCGTGGTCCGCCAGTTCGGCGTGGCCCCGACCCTGACCGCCATCCCCGACGCGCCGGACGACGATCCCGCCTACCCGGGCTTCGGCTACTCCTCCATGCGCGACCGTACCCTCATGGTGCAGGGCGAATACGACCTGACCGACTGGCTGACCGCCTACGCCGGCTACGGCGACCGCACCAGCGAGATGGACGCCATGACCGGCAACCCGACCCTGCTCAACGAGGCCGGCGACTTCGTATCGACGCCCGCCTGGCAGGTCTACGACGTCTACTCCCACTCCGCCGAGGCCGGCCTGCGGGCGAACTTCGACACCGGCCCGGTGAGCCACCACCTGAGCCTGGGCGCCACCCGCCTGGTGCAGAACAGCGACATCTTTTTCGACTTCATGACCTACATGACCTCGCTGCGCCAGTCCAACCTCTACCACCCGGTGTACAGCGCCACGCCGAGCACCGACGGCATCGCCGCCCACGCCCTCCGCTACACCACCGCCACCCTGACCGGCTACGCCCTGGCCGACACCCTGTCGGTGCTCGACGGGCGCGTCGCGCTGACCCTCGGCGTGCGCCGGCAGCGGGTCGAGGCGCAGAACTACACCATGAACGTCGGCACGCCGAGCGGCGAAGGCTACGACGAGCGGGAACTGACTCCGCTGGCCGGCCTGGTGGTCAAGCCGTGGGAGAACATCTCGCTGTACGCCAACTACGTCGAGGGCCTGAGCAAGGGCGACAGCGCGCCGATCACCGCCAACAACCCGGGCGAGATGCTGGCCCCCTACGTCACCAAGCAGAAGGAAGTCGGCGTCAAGGGCGAGTGGGACGGCTTCGGCGCCAGCCTGGCGGCCTTCCAGATCGAACGCCCCAGCAGCATCACCGAGAACGGCTTCTTCCGCGCCGGCGGCGAGCAGCGCAACCGCGGCCTGCAGCTGGACCTGTTCGGCGAGGTGACGCCCGAGCTGCGCCTGCTCGGCGGCGCCGCCTACACCCAGGCCAGGCTGACCAAGACCCAGGGCGGCGCCCACGACGGCAATGACGCCATCGGCGTGCCGCGCAAGCAGCTCAACCTCGGCGGCGAGTGGGACCTCGGCGCCGTGCCCGGCCTGACCCTGACCGCGCGCACCATTTACACTGGCGAGCAGTACGCCAACCAGGAGAACACCCTGCGCCCGCCGAGCTGGGTGCGGGTCGACGTGGGCGCCCGCTACCGCTTCGAGTCGCTGGGCAAGCCGGTGGTACTGCGCGCCAACCTGGACAACCTGTTCGACGAGGACTACTGGGGTACCTCGACCGCCGGCTACCTGTACCTGGGTGCCGGCCGTACCCTGCAGCTCTCGGCGAGCGTGGACCTCTAACGATAAAACGAGCCGAACATGACCGCCCGAGCCTTGCGTAACTGGTACCTGGTGCACAAGTGGACCAGCCTGATCTCCACCATCTTCCTGCTGCTGCTGTGCCTGACGGGGTTGCCGCTGATCTTCCACGAGGAGATCGAGCACTACTTCGACCCGCACCCGGAACTGGGCGAGATCACCGCCGATTCACCGCGCATCGACTATGACCAGGTCATCGCCGGCGCCCTGGCGGCGCGCCCGGGCGAGGTGGTGCGTTTCGTCGGCTTCGACCCCGAGGACCCGCTGGGCGCGGTGTTCACCGCGCCGACCCTGGTGCCGCCGCCGCTGGAGGCGCATGCCCAGCCGTTCGATACCCGCACCGGCAAGCTGTTTCCGCCGGAGCCGCCGGACGAAGGCTTCATGAACCTGATGCTGCGCCTGCACACCGACCTGTTCCTCGGCCTGCCCGGCTACCTGTTCCTCGGCTTCATGGGCCTGCTGCTGGTGGCCTCGCTGGTGTCGGGCGTGGTGGTCTACACACCGTTCATGCGCAAGCTGGACTTCGCCACCGTGCGCACCGGCCGCAGCACCCGGCTCAAGTGGCTGGACCTGCACAACGTGCTCGGCATCGCCACCCTGGCCTGGGTGCTGGTGGTCGGCGCCACCGGGGTGATCAACACCCTGGCGCTGCCGATCCTCGGCCTGTGGCAGGGCGGCCAGTTGGCTGAGATGACCGCGCCGTACAAGGACCTGCCGCCGCTGGAGCAGCTCGGTTCGCTGCACAAGGCGCTGGAGACCGCCCGCGCGGCGGCGCCGGAGATGGAGGTCAGCTTCGTCGCCTTCCCCGGCACCCAGTTCAGCAGCCAGCACCACTACGCCGTGTTCATGCGCGGCAACACGCCGCTCACCGCGCGCCTGCTCAAGCCGGCCCTGGTGGACGCGCAGACCGGCGAACTGACCGACATGCGCGAGATGCCGATGTACGTGAAAACCCTGCTGATCTCCCAGCCGCTGCACTTCGGCGACTACGGCGGCCTGCCGCTGAAGATCATCTGGGCGCTGCTCGACATCATCGCCATCGTCGTGCTCGGCAGTGGCATCTACCTCTGGCTGGGCCGGCGCAAGGCACCGCTGGAGAAACGCCTGGCGGAACTGGACGCCGGTGGACTGGCCGTGGAGGGCAGGGCATGAGACGCGGACTCTGGATGATCTTCCGCTGGCCGCTGCTGCTGGGCGTGCTCAGCCTGTTCGGCCTGATTTCGGCGCTGGTCGGCGACGAGGTCTACGACCTGCTGTCGTGGCTGGCCCTGGGCGTGCCGCTGGTGCTGATCGCGGTGGTCTGGTGGCGCCTGTCGCCGGCCGAGGCGCGGAGCAAGCGTGGTGAGTGAGCCGACGATCGCGCAGGCCACGGTGGCGCCGCGCTTCAACATGCTGCCGCTGGTGTTCGAGACCTTCGCCTGCACCCTGGCGATGATGTCCTTCGTCGCTCTGGTCGGCCCCATCGCCCGGGTGCTTGGCCTGGCGCCCTGGCAGGCCGGCGTCACGGTGACGGTGGGCGGCATCGCCTGGGTGCTGCTGGCGCGCTTCTGGGGCGCGGCGAGCGACCGCCGCGGGCGCCGCGTCGTGCTACTGCGCGGGCTCGGCGGCTTCGTGCTGTCGTACCTGCTGCTGTGCCTGTTCGTGGTGCTGGCGCTGCGCTGGTTGCTGGCGCCCTGGCTGGCCTTCGTCGGCGTGGTGCTGCTGCGCGGCATCGCCGGTGGCTTCTACGCGGCGGTGCCGACCGTCGGCGCCGCGCTGGTGGCCGATCACATCGAGCCGCAGCAGCGCGCCCAGGCCATGGCCGGGCTGGGCGCGGCCAGCGCCGTGGGCATGGTGGTCGGGCCGGGCCTGGCCGGCCTGCTCGCCGCCTACGGGCTGGAGCTGCCGCTGGTGCTCACCGCCCTGCTGCCGCTGGCGGCGCTGCTGGTGATGTGGCGCTGGCTGCCCCACGACGAGCGGCCCCACGTGCAGAACACGCCGCCGCTGCGCCTGACCGATCCGCGCGTGCGCCGGCCGCTGGTGCTGGGGTTCGCCGCGATGTTCAGCGTCACCATCGCCCAGGTCGCGGTGGGCTTCTTCGCCCTCGACCAGCTGCGCCTGGACGCCAACGGCGCGGCGCGGGCGGCGGGCATCGCCCTGACCGCCGTGGGTGTGGCGCTGATCCTCGCCCAACTGCTGCTGCGCCGGCTGGACTGGCCGCCGCAGCGGCTGATCCTGATCGGCGGGCTGGTCTCGGCGCTGGGCTTCGCCGCGGTGATCCTGGCCGATAGCGCGCCGCTGCTGTGGGCCGCCTACTTCGTCGCGGCCGCCGGCATGGGCTGGGTGTTCCCCTCGGTGTCGGCGCTCACCGCCAACGCGGTGCAGGCCGACGAGCAGGGTTCGGCCGCCGGCACCCTGGCCGCCGCCCACGGCGTGGGCATGATCGTCGGGCCGCTGGTCGGCACCCTGGTCTACGAACTCCACCCCGGCGCGCCCTTCCTGCTGATCGCCGCCCTGCTGGTGCTCTGCGTGCTGTGGCCGTCCCGCGCGGCGCCCCTGGCGGAGCGCGCGGCATGATCGCCAGCGACGTCCTGCTGCTCGGCGCGCTGGCGGTGTTCCTGCTCGCCTGGTGGCTGCCGCGCCTGCCGGGGGGCGCGCCCTTGCTGTGGCTGGCCGCCGCGGTGGCCGTGCTGGCCGGCGCCTACGGCGTCTGGGTCGACCGCTGGCAGGCCGGTGCCGGCCTGGCGCTCGGCCTGCTCCTGCTCGGCGTGCTGACCCTGTGGCGGCGCCGGCGCGCGGGCGTGCCCTGGCTGTCCGGCGCGCTGTTCGCCCTGCTGGCCCTGGTGGCGCTGGCGCCGATCTACCTGTTCCCGGTGAACGACCTGCCGCCGCCGGACGGGCCGTACGCCGTGGGCCTGCGCGACTTCGAGCTGGTCGACAGCGCGCGCCCGGGCCTGCTCGGCGCCGCGCCGGACCAGCCGCGCCGCCTGCTGGTGCGCGTCTGGTACCCGGCGCTGCCCGAGGCCGGCGCGCGGCCGCGCCACTACTTCGACGAGGCCGAAGCCGCCACCACCGCGCGCGGCTTCGGCTCCCTGTTCGGCTTCCCGCCGCTGCTGGCCCACCTGCGCCACGTGCGCACCAACGCCTACGAGGACGCGCCGCTGCGGCGCGAAGCCGGCAAGCTGCCGGTGATCTTCTTCAGCCACGGCTACACCGCCTACCCGGCTGCCGACTCGGCGCTGATGGAGGCCCTGGCCAGCCACGGCTATGCGGTCTACTCCATCCACCACAGCGGCGACTCGTCGCCGGCGGTGCTGCCGGACGGCGAGGTGCTGCCGATGGACCCGGGGCTGGCGACGCACATCCGCCACGCCCTGGAGAACGGCTTCGCCGAACCGATGGTGCGCGGCTACACGGCACAGGATCTGGACCAGCGCCTCGACGGCCAGCTGCGCACCGCCACGCAGATCGCCCCGCCGGGCAACCGCGGCATCGCCATCAGCGCGCCGGTGTGGCTGGCCGACCGCCTGTTCGTGCACGACGCGCTGCAGGCCGGCGCGGTCCCGGCCAACGTCGCCGACCTGGTGGCCGCCAGCGAGTTCGGGCGTACCGGCGAGATGGGCATGTCCTTTGGCGGCGCGGCCACCGGCGCGGTGTGCATGGTCGACCGGCGCTGCGCGGCGGTGGTCAACCTCGACGGCGGTGACTTCGACTTCGCTCCGTTCGACGCCGACCTGCCGGTGCCGCTACTGATGTTCCATGCCGACCTGCATGGCTTCTACCGTATGCTCGGCGCGCAGCCCACGGGGCACCTGCACGCCTTCAACGACTTTTCCTTCGAGCGCTTCGAGCACGCCGGCCAGCGCCCGGACATCCACCGCCTGGTGCTCAGGGATTCGGTGCACGCGGGCTTCACCGACAACGCCCTGCTGGCGCGCCGCCCGCTGCGCGACGCGATGGCCGGCACGGCGCCGGTGGAGGTGCTGATCGGCGCGCCCAACGCCTTCGTCATCGGCTTCTTCGACCGCTACCTGCGCGGCCGCGACAGCGGCTTCCCCCAGGCCCAGCTGGAACGCTACGCCGGCTGGGTCGAACCCCATGACAATTCGCCGGTGCGCGACTGGTGGCTGACCAAGCCGGAGAGCGAGCGGGCGACGTGGCGGGCGCGCATCGAGGCGATGCGCGTGGAACTGGCGCGGCAGCGAACCGCCTCCCACCCGTAGGGCGGGTGCAACCCGCGCACGGTGATTCGCGGGTTTCACCCGCCCTACGCTAGCCCTTCGGGCGCCAGGCGCAGTAGCCCGGGCGCGGGCCGATGCGCGGATGGTTGCGGCAGGTGTCCGGGCGCTTGTCGTAGATGGTGCAGAGCCGGCTCTTGCGATCCAGGTACATGCAGTCGTTGTTGCTCATGCGGGTCAGGGTGAAGATGCCCGACTTCTGGTTGAAACGCTCGATCAGGCCCTCCTTCTGCAGGCGCCTGGCGATGTTCTTGGCCGGCTCGCCGCGCTCGAACTCGTCGACCACGCCGATGCGGATCAGGTCGGAAAGGCGCACTTCCACCGGCAGGGTGCAGCAGGTGGACATGCAGCTGGTGCACATGTCCTTGTTGTACTTGCTCCAGGTTTCGATGCGATCGATATCCGCGGCGGCGATCAGTTGCGGTCTCATGTCGGGCTCGGTGGCGGCGTTGGCAGGCGCGCGATGATAACGACCGGGCGGACTTTGTGAAGCCGTTCCCGCTCGGCGGCTTTGTAATCTTTGGCTTACAAAGCGTGCCGGCGAACGCTGCTATCAGACTGCCAGCTGCAGGATTAATCTCGCTTTCAAGGACTTAGCGCAGGAAGCGCACCGAAATAACAGGGACATGAAGGAATCGTTCGCCAGGATGGCGCACGGATCAGGGATGTCAGGAACCAGTCTGCAGAACCCCGCGCAAGCGGGGTTTTTTCTTTTCGGCGTCAGCCATTGCCCTTCACCACGTCCTCCAGCAGCGCGCCCAGCAGGTCCAGCGTCGGTTGCTGGCGCTGGGCGTCGCGGAACACCAGGCCGACCCGCAGCGGCACCCGCGGCTCGCTGATCGGCTTCCACAGCAGCCCCTGGTTGGCGTGCAGCTGGCGCGCGCGGCCCGGCAGCACGGTGGCCAGGCCGGCCGAGTGGGGCAGGCTGTCGAGGATGCCGCTCATGTGGTTTAGCTCGGCCTGCACGTGGGGCCGGCGGCCGAGCAGGGCCAGCTGCTCCTGCCAGATCTGCCGCACGCGGAATTCCTCGCCGAGCAGCAGCATGGGCTGCTCCGCTGCCTGGGCCAGCGACACCTTCCTGAACTCGCGCAGCGCATGCTCCGGCGGCACCACCAGCTGCAGCTCGTCCTCGTACAGCTCCAGGCTGTGCAGGCCCGGCTGGCGCGGCGGCAGGAAGCCGATGCCGATGTCCAGGCTGCCGCTGAGCAGGCGCCGCTCGATGTCCAGGCCGGACAGCTCGTAGATCTGCACCACCAGCTGCGGCTGGGCGGCGCGCAGTTTCTCCAGCAGATGCGGGACCAGGCTGGCGTTGACCGTCTGCAGCACGCCGATGGCCAGGCTGCGCGGCGCCCGCCCGCGGAAGGCGCGCAGGGCGTCGCGGGCGCGCTCCAGGCCGTCGAGCAGGGGCAGCGCGTGGCCGTACAGAGTGTGCGCGGCGAGGGTCGGCAGCAGGCGCTTGCCGCTGCGCTGGAACAGCGCCACCTCCAGGTTCTGCTCCAACTGGCGGATTTGTTGCGACAGCGCCGGCTGCGACAGGCTCAGGCGTTCGGCGGCGCGGCCCATATGGCCTTCCTCGTAGAGGGCGACGAAGTAGCGCAGCTGGCGGAAGTCCATGGCGGTTTTCCTGAAATCGATAAGTTAAGCTTATCAATGAAGCTGCTAAATCGAAATGTCGTCGCACCCGGCCGCTCCCTATCATTTGCTCCATCTACAGCGCTACTGGGGTGGCGAAAGGCAAATGGCGAAGGCGGAAGTGGCGGGGTTATTCATAGGAAAAGCCGTGGATGAGGGGCGTGGCTACCTCAGCGCGCTGGACAAGCTGCCGGCGGCCGCCGAAGTCTGGCTCGGCCCGCTGGGGCTGGAGGGCGACGAGCAGGGCGACAGCCGCCACCACGGCGGTCCCGAGCGGGCCGTGCACCTGTACCCCGCCGAGCACTATGCCTACTGGCGCGAGCGCTACCCGCAGGTGGCCTGGCAGCGCCCGGCCTTCGGCGAGAACCTGGCCAGCCGCGGCCTGCTGGAGAGCCAGGTGTGCATCGGCGACCTGTTCCGCTGGGGTGACGCCCTGCTGCAGGTCAGCCAGCCGCGCTCGCCCTGCTACCGCCTCGCCGAGCGCTGGGCGCTGCCCGGCCTGGCCCTGGAGATGCAGGGCAACGGCCTGTGCGGCTGGTTCTTCCGCGTGCTGCGCCCGGGCTGGGTCAGTGCGGCCCTGCCACTGGAGCTGGTGCAGCGCAGCCACCCGGGCCTGAGCGTGGCCCAGGCGATCCGCAGCTACTTCCAGTTCCCCCTGGAGCGGGGCGGCCTGCAGCAGCTGCTGGCCTGCCAGGCGCTGTCCGAGCGATGGCGCCACAGCGTGGCGCGGCGGCTCGCCAGCGGCCAGCTGGAAGACTGGCGCAGCCGCCTGGAGGGCCCGGCACGTCCGGTGCTGAGCGCATGAACGACTACCTGATCCAGCTGCACCGCGACGGCCGCCTGTGGGCCGAGCTGACGGTCGGCGCCGCGCGCCTGGACGAGGTGCGCTGCGAACTGGCCGGCCGTTTCCCCGCCGCCGAGGGCTTCGCCCTGCGCGTGCAGCAGCGCCGCGAGCAGCGGCGCATCGTCGAGTGCGGCCCGGACGGCATCCGCCTGCTCGGCGTCCACTATCACTACCTGGAGTACCCCGATGCGTGATGACTGGTCCCGCGACCGCCTGATGAACACCGTGCAGCGCCCCGAGCAACTGTTCGTGCGCGGCCAGGGCTCCTGGCTGTGGGATGCGGACGGCCGCTCCTACCTGGACTTCACCCAGGGCTGGGCGGTCAACAGCCTGGGCCACAGCCCGGTGGCGCTGGTCGAGGCGCTGCACCGCCAGGCCCGCCTGCTGATCAATCCGGGCCCGGCCTACTACAACGGCGGCATGCTCAAGCTGGCCGGGCGCCTGTGCCAGGCCACCGGCAGCGACCAGGCCTACTTCCTCAACAGCGGCGCCGAGGCCAACGAGGGCGCGATCAAGCTGGCGCGCAAGTGGGGCCAGCTGCACAAGGGCGGCGCCTACCGCATGGTCACCGCCGTCAACAGCTTCCACGGGCGCACCTTCGGCGCCATGTCGGCCTCCGGCAAGCCGGCCTTCCAGGCGCTGTACGAACCCAAGGTGCCGGGCTTCTGCAAGGTGCCCTACAACGACCTGGCGGCCCTCGACGCGGCGCTCGCAGACGACGTGGTGGCGCTGATGCTGGAACCGGTGCAGGGCGAGGCCGGGGTGCTGCCGGCGGAGCTGGACTACCTGCAGGGCGCCGAGCGGCTGTGCCGCGAGCGCGGCATCCTGCTGATCCTCGACGAGGTGCAGACCGGCGTCGGCCGCTGTGGCAGCCTGCTGGCCGAGGAACTCTACGGCGTGCGTGCCGACGTCATCACCCTGGGCAAGGGCCTCGGCGGCGGCGTGCCGCTGGCGGCGCTGCTGGCGCGTGGCAACGCCTGCTGCTTCGAGCCGGGCGAGCAGGGCGGCACCTACCACGGCAACGCTCTGATGACGGCGGCCGGCCTGGTGGTGCTGGATGCCGTGCTGGAGCCCGGCATGCTGGAACAGATACGCACCGTGGGCCAGCAGCTGCGCGACGGCCTGGCGCGGATCGGCCGCCGCTTCGGCGCCGGCGTCCCGCGCGGGCACGGTCTGCTGCTGGGCCTGCCACTGGCCGCCGACAACGCCGCCCAGGTGGCCCGCGCGGCCCTGCGCGAAGGGCTGCTGATCAACGCGCCGCAGCCTGGCGTGCTGCGTTTCTCGCCGGCGCTGACGGTGAGCCCGGGCAACATCGAGGAAATGCTGCGGCGCCTGCACCGGGCGCTGGAGCGCGCCTGCCGGCCGGCCAGGGAGGTGGTGTGATGCGCATCGCCATCCTGCAGCACGTGGCATTCGAGGGGCCGGCGCAGATCGGCCAGTGGCTGGACCGGCGCGGCCTGCTGGCGCGGGTGCATCACCTGTACGCCGGCGATGCCCTGCCGAGGCCGGAGGACTTCGACCTGCTGGTGATCATGGGCGGGCCGATGAGCGTGCACGACGAGACCGAGTATCCCTGGCTGGCGGCCGAGAAACGCCTGCTGCGCGAGGCGCTGGCCGCCGGCAAGCGGGTGCTGGGCATCTGCCTGGGCGGTCAGCTGCTGGCCGAGGCGCTGGGCGGCGAGGTGCGCGTGGCCGACACGGCGGAGATCGGCTGGCACCTGATCGAACAGCACGCCGAGGCGCGCCGCTCGCCGCTGGGGCGGATGCTGCCGCAGCGGCTGATGGCCATGCACTGGCACGGCGAGACCTTCAGCCTGCCGGCCGGCGCCATCCCGCTCTACCACTCGGCCGCCTGCGCCCTGCAGGGCTTCGTCTGGGAGGAGCGGGCGGTGGCGCTGCAATGCCACCTGGAAAGCAGCCCGGCGAGCATCGAGGCGCTGATCGCCGCCTGCCCCGAGGACCTGGAGCACCCCGGCGCGGTCCAGGACGCCGCCACCATCCAGGCCGGCAGCGCCCATTGCGCGTCCCTCAAGGCCAGCCTGTTCCGCCTGCTCGACTACCTCAGCGGGCCTCATGCCCACCTGACCTGATTGGCGTTACCCTGCGCTCGGCCCCTCCCGGGGCCTTTTTTATGGCTGTGTCTTTCA
>NZ_JAOEEE010000006.1:0-220295 GCF_029837675.1 Pseudomonas sp. GD04015 | reverse complement strand
TACAGGCCTGGCGCGATGCGCCAGAGCAGGCTGGCGAGCCAGCTGCCGCGGTCCGGGAACAGCCGCTCGCGGCCGCTTTCCAGGGCGTTAAGGATTTCCCCGGCCATCCACGCGGCGCTGCGCACGCTGCCCAGGGTCGAGCGGGCGTGGCCGGCCGGCTGGCCGTCGGCGCCAAGGGCGTTGCGGTCGATGGGGGTGTCGAGAAAGCTCGGGTAGACCATCAGCAGGCTCACGCCGTCCTGCGCCAACTCGGCGCGCAGCACCTCGAAGCTCTGCGCCAGGGCTGCCTTCGCCGCGCAGTAACCGGCACGGCCGAGGACCGGCATCCAGCCGGCCATGGAGCCGATGCAGGCCACCCGGCCACGGCTCTCGCGCAGCAGGTCGGCGGCGGCCAGGGTCAGTTCCAGCGGCGCGTGGTAGTCCACCGCCATCACCTTGCGCAGCACCTCGGGGCGAGTGAGCAGGGTCGGCGAGCGGTGGGTGATGCCGGCGTTGTTGATCAGCAGGTCGAGACGGCCGAACACCGCGCGGCAGGCGTCGACCAGCTGGCGATGCAGGGCCGGGTCGGTGATGTCGCCCGACAGCGCCTCGACCCGGTCGCTGTCCAGCTCGGCCACCCGCGCGGCCAGGCCGGCAGCGTCGATATCGGTGAGCAGCAGGCTGTGGCCGCGGGCGTGGCAGGCCTTGGCCAGCGCCCAGCCCAGGCCGCTGGCGGCGCCGGTGATCAGGACGGTCGCGGGAGTGTTCTTGTGGGAGCGGCCTTGGCCGCGATGCGAAGTCATGGCTGGTAATCGCGGCCAAGGCCGCTCCCACGCTGTTCGGCCAGGTCGCCAAGGGGGCGCCGCGCCCAGAGCAGGGCCAGCACCAGCCCGGCCAGCAGTTGCCAGCAGCCCCAGAAGGCGGCAATCAGCAGCATGCCGCCGGCCTGGGGGAAGAAGGTGAAGATCAGTGCCATGCCCAGGGCCGAGTTGTGGATGCCGGTCTCCAGCGTTACCGCGCGCACGTCGGCGTCGCTCAACCGCCACAGCCGGGCGCACAGGTAGCCAAGGCCCAGGGCCATCGAGTTGAGCAGCACCACCAGCCAGAAGAACAGGTGGAAGTGCTCGACGAACTGCGCGAAGTTCTTGGCGAAGGCGCCGCCGACGAAGGCCACCAGCACCAGCAGGGAGAAGTGCCGCAGCGGCTTCTCCAGCTTGCGTGCCAGTCGCGGACGGCGCCTGCCCAGGGCCATGCCGGCGAGCATCGGCACGATCAGCACCAGCACCACCATGGCCAGCAGCTCCAGCGGATCGACGCTGATCTCGGTGAGCAGCGCTCGGGTGCTCGGGTTGAGCCCGGCGTACAGGGCGAAGTTGAGCGGGGTGAAGATACCGGCGGTGAGGCTGGACACCGCGGTGACGCTGGCCGACACCGCCACGTTGCCGCGCGCCAGCCAGGTCATGATGTTGGAGAAGGTGCCGCTGGGACAGGTGGCGACCAGGATCATGCCCAGGGCCAGCTGCGGGTCGATCGGCAGCAGCATGGTCAGGCCGCAGGTGGTCGCCGGCAGCAGCAGGAACTGCACCAGCATGCCGATGGCCGGCGCCTTGGGCGCGCGGACGATGCGGCTGAAGTCCTCCGCGCGCAGCTCCAGGGACACGCCGAACATCATCAGGGCGATGATGGCGTTGAGGGCGATCATCGCCGTGGGCGAGAACTCAAGATTGACGCTGGGCATCGGGCCGCTCCTCGGGCTGGGTGGTGGGCGCGAGGTCGCAGCGCAGCTCGGCGATATGTGCCTTGAGTGCGGCGCGGTAACTGGTCTTGTGCACGTAGTAGGCCATGCGCGGCAGCTTCAGGTAGGCGTAGCCGCCGTCCAGGCGCTGGCCGGCGCGTTGCTGCACGGTGTCGCGCAAGGCCCTGGCCGAAGAACGGCCGTCCAGCTGCTGGCGGATCGCCAGGGCGACCAGTTCGGCCTGTTCGGCGCGACCCTGCCAGCCCAGGCCCGAGGCCTCGATCATGCCGAGCATGAACAGGTCGTCGTGCTGTGGGTGGAATACGTTGAGGTAGAGCTGCGGGGCATCGGCGCCGTCCGGCCAGTTCAGCTCGGCGCGGTCGATGAAGGGGTAGTCGAGCTGGTAGCCCGTGGCCTGCAGGATCAGGTCGTACTCGTCCTGACGGCCGTCGGCGAAGATCACGGTCCTGCCTTCCACCGCGCGGATGTCGCCGCGCGGCCGGATATCGCCGTGGCCGATATGGTGCAGCACCAGGGAGTTCATCACCGGGTGCGACTCGTACAGGCGGTAGTCCGGGTCGGGCAGGCCGTACTGCGAGGGCTTGCCGACCAGGATGCGGGCCACCAGGCCGTCGACCAGCTGCTTGAGCCGGCGCGGCAGCTTCACCGCGCCGCCGAAGGTGTCGGTGGGCCGGCCGAGGATGAACTTGGGCAGGAAGTGGTAGCCGCGGCGCACCGACAGGTCCACCGATTTGGCCCGGTGCACGGCGTCCACGGCGATGTCGCAGGCCGAGTTGCCGCAGCCGACCACCAGCACGCACTTGCCGGCGAACACCTCCGCGCTCTTGTAGGCAGAAGAATGCAGCAGCTCGCCGGTGAAGCGGCCGGGCAGCGCCGGCTGGTTGGGCGTGTGCAGGGTGCCGTTGGCGATCAGCACGCCGTCGAACTGCCACTCGCGCTGGCTGCCGCCGTGCTCGCTGACCAGCCGCCAGCCCCGGCTCAGGCGCTCGACGCGCACCACCCGGGTATCGAACCGGTAGTGCTGGCGCAGGCCGAAGCGTTCGGCGTAGTCGCGGAAGTAGCGGCCGATCTGGCTATGGTGCGGGTAGGGAGGCACGTCGTCCGCCATGGGAAACTCGTCGAACTGGGTCATGCCCTTGGACGAGATCAGGTGGGCCGACTCGTACATGGTGCTGTGCGGGTTGGCGATATCCCACAGGCCGCCGACATCGTGGTGCAGTTCGAAGCCGACGAAAGGGATACCATGGCGCTGCAACTGACGTGCAGCGGCCAGCCCCATGGGGCCGGCGCCGATGATGGCATGCATGCAAGGCTACTCGATTGTCTTTCTGGTTATGTTCCGCAAGCATATGCAGCCACCTGCATGCCGTAACGGCTCAAACAGGACCTCTTCCGGTTAATTCAGGACTCCATGAGCAACCCGCCTTCGGTCACCGTCCACTACGCCCAGGCCATCCTCCAGGCCGCCGAGCGCCTGGCCCTGCCGCTGCCCGCCGAGCTGCGCTTGCTCGGCCAGGAGGCACGCATCCCGCTGGCGCGCCAGGAGGCGCTGTGGGAAGCCTTCTGCGTCGCCGCCCATGACCCGCTGATCGGCCTGCGCCTGGGCAGTGCCCTGCAGGTCGGGCACCTGGACATGGTCGGCGCGCTGCTGATGAGCTGCGAGACCCTGGGCGAGGCGCTGGAAGCGCTGCTGGAGTACTACCCCATCGTCGGCGAGGGCGGCGAGTTCGGCCTGGTCGAGGAGGGCGACCAACTGCGCCTGGTCTACCTGCCGCACTACCAGGTGCGCCGCGAGGAGCGGGTGGAGGCGGTGCTGGCCAGCCTGGTGCACATGGCGCGCTGGATCACCGGCGAGCGCATCCAGCCGCTGGAGCTGCACTTCGCCCATCCGCCGCGCGCGGCCGAGGCACGCTACATCGAACTGCTTGGCTGCCCGTTGTGTTTCGGCGCCGATGACAATGCCCTGGTGTTCGATCGCGCCGACCTGGGCATGCCGCTGATCCAGGCCAACGCGCTGATGCGCGAGCACCTGCGCGGCCTGGCCGACAGCCTGCTGGAGCGCCTCGGCAATCAGAGCCTGGCGGCGCGGGTGCAGCAACTGCTGCGCCAGCAGCCGCGCTGGGGCAAGGAGCGCATCGCCGAACAGCTGGAGCTGAGCGGCCGTCACCTGAACCGCAAGCTGGCCGACGAAGGCACCAGCTTCAAGCTGCTGCGCGACCAGGTGCTGCACCAGATGGCCGAGCAGCGCCTGCGCGAATCGCCACGGGTGGCCGAGGTCGCCGAAGGGCTCGGCTTCTCCGACGAGAGCGCCTTCGCCAAGGCCTTCCGGCGCTGGAGCGGGATCACCCCCGGGCAGTTCCGCCAGGGGCTCGGCCAATGAGCGACCTGCGCGAGGAAATCCTGCTGGAGGAAGTGCGCGACGACTGGGGCGTGATCCGCGTGCTGGAGGTGGGCGACTACCGCTTCCTCGAGTTCGGCGAGGCCATCGAGCAGAGCTGCACCTACACCCGCGACCCGGCTTGGCTGGAGTACGACTACACCCGCGCCATGCTGATCGGCGCGCTGTGCCACGAGGCGCCGGAGTCCGCGCTGTTCCTCGGCCTCGGTGGTGGCACCCTGACCCAGGCGTGCCTGAAGTTCCTGCCGCTGGACGATGTCGAGGTGATCGAACTGCGCCCCGACGTGCCGCGCCTGGCCATGCGCCACCTGGGCCTGGCCGACGACCCGCGCCTGACCGTGCGCATCGGCGACGCTCTGGAACTGCTGGACAGCGCCGAGTCGGCCGACCTGATCTTCGTCGACCTCTACACCGACACCGGTCCGGCCGCCGGCCACCTGGCCTGGCGCTTCCTGGAGAACTGCCAGAAGCGCCTCAATCCCGGCGGATGGCTGGTGATCAACCAGTGGGGCACGGACGACGGCCGGCCGCTGGGCGCGGCCTTACTGCGCGGCCTGTACCACCGCCACTACTGGGAGATTCCGGTGAAGGAGGGCAACGTCGTCCTGCTGGTGCCGGCGGACCTCGACCAGCCCCTCGGCCTCGATGCCCTCACGGCCCGCGCCGAGGCACTCAAACCGCGCCTGGGCTACTCCCTGCAGCCGCTGCTGGACGTGCTGCGCCCGGCCACCTGAGCGCGCCGTTCGGCCGGATGGCGCAAAATCCCGACCCGTAGTCAGCTTTTTCCTGTATGATTCGCGCCCGGCCAAAACTGGCCCCGTCAATTTCACGAAGCCCGGCTTCGCTGCTGGTCCGCCCGCGCGGACTACCCTTGACGTTTCATCCATCGTTTTCGCAAATACCCGTCGATCGGCTGCCAGGGTGACCCACAAGGTCTTACACGGCATGCGCAGCCTTTGTTCCTGGGTTTTTGCGGATGCACACAGAGGCAGACCCATGACCCAGGAAACCGGCACCTTTGCCGATCTCGGCCTTCATCCCTCCATTCTCGCCGCACTGACCGCGGTCGGTTACGAAGAGCCGTCCCCCATCCAGGCCCAAGCGATCCCGATGATCCTGGCCGGCCACGACATGATCGGCCAGGCCCAGACCGGCACCGGCAAGACCGCCGCCTTCGCCCTGCCGATCCTCTCCAGGATCGACCCGGCCAAGCGCGAGCCCCAGGCGCTGATCCTGGCGCCGACCCGCGAACTGGCCCTGCAGGTGGCCACCGCGTTCGAGACCTACTCCAAGCAGATGCCCGGCGTGAACGTCGTGGCCGTGTATGGCGGCGCGCCCATGGGCCCGCAGCTCAAGTCCCTGCGCATGGGCGCGCAGATCATCGTCGCCACTCCGGGCCGCCTGGTCGACCACCTGAGCCGTAACGACCAACTGCTGTCGACCATCCGCCACCTGGTGCTGGATGAAGCCGACGAGATGCTCAAGCTCGGCTTCATGGACGACCTGGAAGTGATCTTCCAGGCCATGCCGGCCACTCGCCAGAGCGTGCTGTTCTCCGCGACCCTGCCGCACTCCATCCGCGAGATCGCCGAGAAGCACCTGCGCGAGCCGAAGCACGTCAAGATCGCGGCCAAGACCCAGACCGTGTCGCGCATCGAGCAGGCGCACCTGATGATCCACGCCGATCAGAAGATCAACGCCGTGACCCGCCTGCTGGAAGTCGAGGACTTCGACGCCCTGATTGCCTTCGTGCGCACCAAGCAGGCCACCCTGGACCTGGCCGGCGCCCTGGAAGCCAAGGGCTACAAGGCCGCCGCGCTGAACGGCGATATCGCCCAGAACCAGCGTGAGCGCGTGATCGAATCGCTCAAGGACGGCCGCCTGGACATCGTGGTCGCCACCGACGTGGCCGCCCGTGGCATCGACGTGCCGCGCATCACCCACGTGCTCAACGTCGACATGCCGTACGACCCGGAGTCCTACGTGCACCGTATCGGCCGTACCGGCCGTGCCGGTCGCGATGGCCGCGCCCTGCTGCTGGTGACCCCGCGTGAGCGCCGCATGCTGCAGGTGATCGAGCGCGTCACCGGGCAGAAGGTCGGCGAGGTCAAGCTGCCCAACCCGCAGCAGGTGCTGGACGCCCGCATCAAGAAGCTCACCACCAGCCTCACTCCGTTGACCGCCGACGCGGAAGCCAGCCATGGCGCCCTGCTGGATCGCCTGATCGCCGATATCGGTTGCAGCCCGCGCGCCCTGGCCGCGGCCCTGCTGAAGAAGGCCACCGGTGGCCAGGCCCTGGATCTGGCCAGCGTCGAGCGCGAGCAGCCGCTGGTGCCGAGCGTCGGTGCCCCGCGCGAGCGTCGCGAGCGTGACGGCGACCGTCCCGAGCGTTCGTACGACCGCGGTGACCGTGGTGAAGTCCGCGAGCGTCGCCCGATGGCCGCGCCGAGCGAAGGCAAGGCCCGCTGCCGCACCGCCTTGGGCGCGCGTGACGGCATCGCCGCGAAGAACCTGCTGGGCGCCATCCTCAACGAGGGTGGCCTGCAGCGTGATGCGATCGGCCGCATCCAGATCCGCGAGACCTTCAGCCTGATCGAGCTGCCGGAAGACGGCCTGGATCGTCTGCTCGGCAAACTCAAGGACACCCGCGTCGCCGGCAAGTCCCTGAAGCTGCGTCGCTACCGCGAAGACTGATTCAGAAGTCGATGTGCAGAAACGCCCCCTCCGGCCAGACCGGAGGGGGCGTTTTTCGTTGCGGGGCGAAAATCAGATACCCATGTTGGCCAGGCTCTGCAGGATGTTGCGCAGGGTGCCGGTCAGGGTGGGGTGCTGGCTCTCGAAGCGCTCGACCGCCAGGTTGACGCCGTCGACCAGGGTGGCGTCGGGGTCGCTGGCCAGTTCCCTGGCCAGCTTGAGGTCGATCTCCTGCATCAGTTCGAGCAGCGCGGCGCGATCATCGACGTCCAGCGGCGCGTCGGTCGCGAGCTCCTCGCGCAGTTGCTGGAAATAGTGCTGCAGGCGTACGGACATGGTTGTCTCCTTCATGGCTATCGCAGAGTGGACCGGACCTTTCGTTCCGGGTTCGCTGCATATGGCTGAAGGTTAATCCAGGCCGGGGACGCTCGCCTGATCCAGGGCAAGTTTTGGGTGTCAGGGTTTTTCGTTCCGTTCGGTGCCTTGCACTACTTCGCAGAATCCGGTCCTTCTGACATTGCAGCCAACACCAAGCCGCATTTTTCCGCTATGTCTTACACTGTGGTTTCGACACTCACTCTAGACAGCTTTTATGTTCCTCCATCGCCTCTGGGGGCGCTTTTCGTTCTGCTGATGTCGCGTTTACCCTCTCGACTCGCATGGATATCAAAATGTTAGCGTATAAGGCGACCCATTATCCGAACTTCTGTAAGGATGTTATGCGACAGTAATGTCGTCTAATAATTGTTAGCCCCCACTTTATCCAACCGAGGCCCCATGAACGTAGCATTTCTCTTCAATTCAGATCATCCAGCCTTGGGAGGCTACTACGGCGGCCCGGTGATGGACTTGGTTCTAGGTGCGAATGTCCTACAAGGGGAGTCGCGCTCGATGCGAGTTTCCCTGGGTGACATACTCACTTTCAGTGCAGTGTCTCAAAGCAAAGACCGGACTTACGACGCTCTCGATAAACTGTGTCGCGCTGTGTATGTGTCCGTCTCATTCGACCGGCTAAAAAAGCCTCAGCTGGAGTCGACATACACTACTGCGACCGTCTACTGTTGGTTGTTTCAAAACATGACGCAGGCTGCAGCGGAAAATCTAAACGATAAGCTGCAGTCTGCTGACTTTTACTTAGGCTGTATGGATGTGATTTTCTCTAGACCGCTTCATCTGCAGTTTTTTCGAAACAGCTTGAGCGAGACGTGCAGGTTAACAGGAACAAGGTGCGTCATCTTCTATGACATGGGTCATAACGAAGATCACAATGTTTGCTTGAGGGAGGCATTTGAACGAGATGGCTTTGAAGTTGAATGCGAGGATCAAGGTGCTCGTCGGACAATCTTCGACAATTATGACTCTCTGGAACATTTCAAGCGGGTAGAGTCATTTAAGTCCTTCTGCTCCAAGTTGCCTGCCTTGAGCGATGATGATGCGTCGGCAATTGCGCACAGCCTAGAAGAACTCCACCCAAAACTGTTTGATGCATTAGCAGCGGCGGCGCGAACACTAGAACGAGCTGAGACTGAAGAGGACTATGCTCAAGCGGCTCTTTCGGGTAGGCGGCTGCTTGAACGAACCGCAGACGCTCTATTTCCTCCTCAGGAGGTTGACTGGAACGGGCGCAAAGTCGGTCCCGCTCAGTACAAAAATCGCCTTTGGGCGTATATTGAGAAGGCTCTTTCTAGCACCGACGCATCAGCTGGTCACCTGAAGGCTCTTGGAAAGGAGGCAGACCGCATCATCGAGCTTTTCAACTCAGGGCTTCATGCTAGTCCAACTCGGGAGAAGGTCGAGCTAGCGTTTCGCGACCTCGTTACCTGGCTTTCTTCTGTTATCGATATAAACCCATCGATGGCCCGAAACCCATATCAACCGTACGGATTGGAAATTGACTCGTTCATGCAGTCAATCCCCACCGACATTGACGGTGGAGTCTAATAACTCATTCAAGCCGATACTACTTCGTGGCACGGCTTAACTCAGGAGTTAGGTGCAAAATAGTGGGCGCAAGCAAATTACTTGAGCAGGTCAAAGACATTGAGATCTTTTTTGGTCTTTGCGCGCGTATTAGCAGCAGATCGCGCTGCATCAGCTGATCAGGAAAATGGAAGCTCCAGTCCACCGTATGTGCCTGACGCTAATGGTTGGGAAAACACCACAATTGAGTCGTTTCTTGAAAGTGCAATCGCATGGGCTGAGGCTAGCGACTTCGGCCTAACCCAAGGTCTTTCCTCATCAAATCCGTGGCAACAGTGCGCTGTTTTTCTTTACTGCGGAAAGGTTTATGAGTAGCACCTAAAGAATCGCTCAAAATTATTCGCTGGGATGGGCTAAAGCCCGCCCCTTAACCAAACGTTAGGTCGCAGTGGGCAATTTGGGCGGTGGTTCCTGCCTCGGTAAATCTACTGGCCGGGCTCGCGCTGCGAGCCTTGCGCAAGGTTTTCCGGCTAGGGATGATTCAGGGCTCCATGGGTATGAACAGCCTCGGATCCATGCCCTGATCCGCTTCAGAATACTTACCATCATTTTTGCAGGAGCCCTTCCATGTGCTGTTTCTCCTTTCGTTCACTGCTTCCGCTGATCCTCGTCATTGCCGCCACCACAGCACATGCTGCCGAGGACTGCGGCTTCCTTCCGACTTCCGAGGTCGATGAGGCTTTCGCCGAGTTCGCGCCCTGGCACACGATGGTCGGTGGTGCAGTCGGCCACTGCACCTTCATGTCCGACAAGCGCTCGCCGCCAAATTCGGTCAGCTTCATGCAACAGTTCAAATCGTCCAGAGCCGATGCCAATGATGTGTATGAAGGCATGCGGCAGGGACTGGCCGGCGAATACACGATGAAGGACGTCAAAGCCTTGGGCGATCGTGCGTTCCGCTACGAACCGAAGAACGGTAGTGCGCAAAGCTCGCGCACCACCTCGATCACCGCGCAGAAGGACCACCTGGTCATCACCGTCATGCTGAGCCTGCAACGTGCTGTGACGGAAGCCGACGTGCAGGCCGCCTCGAGACTCGGCCAGTTCGCGCTACGCGGCGCAAATGACGCGGACATGCAGCGCAAGGCGACCACCTGCCCCTGGTTCGACGAAGGCGGCCTGAAGAAGCTGTTCGGCGGCAAGCCATACGAGGTGCAGGTGCATGGCGAGAACAGTTGCATGGCGCTAGACAAGCAATCGCGTGTATTGCTGCTTTCTGCGATGGAGGTGCATGGCGGCTTCTCACCTGATGTGCTGCGATCCGGAGATTGCCAGACTCGCGACGTACCGGAACTGGGCGAGGACGCAAAACTGTCGTTTGCCTGCAAGAGCGGCAATCCGCGCGCCGAAACCAGCTTCGTCGAGAACGGCCTTGTCATCCAACTCACCTGGGCCGCCGGCGTCGAGCCTGGCGAAGCGGAAAAGACTGCACTGATCGAACTGGCAAAGTCTGCACGCGAGTTGCAGGCCGCGAGGTGAAATCTCACCAGAGATCGGCGTCCATTGCTGGCAGCCAATGAGAACCGGGTAGAGCCCAAAAGTCAGCTAATCAGGCTGGTTGTGAGCCGATGGGTTATGGTTTTTCGCCCTTGCTGCGCCGTACAGCAAGGTCGTACAGGCACGCCGGCAACTCGCCGGGGTGGTCGATTACCGAATGGGCGCCGAGCCGGTACAGTTCCAGGGTGGCCTGGGCGCGCAGCTTCTCGCGTTCGGCGGCGGGCAGGGCCTGCCAGTCGGCCAGGGCCAGCCCGCACGGCGAGCCGCAGCTGGCCAGGCCGATGCACCAGAGCCCGGCATTCAGTCCTGCCTGCAGCAGGCGCGGCTCACTGGCGATCAGCACGCAGCCTTCCAGACACTCCACCTGCAACAGGGCCAGCGCCTGCCAGAGGCTGTCAGGCGCCAGCCAGGGGCGGGCGTCTCCGGTGCAGCAGAGGGTGACGTCGCGGGGCAGGGCGCTCGCAAGGCGCCGCGCGACTTCGGCGGGCAGTTCGTCCAGGGCGGCATGGGGCAGGCGCTGGAGCGCCAGCTCCTCCAGCAGCTCGATCACGCCGGGTAGCGCCTCGGCCCGCTCGTTCGCGCTGGCGAGCAGGCTGTCCAGCAACTGCGGTTGTCGCAGGTCTTCGGGGCAGTGGCGTAGCCCCGTATGCTGCAGGGCGACCGGCAGGGTGCGGGCGCCGTGGTCGACCAGGCAACCGGTCAGACCGAACAGCAGGGCGGTGAACTGGGGTTCTGGCATGGCGACTCGTTTCCCGAAGCGTTCGGGGCAGGGTAGCCAGCGCCTGTGACGATCCGGTTACGACGGATCGACGCCCATCACCCGGCGCACGTCGTCGGGCACGAGCACCGAGACATTGCCGCCGTGGTCGATCCACACCAGCTTGCAGTGGCCCTCGCCGTAGCAGCTCTGCGGGTCTTCCAGGGTGCTCAGGCGGTGCTCGACCACCAGGCTGCTGCGCCCGACCGGGCCGGCGTACAGTTCGACCACCACGGTGGCGGGATGGACCACCGGCTTCAGGTAGGTGTGCAGGGTTTGCAGCACCACCGGCCCCTGGGCGTCGTGGTCGATGTCCAGGCCCACGCTGGCGAACCAAGCCACCCGGGCCTCTTGGACGTATTCCAGGTAGACGGTGTTGTTAACGTGGCCGTAGTTGTCCATGTCGCCCCAGCGCACCGGGATGTGGGCGGTATGGAGCAGGCGTTTTTCCGACATGCTGGAGTCCACTATGCTGCTGCCATACGGGACAGCGACGTTTATACTGCGCGGCCTGCAAGGATATCCGGCTGGCCACGGGCCGCCACACTACTGATGCGATGGGGAGACTGCAAATGCGAATGATCGGTGCGAGCTGGCTCGATCGTCTGGGCCGCCTGTGTGCCTGTGCCGCGATGGCCGTGCTGCCGCTGGCGGCGAACGCGGCCGAGGAAGACCCCTGGGAGAGCTTCAACCGCCCGATCTTCCGCTTCAACGATACGCTCGACACCTACGCCCTGAAGCCCGTCGCCAAGGGCTACCAGGCGGTGACCCCGCAGTTCCTCGAAGACGGTGTACACAATGTGTTCCGCAATATCGGCGACGTCGGCAACCTGGCCAACGACCTGCTGCAGGGCAAGGTGCACGATGCGGGTGTCGATGGTAGCCGCCTGATCTTCAACACCACCTTCGGCCTGCTGGGCTTCTTCGACGTGGCCAGCGAGATGGGCCTGCAGCGCAACGACGAGGACTTCGGCCAGACCCTGGGCGCCTGGGGGCTGGGCAGCGGTCCCTATCTGGTGATTCCGTTCCTCGGCCCGAGCACCGTGCGTGACGCCGGTGCCAAGATTCCCGACGGCTACCTCGGCCCGTACCCCTACATCGACCATGTGCCGACCCGCAACGTCACCCGCGCCGTCAACGTGATCGATACCCGCGCCAGCCTGCTGTCGGCGGAAAAGATGATGACCGGCGACAAGTACATCTTCATCCGCAACGCCTACCTGCAGAACCGCGAGTTCCGCGTGAAGGACGGCGAAGTGGTGGACGACTTCTGAGTCGTTCACGGCAATGAAAAAGGCGGCCATTGGCCGCCTTCTTTCTTTCCGCCTGTGGATCAGGTCATCGACAGGATGGCCAGGCCGATCGAACTCCGGCCGTCTTCCAGTTGGATGATCCGCACCACCTCGGCCTCGGCTTCCAGCCCCTTCAGTTCGCTGTGCTCGGAAGGGATGTGGACCTTCACCTTGTCGCCCATGGCCACCTGGCAGTCCGCTTCCACCTGCATGCCCGTGCTGGAGAGGTCGAGGCACTGGGCCTGGATTTCCTTGCCGGCGTGGTGGAGTGTGACGGGGGCTTCCAGTCGCATGCGGATGAAGTCGCGTTTCTCGCTGTAGGCGCGATCGTTCTGGCTCATGGACCTATCCTCTTGTTTTGGGACGCTCTCTGGAGGGTCTTATAACTCCCGCCGATTTGCGGTGTAAAGGCGCCCGGCGACAATCGGCTGGCCGCTTGAATCGCCCGGCGGATGGGAGTACCGTCTGCGCCTTGAATCGTCCGAGCACAGGTGTACAGTCTGTTCCGAGGCGCCAAATTCAACTTCTCCGGCGTCGTTTGCCTGGATGGCCCATGCATAAAACCAGCGCCAAGCTGCTGATTATCGATGATGACGAGGTGGTGCGTGCGAGCCTCGCGGCCTACCTCGACGACAGCGGTTTCCAGGTCCTGCAGGCCGGGAACGGATTGCACGGGCTGGAGGTGTTCGAGCGCGAGCGGCCCGAGGTGATCATCTGCGATCTGCGCATGCCGCAGATCGACGGCCTCGAGCTGATCCGCCGGATCAACGCGCTCAACAGCGAAGTCCCGGTCATCGTCGTGTCCGGCGCCGGGGTGATGAGCGATGCGGTCGAGGCCCTGCGCCTGGGCGCCGCTGACTACCTGATCAAGCCGCTGGAAGACCTGGCCGTGCTGGAGCACTCGGTGCGCCGCGCCCTGGATCGCTCCCACCTGCGCCTGGAAAACCAGCGCTACCGCGAGAAGCTGGAAACCGCCAACCGCGAGCTGCAGGCCAGCCTGCACCTGCTGCAGGAAGACCAGAACGCCGGGCGCCAGGTGCAGATGAACATGCTGCCGAACACGCCCTGGCAGGCCGACAGCCTGGAGTTCGCCCACCAGATCATTCCCTCTCTCTATCTGTCCGGCGATTTCGTCGACTATTTCCGGGTAGACGAGCGGCGGGTGGCCTTCTATCTGGCCGATGTCTCGGGGCACGGCGCCTCGTCGGCGTTCGTCACCGTGCTGCTCAAGTTCATGACCACGCGCCTGCTCTACGAGTGGCGGCGCAATGGCGTGCTGCCCGAGTTCAAGCCGTCCGACGTGCTCGCCCACATCAACCGTGGTCTGCTCAACTGTAAGCTAGGCAAGCACGTGACCATGCTGGGTGGCGTGATCGACGAGGAGACCGGCCAGTTGACCTACAGCGTCGGCGGCCACCTGCCGCTGCCGGTGCTGTTCAGCGAGGGCAAGGCGAGCTACCTGGAAGGCCGCGGCCTGCCGGTCGGTTTGTTCGAGGACGCCAGCTACGGCGACTTGGCCGTGCAGCTGCCGCAGTCCTTCAGCCTGAGCCTGATGTCCGACGGTATTCTGGACCTTTTGCCCGGCGACACGCTCAAAGACAAGGAGGCCGCGCTCCCCAGGCTGGTGAGCGAGGCCGGAGGCACCCTCGACGGGCTGCGCCAGGTCTTCGGTCTGGCCAATCTGCGCGATATGCCGGATGATATTGCCTTGCTGGTGTTGAGCAGGAACCTTGCATGAACCCTGGGAATAGCCCCGGTAGGATCCAGTTCGCCGAGCAGGATGGAACCTTCGTCCTGAAGTTCGTCGGCGAAGTCCGCCTGACCTTGTGTTCGGCACTGGATTCAACGATCGAGAAGATTTTCACGGCGCTGAATTTTTCGGCGATCGTCATCGACCTGACGGAAACCCGCAGCATCGATAGCACCACCCTTGGCCTGCTGGCCAAGCTGTCTATCCTGTCCCGGCAGAAGATCGGCCTGTTGCCCACCGTGGTCACCACCCACGAGGACATCACGCGCCTGCTGCAGTCCATGGGCTTCGATCAGGTGTTCAACATCGTCGACCGGCCGATTCCTTGTCCGGAATGCCTGAGCGACCTGCCGTCCCAGGATCAGTCGGAAGAGGTGGTCAAGGCCAAGGTGCTGGAAGCGCACCGCATCCTCATGGGGCTCAACGAGTCCAACCGCGAGGCCTTTCACGACCTGGTGAGCGCGCTGGAGCGCAGCTAGCCGTCATCGATATGAAAAGGGGCGATGTCCGCACGGACATCGCCCCTTTTGTTTTCTCCGGAATCAGCGGCGTGCGGCCAGCAGGGCCTCCAGCTTCTCCTGGTCGCGGGCGAACAGGCGGATGCCTTCCGCCAGCTTCTCGGTGGCCATGGCGTCCTCGTTCATGGCCCAGCGGAAAGCGCTCTCGTCCAGTGCCTGGCGGGGCTCGCCCGTGCTCGCCGTGAGCACGCGCGGCAACTCGCCCTGGTCGTCGGCCAGTTGCTGCAGCAGCTCGGGGCTGATGGTCAGGCGGTCGCAACCAGCGAGCTGCTCGATCTGGCCGAGGTTGCGGAAGCTGGCGCCCATGACCACCGTGGAGTAGCCGTTGGCCTTGTAGTACTGGTAGATGCGTGAAACGGACTTCACGCCCGGGTCTTCTGCGCCGACGAAGTCGCGGCCCTCGGCCTTCTTGTACCAGTCGTAGATACGCCCGACGAAGGGCGAGATGAGGAACACGCCGGCATCGGCGCAGGCCACGGCCTGGGCGAAGGAGAACAGCAGCGTCAGGTTGGTCTGGATGCCGGCCTTTTCCAGGCGCTCGGCGGCGCGGATGCCTTCCCAGGTGGAGGCGATCTTGATCAGCACGCGGTCGCGGCCGACGCCGGCCTGCTCGTAGAGACCGATGATGCGCTCAGCGCGGGCCAGGGTGGCCTCGGTGTCGAACGAAAGACGGGCATCCACCTCGGTGGAAATGCGCCCGGGAATCACGTTGAGGATCTCCTGGCCGACGGCCACGCCGAAGCGGTCACAGGCGAGCCCCAGGTCGCCGGCACAGGCACTCACGGCGCGGTCCAGCAGCTCGGCGTAACGGGGCAGGGCGGCGGCCTTGAGCAGCAGCGAGGGATTGGTGGTGGCGTCCACCGGCTTGAGCCGGCTGATGGCGTCGAGGTCGCCGGTGTCGGCGACCACGGTGGTGAACTGCTTGAGTTGGTCCAGCTTGGAGGTCATGACGAAGCCCTGTCTTTGCGATGACCTCGACCTTACCCGAGCCCCGAGGGGCGCTTCAACGTCTGGCTCGGGCTTTTCAGCGACCGGCGAGCAGCTCGATGGCCTGGTCGAGCAGCGCCAGGGGCTCGCGGGTCTTGTGCACATCCACCGAGAGCAGCTGGCGGAAGCGGCGCGCGCCCGGGAAGCCCTGGGCTAGCCCTAGAACGTGACGGGTGATGTGGTGCATGGCGCCGCCTTCGGCAAGGTGCGCCTCGATGTAGGGGCGCAGGCGCGTCAGGGTCTCAGCCCGGCCGATCACGGGCTTGTCGAGGCCGAACAGCGCCTGGTCGACCTGGGCCAGCAGGTAGGGGTTGTGATACGCCTCGCGCCCCAGCATCACGCCGTCGAAGGTCTGCAGGTGATGCTGGCATTCCTCGAGCGTCTTGATGCCGCCGTTGAGGATGATCTCCAGCTCCGGGAAGTCCTGCTTCAACTGCGCCGCCACCTCGTAGCGCAGCGGCGGAACCTCGCGGTTCTCCTTCGGCGACAGGCCCTCAAGGATGGCAATGCGCGCATGCACGGTGAAGCTGGTACAGCCGGCATCGCGCACGGTGCCGACGAAGTCGCACAGCTCGGCGTAGCTGTCGCGGCCGTTGATGCCGATGCGGTGCTTGACCGTCACCGGTATGGTCACGGCGTCGCGCATGGCCTTCACGCAATCGGCCACCAGCTGCGGATGGCCCATCAGGCAGGCGCCGATCATGTTGTTCTGCACCCGGTCGCTGGGGCAGCCGACGTTCAGATTGACCTCGTCATAGCCATGCGCCTCCGCCATCCGCGCACAGGCGGCCAGGTCCGCCGGATCGCTGCCGCCCAGCTGCAGGGCGAGCGGGTGCTCGCAGTCGTGATAGCGCAGGAAGCGCTGCGCATCGCCATGCAGCAGAGCGCCGGTGGTGACCATCTCGGTATACAGCAGTGCCTGGCTGGACAGCTGGCGCAGGAAGAAACGGCAGTGGCGGTCGGTCCAGTCCATCATCGGCGCCACGGAGAAACGGCGGGAGAGGGCTGGGCGAGGGGAAGAATTCTGCATGGAGGAGCCGGAAAATACTGGAGCGGGACGCGGCCGGGCATTCTACCTCAGCGAGGGTGGCTGCTATACCTTCAACGAGGCTACGGGTAATCTCCCCGACCGAAATCAGTCCGCAATACAGGAGCTTGCATCATGCATGGCAAATATTGGCTAGCGGCGCTGGCCCTCGGGGTCAGCCTGTCGGCGAACGCGAGCAGTTTCGTCGTGACTACCGACGCGATGGTCAACACGGTGGATGGCATCAGCGATGTCACCTCGTCGGCCTTCGACGACAAGGTGGTGCGCGAGGCCAGGGACGATGCGGCCAGTTTCATCGCCAGCCAGGGCGATATCCGTGGCGCACGTCTGGAGGCAGCCTTGCGGCATGTCCGCGACCGCCTGCCGGAGCTGCAGACGAGTGACCTCGAACTGGCGCAGGCCATACTCGTCCTGTAAGCAGAAACGGCGCCTGATGGCGCCGTTTCCCTTTCGGATCGTCTACACGCCCAGCTTGTCGCGCAGGCTGTAGTACCAGGCGCCCAGTGCGGTGAAAGGCACGCGGAACAGGCGACCGCCCGGGAAGGGGTAGTGCGGCAGGTTGGCGAAAGCGTCGAAGCGCTCGGCCTGGCCGCGCAGGGCTTCCGCCAGCGCCTTGCCGGCCACGTGGGTGTAGGTGACGCCGTGGCCGCTGCAGCCCTGGGAGTAGTAGATGTTGTCGCCGATGCGGCCGACCTGGGGCAGACGCGACAAGGTCAGCAGGAAGTTGCCGGTCCAGGCGAAGTCGATCTTCACATCCTTCAACTGCGGGAAGGTCTTGAGCATCTTCGGCCGGATGATCGCCTCGACGTCCGCCGGATCGCGGGCACCGTAGATCACGCCGCCGCCGTAGATCAGGCGCTTGTCGCCAGAGAGACGGTAGTAGTCCAGCAGGTAGTTGCAGTCCTCGACGCAGTAGTCCTGCGGCAGCAGGCTGCGCGCCAGCTCGTCGGACAGCGGCTCGGTGGTGATCACCTGGGTGCCGCAGGGCATGGATTTGGACGCCAGCTCCGGCAGCAGGTTGCCCAGGTAGGCGTTGCCGGCGACCACCACGAACTTGGCCTTCACTCGGCCGCCGGGGGTGTGCACCACCGGGTTGGCGCCACGCTCGATGCGGATCGCCGGGCTCTGCTCGTGGATGACGCCGCCCAGCGATTCGACAGCGGCGGCTTCGCCCAGCGCGAGGTTGAGCGGATGGATGTGGCCGCCGCTCATGTCGAGCATGCCGCCGACATAACTGTCGGTATCCACCACCTCGCGGATGCGCTTGGCGTCGAGAAGCTCAAGCTGGGTGTGGCCGTAGCGCTCCCACAGCTTCTTCTGCGATTCCAGGTGTTTCATGTGCTTGGGTGTGTTGGCAGCGAACACGCCGCCGTCCTTCAGGTCGCACTGGATGCCGTACTGGGCGATGCGCTCGCGGATGATGCGACCGCCTTCGAAAGCCATCTGTCCGAGCAGCTGCGCCTGCTTGGCCCCGACGGTGCGCTCGATCACGTCGATGTCGCGGCTGTAGCTGTTGACGATCTGGCCACCGTTACGGCCAGAGGCGCCGAATCCGACCTTGGCCGCCTCGACGATGGTCACCTTGAAACCGTTCTCCAGCAGGAACAGGGCGGTGGAGAGACCGGTGTAGCCGGCGCCGATGACGCAGACATCGGTCTCGGTCTCGCCCTGCAGGGCCGGGCGCTCCGGCACCGGGTTGGCCGAGGCTGCGTAGTAGGACTGGGGGTAGGGGGTGTGCGTCATATTTTAACCTGCGTTTCTTATTTTTTACGGAATGAGCCGATGCTACCCGACTGGAAATGAGCCGGCTAGCCTCTGTGCAAAATTCTCAACGCAGCTCTGTGCAGCAAAAAATCCACTTTTTCAGTGGCTTAGCGAAAAAAGGTGTTGACACCCCGGCGAATCTCCCTAAAATGCGCCTCCATTGCAGGCACATAGCTCAGTTGGTTAGAGCACCACCTTGACATGGTGGGGGTCGTTGGTTCGAGTCCAATTGTGCCTACCAAACAAACCCGCGTAGCGCGGGGCTTAGAGGGCGATCCGAAAGGGTCGCCCTTTTTGCTTTGGGCAAACATTGGGCAATGGCTGGGCAATCGAAATGCCGTGCTACAGCTTCAGCCCGGCCTGAACCTGGGTGTATTGGACCTGAATTTCTTCATGGCCGGATTGGTAATACGCGGTCATTTCCTCGGTCGCATGCCCCATCAGCGCCTGCACATACTCGACCGGGAATCCTTGCTGCTCGTAGAGCCAGGCGCCCAGCGCCCGCAGTTCGTGCATGGTCGGTCGCGCCTTCGGATTCTCGATGTGATCATAGGCCCTGGCCGCGTCCCGCGCTTTCCGAAACTCCTTCGTCAAGTAGTCCTCGGTGATCGCGGACCAATGCACCTTCGCCTCGAGCTGTTCCCGCCGACGAGCGCGCGGCCGGTAGCGGAGCAGAGTGGGGCCGGCAATAGGATCAGCCAGGCACTCCTGCACTACGGCGCGCAGGTCAGGGCCCATCTCGATTTCGAGGTGGATGGGGATGTCGTAGTTCTCGGCCTTCCCCTGGGAGATTCGGATCGTGTTCGCCGCCATGTCCACAGCGGTACGCTCCCAGATCACCAGGTCCTCGCGCCGCTGCAGGCTCAGCAGCGCCAGGCGGATAGCGCGTCGCAGCCAATCCGGGGTGGTAGAGGCGGCCAGGATGGTCTGTACGCCCTCCAGGGTGTGCCGCTGACGCACTTTCTCCGCTTCCTCCTTCACCAGGGTTAGCTCGGCGCAGTTGCGCTCTGCCAGGCCCTTGGCCACCGCGAACGCGAAAATCTTCACCCATAGGCCGCGGTGCTTGGTGTAGGCGTTGTTGCTGTACTGGTCGAGATATTCGGCCATCTCCAGCACGCCGAGCTGCCCGAACATCCGCTTGCCGAGGTCAGCCCTGTACCGCTCCAGCTTGATAAGGATCTCGTCCAGGGTGCTCGCAGCGTAGGTCTTCGTCGGCAGCCACTCGTTCTCGAAGCGCCCGATCACATGCTCAACGGTCGGTGCTTCTTCACCGGTCAGCAGCGATAGCAGCTTGCCGTCGTCCGCCATCAGCGGCAACAGCTTGGCGTTGGCGGCCTTCGCCAGCCGGATCGCTTCGGCCAGCGGTTTGTTGATGCTGGTCTTCTTTCCGGTGATGGGGTTTCGGTACTGCCAGTATTTCCCGTTCGGATACAGATTGTCCGGTAGGTTCCGGTTCTTGGCGTCGCGCCTGCGCGGTGGTGCCATTGGTCAAATCTCCAACATCTTGGCCAGCAGAGGGTCGTCCGATCCGGCCAGTTCGGCGTTCAGGTCTACGAAGTAGAGCCCGCCCTTCACCTCACCCACGATTTCTCCCTCTTCTATCCATTTTTTCAGCTGCTGCAGGCTGGGCTTACCCCCTGCGTAGCGTAGTTTGCGGTACTCGCTGGCCTCCATCAGGCGGGGCAGCTGTAGCGTCATCTGTGCGATTACCCTGGCCATAGCGGTCCTCCACGCCGGGTGACCGGCGCGCTTTGTGTTGGTGGTAGTTCAGTTGTCCGGGGTTGGTGGAGCGGGCGGCGTGCAGCGCGGGCAGGCGCAGCGGCAGATCCGGGCGCCGGTGCTCCGGCAGAATGTCGGGGCGTTCATGGCTGTTGTTTCATGGCCTTGCAGTGTCCGATGCAGGTCTTCGTGGGCTGCCCCAGGTCGTCCATCTCGGCGTGGCAGAAGAATTTCTTCCCCTGCTCCCGGCAGTAGGCGGCATCGTCGACGGTCGGGTGTGAGGTGTTCGCTGGCGTGCCGAGTCGGTAGGCGCAGCCGTGGCATGTGCCCTTCGGGTCGACCCCATCCGCGAGCTGCACGCCCATCAGCGCGCCGAACATGGTGGGCAGGTTGGCCTGCTCGGCGGTGTGCGGGTGCATGCCACCTTCGGTGACCAGAATCATCTCCACCATGGCTCGGCAGTTCTCGGCGACGGCGTTGGCCATGCCCAGTATCTGGACGAACAGGTCGAGCATCTGGTCGGCGGTGCGCTGGGTGCGCATCTTCTCCAGCACCTTGCGGCGTAGGTCGGCCGGCAGCAGGACGGCGCCGGCCAGTTCCTTGGCGTCGGCTGCGGTGATCGAGTAGTCGGTGGCGGGGCTGCTCATGGAGTCGGAGCCAGATTGTTCAGCAGCCCGCGCAGCTTGGGGTGCAGGGCCAAACAGTCATCGTTCGGGTCGATGATCTCGTTCCGCTCGTACATGATCACGTAGCACATGCCTCCGATAACCCGTCCTTGGAAGCTCGGCGCCTTGCGCAGCAGCTTCGCCAGGTGGTTGTAGAGGACCTGCAGGTGTTGGGTGTTGTCCGAGTCGAAGGTCTTGTCGCCTAGGAACTCGAATAGGTCGCACGGTGCGTCGGGAATCGACCAGGGACCGCCGAACCGGGCGTCGATAGTATCCAGCAGTTGCATCAGCTCGCCGGCGGCGTCGATGTCTTTCTCAGATGGTTTGGCCATTCTCATGGTCTGCTCCTAGTCGCCGCCCGCAGGCTGGCACCGTGGTTGGTCTGGCTGAACTCGGTGCAGATCACCACCACGTCCTGGCCGTCGCGGCGGTGCACCGGCATGGTTTCGAAGGGAAGGGCGCTGCAGTCGTCGTGCAGCCTGGCGCATGCGCGGCAGCGGCCGGCCTTGGGGTAGTAGTTGCTCATGGCGTCACCCGCTTGAACTCGACCGCCCAGCACCAGGGATTCGCGGCCCAGCTTCCGTCGCCGTTGATCGACTCCCACAGCGACGCGAAGCTCTCCCGTGGGTCATCAGCCAGGTGCTGGCTGTCCTCAACGTGGAACAGGCCGTCGCCGGCATGAGCGATCCCCTCGGCCAAGGCCTGCTCCTCGCTGATGTCTTGCAGGCGCTCGACCCGGACGCTGACGATCTCCAGCAGGATGCGGCTGTAGCGGCGATGGAGGTGGATGCTCGGCACCGAGCGCTCCGGCAGCAGGCCGTCGTAGCTGTATCCGGTCTGGGCTTTCACATCGTCGAAGAGCGAGCAGAGGTAGACCGTTTCTCCGAGCCGGCCGCCTGCGGCGTAGTAGTGGCCGTACTCGCAGTCGTAGTGCAGGCTCTCCCGCACCCACAGCCGGTCGCCTGGCTGGCCATAGGGGCAGAAGTATGTAGGACCGAAGGCCACCGGCAGTTCGCGATTCACCTTCTGCCACTGCGCGCGGGTCATCGTCTCGCCCAGGCGCTCCGGATCGATGCCCTTGACCACCCGCCGGGTGACGGTCTTCTGGCCGCTCAGGATGGCGCGGACCTTCGGGCCGCTGAACAGAATCGGGCGTTCTTTCACGATTGCACCTCGCTCGGCCAGCAGCGCGGCAGGCCGTTGTCGCTGATCAAGTGCGCCGGCAGGTCTTCCCGCATGCACATGGGCGGCTCTCCGCTGCTTCCGCATGTGGGGCACTCGGTATTTCCGCCCCAGCACACTGGGTGGGTGCGCATGTGGCCGCTCTTGCAGGTGTGGGTGCCCGGGTCGTATTGGCTGCAGGGGATGCGCTCCCTCATGGCATGGCCCTCCCGATCTCAGCAGCGGCGCGGACGATGGCGCGGCGGGCGCATGCGAGGTCTTCGCCGGAGTCCGGGTGGCACAGTTCCTCGGCAAGAATCCTCCGCCCACAGATCTTTACGGACGCCCCACCATGGCCGAGCGATAGATCAAACTGCAGATTCACCGCCAGCCGCAGCGCTTCGGAATCGCTGATAAGCGGGTTCCAGTAGTAGTCGAGCCCAGGGCGATAGATGCCGGTGTGGATGTGGATGCCGTTCTCGCTTTCGAAGTATTGCCCTTCGACGCCAGCAGCCTTGGCCGCCAGTTCCAGCAGTTCGCGATCAGTCATGGCTGCCGCCCTCGCTGTCGATGCCTGTCGGCGGCGCCACCTGCGCTGTGATCTGGTCCAGGCCGCGCGCTGCGCGCCACTCGCGCACCGAGCCGTCGCCGTCCAGCACGACCCGGGCAGCCATGACGGCGGTCTGCACGGCCTCCTTGCGCACGCAACTGGCCGGCTCGTCGAGCATGGCCTTGATCAGTTCGCCGAACTCTTCGGCCAGGGCGAGGCCCATGATGCGGTCACCGGGGAATTTCGCCCTGGCGCGCGTCAGTTCGGCGCGGACATCCTCGAGGAACACGTCGACGGGATCAGGCTTCGGCTCGGCCGCCAACTGCATCATGAGGAAGTCGGAGCCGTGCTCTATCAGGAGGTCGGCGGCGGGCTCGGCTCCGTGGGCGTAGCGGATCTTCATGCCCAGCGACTTGGCGATGTGCACTTCGAGCTTGGCGCCCTTGCTCTTCTGCCAGCCGGGCAGCAGGTGGATGGCTTCGCAGGTTGCCAGGCGCCAGATGTCGTAGCGCAGGTAGTCCCCCCACTCGGCACCGTCGACGTGACCGTGCTCCGCCGGGTTCTCGACGTGCCATCCAGCGCCGCGCAGGCGCTCTGCTTCGGCATTGAAGGCAGGGAAGTTGAAATCGGGGTAGCCGGTCATCGGCCCGGCAATGTAGATGCGGTCGGCGCGCTCGTCGGCCAGCGTTATCGTGCTGAGCGCCTGTAGTTTCGCAGCCAGGCGCTGGCACTCGTCGGCGAACTGCCGGTACTCGGCGCGCAGCTGGGCGAGCCAGGTGCTGCTGACCTGTTCGGTGCCTGCCGGCGTGCAGCCGCAGCGCTCGGGGTGAGCTTGGGGCTCGGGACATATCACGGACATAGGGAATCCTTACCGCCGGCGCTGCCGGCAGCTGGTGAATGGTGGTGGGGAATCAGGCCCTGGAGGGGCTGGAACTCAGGGCTGGCGTGGGCTGGACGGTGGTGGTGGCTGTTCGGCGCCGGTGGCGGGGTGCTGGCGTTCGTAGTGGCCGCGCCCTTCGCCGTGATTCGGATACCAGTTTCCGTACCAGCGCTGGTTGCGCCGGATGGGGCCGTATGCGGTTTCCCAGCGTTCTGAGCGACCCTGCGGTAGCACTTCCTGCTGGCATCGCGGGCAGCGGTTCTGGTCGTCACAAACAGCCACTTCGCAGCATGTGGTGAACATCGTGGAGTTGTTCGGAGAGCAGAGGAATACTGTGGCCATGATCACTCTCCCTCCTGCTGTTGAGCCCGGCGCTTCCAGATCGCTAGGTCTTCGCGGGCGCCTTGGTAGGCGTCGCCGAACTCGGCCTGCTGCTCTACAGGCTGCTGGGCACCGTTGATCGCGTCGAGTATCCGGCACTGCACCTTGGCCAAGAGCTGCGACGAACAGGAGACGGCCAGCTGGGCGCCGTACACCAGCCGCGTGATGTCGTTCGCCGCGTCGAGCGCGAGCTGGTCGCGGTCGGGGCGCTGGTAGTCGTAGGGGCGAGGAGAGGGTTGCTCTGGCGGCCTCGGCGGAATGCTGTCGGGCTGCACTGCAGGGGCGGCGGTGAGCATTTCCGCGTACACGTTCCGGACGGCGCGCCGTGCGGTGCGCTCTTGCGGAGTGCGGCTCAGGTTGCAGTCACAACGCAGTGACTCAGCTCCCTGTTCGATCATCGCCTCAGTCGGCTCCACCGGCACCAGTGCATATCCCTCCGGCACCGCTGGCGCCGCCCCGGCCGCGGGCCAGCGCTCGATGAACGCCGCGATGATGGTCCGGGCGTGCTCGCCGGTCCCGCCAGGCGTCAGCGCGCCCCGGGCGTCGAGGTTGAGCAGCGCCTGGGCGTTGCGGACGAGGGCTGCGTCGTCGCCCCGGAACGGGCCGACAGTGTACGTCGCATCAGCAGGCTGCGGGACGAGCGCACCGCGGAGGATGGCCACTACGCTGCGCGCCGACTCGGCATCGGCGCCGTCGGTGCCATCGTCGAACACGGCAGCTCGCTCGATGGCGAGGCCTGCTGCCGAGCGCAGCGCCTCCAACTGGGCGCGCAGGCCGTCGACGATGGACTGCATGTGGCCGGCGACAGCGGCGTCTTTGTCCAGCAGCTTCTGCTGGCGCTCCAGCATGTCGGCGGCTTCCTTGACGAACAGGTCGCCGTCCTCGCCGCGCAGAGCGGCGATCAGATCAGTGGGCATGTGGATACCTCGCCAGTGGCGTGAAGTAGGGGAGTTGGGGTAGGGTCAAGCTGACCAATCAGGTCGGCACCATGGAGGATTAGTGCATGAGTGGCAGGAGACATGAGCGCGAAGCAGGGTCTGTAAAGTTGAGCGCGATTGAGGCTGATGCAGGAGGCTGGGATATTGGGCCGCTGACGGTTTGCGGACGGCCAGTACCATCTCCTCGAAAGGGTGAGTTCGGTACGCCAGAGGAGGCCCTAGATGCGGCACTCGCCAGAGCGAAAGCCTTTGCAACCCAAGAGAATCTGGACCTCCGCCTAGGGGACGACTAGATCAACTCATTCAGCGTCGACCGCGGGCAAAGGGTCCAGGGCACCTGGACCTTCTCGTCCGACTCTTTGCAGTGCCAGGCCTGCTGATACATGCGGCCATCGACGAACTCGACGCCCTCGATGACGAAGGCCAGGGTGGCCATGCCCTCGATCCGCACGTCGTAGAGCGTGGGCAGGGTGGGTGGAGCTTCCGCGCCATGCTGTACCCGAGGCGCGCTGAATATCTCGGCGCACAAGCTCTCCCGGCCGAGCGGGCCGAACTTGTCGGTACGGATGTGGATGTCCGCGCGTATGCGCTGCAGGCCGTTCAGGGTCTTCCAGTCCCTGCGGATGCCCTGGCTGTAGATCGGGATGACTTCGAAGTGCATGGTTGCTTATACTGGTTGCATGTACAGTATTCTTGCAGCCTGCCCCACATGCGTCGAGGTGCGCTCGTCGCCTGCCGGTCCCGGTGAGCGTTGCCAGGGCCTACACTGCCGCCTCGCCTGCCTGGCCGGCAGCATCGGGCATGGAACGCCGGCCGGGCAGGGCGCCTCATGATCGGTTGCCCGGTCTGCTTCCAGCCCTGCGAGGACCTCCCCGCCCATGAAGGCGGCCGGGAGGTTGTCTGCCGCAGCTGCGGCCACTTCCGGGTCGACGCTGGGCTTCACGCTCGGCTCAAGAGCCACATGTTCCTCTACCGTGAAGCCAGCCGGCGCCTTGAGGAGCGCCGCCGGCACGCTGCCGTGCCGGTGCTCGGCCTGGGCGACGTGGACCTGCTGCAGAGCAGGTAGCTGGTCGCGTACCAGCTCATGCTGCGTCACCCCTGACCTGAGAGCAGGCGGAATGCTGCCGCAGCCACTCGTGGGTCTTGGCCATTTCCAATGGCGCGATTCCTGTCCATCCGATCGGCCATCCCATCAGGCTTTCCCAGAAATCCGGGTTCACATATAGCTTGCCGATGGGCGTTCCTCGCAATTTGTTCTTGCTGCCACCGACCTCTTGGAATGTCCCGCCCCAATCGGAAAACAGGTCGCGATAGGCATAGGTTTCAGGGCGCTCGCCGCCAGTGTCGGCGAACAGGATGGCGTCGACTGGCTCGCCGAGCCGGACCATTTCTACGAGCAGGGCGGTGCTGTTCGTGCCGGCGCCGTAGGCGACGACCACGGGGGAGCGGGCTGTCATGCTGCTGGCTCCTTCTGGGAGTCGGTGAAGATGTCGAGCTGGGCGTCACGCGCGGCCGCATCGGCGCCGCGCTGCTGCTCTGCGCGTGCGCGCTCGAGCGTTCGGCGCCACTCGAATTCGATGCGGGCCTCGGCGATGGCCAGGTACTCGGGCTCCAGCTCGATGCCGACGAACTCGAACCCTTCGCGCACGGCCGCTTTCCCGGTGCTTCCGCTGCCCATGAAAGGGTCCAGCACCACCCCTCCGGGCGGAGTCACCAGGCGGCACAGGTAGGCCATCAGATCGGTCGGCTTCACCGTGGGGTGGTTGTTCTGACTGGTCTTGTCGGTGCCTTCCGACTGGAAGCTGCCCGGGTTGGCTTCGCCGCTGGACCAGTTCAGCGGCTTGCGGGCCAGGTGCTCGCACCCTTCGTTGCGGTCGGTTCGGCTGGCTTTCGGGCAGTAGAAGAAGCGGGCGGCGCTGCCGCTGTCCCCCTGGAAGGTGCTTCCTTCCTCGTCGACGTTGCCAGCGAATGCACCATATGCGGTGCGTGTCTTGTCGCTATTGCGGCGGTGAACTGGTGCGACAGCGCCAGCCTCTGCCGGGAAGCCGGCGAGTACTTCGGCGCTGCCGTCGTGGATCAAGTTGGCGGGCCACCTGCCCAGCTCGCTTGGCTGGGCGACGGTGCCCGGTCCTCGCCGTTCGTCTTCGCTTCGCCGGGGCAGCCCACCTGCGCCAGTGTTCGGGGGCATGGGCTCTGCCGGCACTCGGCACGCATCTATGTTGACGGCGCCGACACCCCATCGGGCGATGTTCGCAGCGCCCGTCTTCTCGCTGAATGTCTTCTGCGCCATGGCGATTGGCTCGATAGCCGGCTTGAGCGACTGCAGGCCGTAGCGCCATCCCTCCATGCCGTCGAGCGGCACCCGCGTCGCCTTGGGGAAGCCCTGCCCGAACACCCAGGCAAGCATCGGGTGCAGCACGAACCCTGCGTCCTCGATCCGCGTGGCCAGGCGGTGGTAGGTGCGGGTGCCACCGAAGGCAAGTAAGTAGCCACCTGGCTTGAGAACCCGCAGGCACTCGGCCCAGACCTCAACCGCTGGCACGTCGCAGTCCCAGCGGTTGCCCATGAACGAGACCCCATACGGTGGGTCGGTCACGATGCTGTCGATGCTGTTGTCGTGGAAGGTGCGCAGCACCTCCAGGCAATCGCCGCGGTGCAGGGTGAAGGGCGGTGTCATGCGTACCTCAGAACAGGGCCAGCTGCACGCCCATGGCAGGCAGCGACGCTGCTGCTGGGCATCAGTGGGCGAAGGGCTTTTGGGGGGCAGTCGTGACAGGCTGGCGTGACAGTCACGCCGGGGAGTCACAGCGTGGTGAGTTCGGCCAGCGATTCGTCGTCGAGACGATGGGCGCCATGGATCAGGCGGGTGAGCAGATCCTGGGGCTCTTCGATGCTGAGCCGCTGCATGGTCTCGATGAGCTTGGCGTCGGTGGCCTTGTACAGGTCGAGCGTGATGCGACGGGAGAGGAGGAGGGCAAGGCGCTCCTCCTCTGACTTCTTGTCGCGCTCCCGCTGCTCGGCCTTGCGCTCCCTGGCGGACTTAGCCATCGCCTCCCTCCAGGAAGTCGTCAACGATGTCCTTGATAGTGCGCTGGATACCGCCGTAGAACTGGATGCCGTTGTCTTCGGCGAGCCGGGCGAGGCGCTTTCGATCCATCTTGAGTTCGCGCGCCGCTTCGGTGATGCCCATCGTCGGCGCGATTTCACGCAGCCGGGGCAGGGCCTGCTCGCGTTCCGCGCGGAAGCGGTCAGCGGCCGCGTTGCCGTGCCCGTTTCGGTTCTTCGCCCGTGCCTTGGCCTGAGCATGGGCGTATCGGCGGGGGAACTTCACCGGGTCGAGAGCTGCAGCGCAGCCGAGGGCGGCCTGTTGTTCGGCGTGACTGTGGAACCGGGGTGACTGGATCATGCTGCTTTCTCCCGAAGCCTCGCCTCGTACTGATCAACGAGGGTCTTGAAGCGCCACAGGTCTTCCTCCAGTGCCTCGATGTAGTCGTCATCGCGCTGGAACTCCCGCCACCAGAGCTGGCGGCCGACAGGCTCGAGGGCAGGGCAGTACATGCCGATGTGCGCCCACTTTCGGCCGGTGATCCAGAGCACGCCCTGCACCTGGTCCATGATCCCGCTGGGGTCATTGTCGATGTGAAATGCGCGCAGTTTCTCGGGAGCAAGGAAGCACTTGTACTCGCTGACGCCATCCTCACCGATCAGTCCGTCTGCGCTCGCCCCGAACACGCCATCGTCAGTGGTGACGAACCCGGCGCGCTGCACGAACAATCCGGTCTGGATCTCGTGCTCCATGCGGGCCTGCGGCTCCAACTCGTGGCCGCGACGCATCTGCCAGGTCTCGAATCCGCCATCCAGCGGCTCACCGCTGATGCGTTCGACAGCCAGGCGGAAGGCGTAGTCGAGAGCCGCGGAGGTAGGCTTGCCCTTGTTCGGACCGCTCTTCAGGGTGGCGCGGGCGTCTCCGAACATGCTGGCGGTTACGCAGCCCGCCCTGGCCTGATGCCACTCAACGCTACCCTGCTCGCAATTGATAAGTATCATGCTGTTTCACCCTCAAAGGTGTTTGCATCCTGCGCCTTGAAGTACTCGTTTCGCTTCTCGACGCACGCCTTGAATTTGCTGTAGGCGGCCATGTCGCCAGCCTTCTTGATTTCCGCCAGGCCCTGAGACCAGATCGTCTTCAGTGACTCAGCCGAAACCGACTCAATAGCCAGAGCGATCCACTTCTCGGCCAGGTCGCTGTCCTGCTGCTTGTTGAGCGACGCCAAGCCCTCGTTTCCCTCGGTGTTGAGGTAGTGAATGGCCTGCTCCAGGCGATCTGTTTTCGGCCAGTACTTGTAGGCCCGTTTAACGCATGTTTTTTTCGCCATCTCTCCCGGGTCGGTAACCCAGGGGCAGGACTTCTGCTTGCTCAGCCATGCCTTCCAGGCGCTGGAGCGATCGCGGATGCTGTTAACGTCAGCGATGCTCATCGTCTCGGTGAGGTAGTCGCCGTCGGCGGTCTTCACCACCACGTAAACGCCGATCACCTCGCCGCGATCATTCGAGAACGGCTTGTAGGAGTGCAGGGGAGCTTTGTCGAATCCGTTCAGGGCGAAGTTGTCTTCGCTATGCACCAACTCGGCCTGGGCCCAGCGAATGGCGCCGGTGGCCATGGCCAGATCCATCAGGCCGATGTAGCTGATGTCGAGGCAGATCTTCTTGTCGCGCGGCACCAGATAAGCCTGCTTCTTCGCAGGGTTGAGGCTGATGCCGATGGCGGCGACGTTGTTGATCGCATCGACCACTGACTGGCGGTTCGCCTTGGCGACGCTGATGCTGTAGTCGTTGGCGGCGATTGCCTGGATGGCGAAAGCCGCCTCGCGCTCGAAGTTGAGCGAACTGTCGGTCAGCACGCTGGCGAATGAATCTCGCGCGCCGTAGATATCCTGCTCAATGATTGCAATGTCGGTGGACATAGCGACCTCAATAGCTGATTGCGATGTGCGGAATGCGGCGCTGAGCAATCAGCGTCACCGCCTGCTTGGCGCATTCCTCTGTCATGCCTCCGGCGATGAATGCCGCCAGGGCTTCGTTGTTCACGGCCTTCTTGTGAGCGATGTCTGCTTCACGGGCGCGGGCTTCGCGCTCGATGCGTGCCTGCTCGTCTGCCTGGCGCTGGCGCTCTGCGGCGGCGGCCTGCTCGGCCTTTGCCTGAGCGTCACGCTCTGCCTGCTCGGCGCGGCGCTGTGCTTCCAGTTTTTCTCGCTCGGCCTGCTCGGCGGCCAGGCGTAACTCCAGCTCACGGCGCTCGGCGGCAGCGTTGGCTTCGGCTTCGCGTTTGGCGGCAGCATCGCGTTCGGCCTGGGCACGCTGCTCGGTTTCGATGCGGGCGCGTTCAGCCGCTTCCCGGGCGATGCGCGCCTCGCGATCCTTCTGCTCCTGCTCGGCCTGCTTGCGGCGCAGTTCGGCGAGTTCGGTCTGCTCAGCTTCGTACTGCTCGCGCTTGGCCAGAGCCTCGCGCAGGGTGGCTAGGCTGGCTGCCTTCACTCGGTGGGCCTCGGCCTCGAACTCTTCCCAGCTTTCACCGATATGAACCGCCTCGAGCTTCACAATCCAATCGGCAAGGCCAAGGGCGTTCATATCTGTCGCTACTACCGCAGCGCTGCGAAGCTCTTCGATGGCCGACTCATGCCCGGCCACCCGCGCCGCTTCGGCTTCCTCCCACTCCGTCAGTGGCCGGCGCACTTCGTCTTTCCAGCCGTCCAATAGATCGCGCATGCGCTTGCGCTCGGCGTCGATCTTCTTCGGCACCTCCTTCAGCTCCGCGACAAGGTCCTTGCCCACGTTGTCGAGGGCGGTTTTTGATCGGGCGACGCTGTGAGCTATTGAAGCGATGGCATCGCGACCCTTGCGGGTGGATACATCCGGCACGAAGCTGTCGATTTCGGCGCGAATCTTCGCCAGCCAGGGCTCAAGACCGCCCTCGGCGGAATAGACCTGAAGGGCGGTTTCCTTGGGGGGCACTGTGGCCAGTTGAGTTTCTGCGGGCATGACTGTCTCCTGCCACGCTGGTGCGGCGTGGCAATGGGCTACTTGGTGATGGTGCCGTCGATGGCCGGCAGGATGAGAACAAGCAGGAAGAGGGCGATGGCGGCGGCGCACTCTTTCCAGAATGCGATGCGTCGGGCGCGCTGCTCAGTCGTGGCCACGGATCACCTCCACGCCGATCAGCTTCAGCAGGTTGAACACGCCGCGGCCGGGTTTTCCGCCATCCCTCGGAATGAACTTGCCCGTGCCCGGCCAGAAGTCCACAACCTCGCCATCGTGACTCACCACGATATGTGCGCCGTTGTTCTTCACCAGGTGGGCGACACCGTGGCGGGAGAGGATTTCGGTGCTGTTTTCTCGGTTCGCCGCGCGGCGCTCCTGGCTCTCCGCGGACCAGCCGATTTCGGCGGCACGATCAACGTCTCGCATGGCGCACCTCCCGGAGACGCTTGCCCTTGTCCAGTACCTGCTCCAGCAGGTCGCGGTTCGTGTGAATGCCCAGGCTGGATAGCAGGCGCACTGCCTGGCGGATCTGGGCCGGGGTCATGGCTTCACCTTCAGGCCCGCGGCCTCGCAGAGTTCGATAACGTCGCTCACATACACGCGCTCGCTGCCAATGAAACCAGGGCGTGAACTGAGCCTCAGCGAAGACAGGCCGATCACCGCACTGTCCAGGGCGGCGTTCCAGAAGTGCCAGTAGGCGTCGATCGACGAATCGAGGTAGCCGTCATCCATGCGCGTCAGGCACTCGACACGGATCTCGACCTCGAGGAATCCGCTTTCCTTCATGCGCTCGATGACGGCGAGTTCGAAGCCGGCCCGGCGCTGTTCTTCGATGCTCATGGCTGCTCTCCCTGCCTGCGGTAGCCGGCGTCGTAGAGCGCCTCACAGGTTCCACGCCAATCTGGCCTAGTCATGGCAAAGCGGATCATGGTTTCTACAGCCTTCTCCCGCTCTTCCGCAGCGATCTGCTCGTCCGTCTTGCGCGGCCGAAGCGCAATGCCGGACGAGGTAAGCACCTTGTTCATGTGAATCCAGCAGACGGCCAGGTCGTCCTTGTGCGCGATCACCTCGCTCCGCTCCCAGGCGCCCAAGGCGCCATTCGTGCGGAACTCGCACACCGTGCCCACCGGCGGCAGGCCTTCTCCATTCCAAGCGGTGTCGCTCATGCTGGGCTCCCGATCAATGACTCGTTGCGGCGATAGCGCAGGATCTGCCTGCGCGTTGATGTGGCGATCTCGATGCGGCGCATCCAGTAGCCGAACTGCAGGTCGTCGATCAGCTCGGCGGCCAGGGCCATTTCGAGCATGCCGGCTGCCTTGGCGCTGTCCGGCGCTATCGACTGGCTGATGGCCCTGATCTGCTTCTCGATCAGGGCCAGGGCTTTCGCGGGAGCGCTGCTCATGCAGCACCCCGGTACAGGGCGTTCAGGTCGGCCATGTAGTCGTCATGGGCTTCGATCAGCCGCATGCGGCGCGCGGCTTCGAACTCGACGAACTCGTCTTCTTGCTGCTTTATCCGGCCGGCGATCTTCTCTAGGGCCAGCGCCTCGGCGGAGGTGTCCCCGGCGATGATGGCCGCGGCCAGGTCGCGCCGGTGGTCGGCGTCGAAGTTGTCGACGGCGTGTTCGGTGTACTGCTCGCGTGCATCTTCGTCGCCCTGATCGAGCGCGTAGCGCACCTGCTGCTTGAGTGCGTCGAAGGTCATTTGGCTGTCCTCGTCGGGGAGTAAGGTGGTGCGAACGCCCGGCGCCGCCCGGGATGCGTCTGGTCTGGCTGCGCTAGCCTCGCGACTCGTTCGCTGTTCGTTACGCCGCTGCGGCTGCTGCCGGCGCCTCACCGCCAGGCACTGCCGGCGATGCCTTGATGATCTTCTTGAGGATCGGCTTCCACACGGCCCACCAGGCCAGAGCCTGCGAGTCCATGCTGGAGATTTCCTCGTCGCTGAATTTCCACCACTCGGCGATGAGGTGAAGCTGGCAGCCGATCTGCATGTGGGTGGCGGTGTACGTGACGGGCCAGATGTCGGCCTGGATGGCTTTCACCTCGCGCAGATTTCCCGAGAGGCCGCACATCGAGCCAAGTTCGGCCAGGTTGGCGTCGGCCAGGTTGGCGTCGACCAGGTAGGCGCCGGCCAGGTTGGCGCCGGCCAGGTAGGCGCCGGCCAGGTTGGCGCCGGCCAGGTAGGCGCCGGCCAGGTTGGCGCCGGCCAGGTAGGCGTCGGCCAGGTAGGCGCCGGCCAGGTTGGCGCCGGCCAGGTTGGCGCCGGCCAGGTAGGCGTCGGCCAGGTTGGCGCGGGCCAGGTTGGCGCCGGCCAGGTTGGCGCCGGCCAGGTTGGCGCCGGCCAGGTAGGCGCCGGCCAGGTTGGCGCCGGCCAGGTAGGCGTCGGCCAGGTTGGCGCGGGCCAGGTTGGCGCCGGCCAGGTTGGCGCGGGCCAGGTTGGCGCCGGTCAGGTAGGCGCGTTCGCCGCTTTCCTCGCCATCCAGCCACAGGCGGTGCTTTTCGAGAATCTCGCTCAGTTCTTCCGGGGTGTAGGTTTTCATGGCGGTTCCTTGTGGTCGCGTGCATAGGTCGCCGCCCTGGCCGGAAGCACTTCCGCAAGGTCATCTGGTAGGGCGGCGGCGTATGAAGGCGGGAGAAAAAGAGGCCGCGAAGTCGCAACCCAAAAGCGGTTGATGCTCGTGAGGGCATCGGGAATGGATGGCCGGCGCTGATCTCCGGCATGACTATTCAGGGGCCTAGTTGACACCGGAGTTTCACCGGGGCGAAGTTTTCAGCTCCTGCTTATTGGGCTCGCCCTGGCCATTTGGGCGCTTACTCAACATGGTTCCGGCCAGGATTCCCGCAACCCATCAGGTCTTACACTCGCGCATCAGCCTGCGCATTCATCCATTCCCGATAGCCCTCTCGGACTTCGGCCTGCATTCGGCACCGTGCAGGTCGGTTGGTCTGCGACATTGCTGCCGCATGCCTGGCTCGCTTGCTGTCTCGGCCACCTGTAGGCAGGAACTCCGGGTATCGCTCTATCGCACAGCGTCCTCATGCGCCTCTCGTTTACCCTTCAGGGGCGACCCGCGAGAGGGGCGGGTTAATTGCGGTCAATCAATTGCTGCAGTTTGCAGCGAAGGCAGCCAGGCTTACATATGCCACGCATATGTAAGGAGACATCGTCCCGGCTTACATATACGTCTACGCCATCGACCTGGTACTTGAGGAACGACGAATCCAGCTGGCCTGCTAGAAGCATCACGCTCTTCCCATCAACCTGGCTCATTGAGCGGCGGCGATAACTGGCGTTTATCGTTCCGTAAACTCTGTCGCCAACGGACTTTGCCACCACCTCAGATCTCAATATGCACGCCTGAAGAAGTTCTTTGTCTCGCACGAGAACTGCTAGCCCGGCGCGCTCAATATTCAGATCCCCTGTAGCGATCATGTGGCACGCCATTCGATCCAGGAACAGCGTCTCTTGCGGGGTGAGTTGCATATTTCTGCCCTCGGTCTCTTGATCACGCATACAGCTCGCCACTCACCCGCGGCATCGCGATTCGCATTTCGGCGCGGCGCTGCTGGAGCGGTCGGCGGGCTAGTGTGGGTGGTGGGTGGTGGGTGGCAATCGCCAGGTCAGACCGCATCTGTAAGCGTGCTCTTCGGCACGCCGTTCCAGCAGGTCCTCTATCTGGATGTTTTCTTCAACGGTGAATGTCGGGTTGCATACCGAGCAGTGCTCTGCGACCTGCACCTCGTAAACGTGGCGAGCCTCGCTATGAAGGCGCAGACAGGAAGGGCAGGACACTCGACTGTCCGGCTCTACCTGAGCCTCGCAGCAGGTGATGGCGTCATCCTCTTCCAGGTGGGCCTGCTCGCAGACTGGGCATATCCAACAATCCCAAACTTCCGGCTGACAGCACCGCTCCGCCTCGAAGTGGTACTCGTGGACCTTCTCGCAGTCACTGCACTGATATGCCTTCTTGACCATGTCTATCTCCCTCTTGGGTGACTTCCCGGATGCCCCTCCAGGGAAGGGCATCGAGGAAATCGGTATTGCGGGGCTCCGTTACGCGCCACGGTGGCCTTGGCGATGACTTCTCAGCGCTTCCGCCGGGACCGCAGTAGCGGCCGGTCTTAGGCCCTGCGAGTCCAGGTGGGTGTGCTGCAACCCTCGACCCGTGGCGCGCTTCCGGAGAGGGAGCGCGTGCACATGGTGTTGAGCAGGCCGGTGTCCAGAGCCGGCATGGGCAGTCGGTTTTGCTTCCGTCGCTCAGCCGAGGCTGTCGGGACTGCGGAAGGATCGGGGTTGTTAAAGAGCGGTGGCCTTGCGGCCTGTCACTCTCTGGCGGTGCTCGCCAGTGAGGTGGCGAGATGAAAACTAGCGTAACGCTATTGTTTTGTAAATAGCGAAACGCTAGTTAATTTTGCGCAACGCGATATACTCGACCAGGACCATGTGCTTACGGATCAAGCGGGGGCCTTTAGAGCCTGCATGGGGAAAGGAAAAGCCCGGCGATAGGCCTGGCGGATCCAAGCAGTGGAAGTGGCCTCTGGAGAGCGGCCACGGGAAGAAAGTGCCGGGGCCAGTTACGGCCCCGGCGTTTGCTGCTAGGTGAGAAGGTAGGCGACGACGACGGCCAGGCGCCCGAAAGCAACCAGCTGAGCATGCGTGACCTTCACTTCCACCTTCAGTGTCAGCTTAATCATGAGTTATGCCTCATGGTGTCGCTGGCAGAGCGCTCCACCAACCGACTTGTCGGATGGGGGTTCGGATAGGTGCCGTACCGCAAGGGCTCTTGTCGCAGAGCCACGCAAACCGCCTTGGTGGTACAGCCCTACCATCCGCCGCGTGCGCACGCGACGGCTGGGCGCAAGCAGACACGAGTTCGTGTGCCTTGTCGGAGGCGACCTCCTGCTTGCGTTCCAATCTTGTTGTTACCCCTGTGGCGCGGTTGGGGTAGCAACCTTCTACTGTTGTCGTTCGTCCTCGCCGACAAAAATACCGTCAACGCATACCAGCTTTAGCTGGGCCTTTCGCTGTGGAGCTTTTGACCGAACCTTCCTCTGCGGCATATCGCAACGAACGGAGTGCCATTAGCGCCGCAGTGTCTAGCCAACGAGGCTGAGTGACCATTCCCAAGAGGACGTCAACAATTGCCCGGTCGCCTGGGGAGGCCTGCTCGTACGCCCGAAGAAGCGGCGACACTGGCGGTTCGACGATCTTGGTTTCCGCAGATTGAGAGTGGTCAGTATCAAGCCAACCTGCAGGCTTGCCGGCGGCTTCTTCAATACGGCGGGCGGTTGCTTTGCGCATCCCCCGAGGCTTCCCTGTCTTGGAGTCCTTGGCGCCATCTCTCAGGTTGCCGAACTGCGACGGAGACATTCCGACGCGATCAGCAACAGTCGCGAGGCCTCCGAACTCCTTCTCAAGAAGGCGCATGTTGGAGCGGCGAATTTCATCAATGTCTTTCATCGCACGGATTCGATAGCAATACGCTAATTATGTATATGCGCGCTTCGCTATATCCACGACACTAGCGTTACGCTATATTTGGCTGAATTCTTTTTACGGAAGCCGAGAAATGGAGCTGAAGCCCTACCTCGACCAGCGCCGCGGAGCCCGTTCCTGGCTGGCGCGAGAGATCAATGTTTCGCCGGTGCTCGTCTCGCAGTGGGCCACTGGTGTACGGCAGGTGCCTGCCGAGCATTGTCCTTCCATCGAGCGCGCAACGAGCGGCTTGGTGACTTGTGAGGACATGAGGCCGGACGTGGATTGGGCATACCTCCGAAAGCAGCCGACCCGGGAGGCGTCCTGACCGTGAACAGACACGAACGAAAGCTGGCCGCGCTGAAGCGGAACCTGGGGCGGAGGGGCGAGCGAGACATATCCCGCCGCCTGCTTGACGGGGCATCCAAGGCGCTGAAGCAGGCGAGCGTTGTGGCGCTCCCCGACAGCCACCCGGCGTCGGTAGAGCCCGATCTTTCAGTCCGCCCTGATCTCGTTGCTACAGACGGGGCAGAGCATGAAGGGTGTCGGGCGCCTGACGAGAGTGAGCACGGCCTTCTGCTTGCGGACATCGAAGCACGGCTGACAGATGAAGTGCGCGGGCTCATCACTGCGCTCAGGCAGTTCAGCAGCAGGACGCAACTGATAAGCCAGTCCACGCCCGCGGGAGCCGACTTCACGAAGTTGGTAACGCAGACGCTCGCTCTCATGGCTCTCCAGCTCGCGATTGCGCTCGGTAAGAGCCTGGAGAAGCCGGTCCTTTTCGATGATGGCGTTCTGTACCTGAAGAACCTGGGACTGAATCTCGAGGATTTTGTTCGTGAAGTCGAGCTTGATGGCCGTCGCTTTCTGGCGGTCGCGCTCGTCGACCAGCAGTCGAGCAAGCTCGACCGAGCCATTGACGCTGGCGAAAAGCGTTGAAATGTCCAATTTCCGGAACCCCCTGGTTCGCTCTGTTGGGTGAGAGCTTCAGAGGGTAGCAGCGGGGTTCCGACCTTTACAGCGTGGCGCGCAGCAGGCGTGTCCGCCGATTTGTGGAGATGGAAAACCATGGGAAGTGATCCCGATTTCGTGAAGTTGAACGAGATCAAGGCGCGGTTCGACGACCAGACCCTTGACCGCATTTTGGAAGCCTGCCGGAAGACCCGGCTGCGCCGCGCCGAACTGGTGCGCCAGATCGTTCTGGACTGGCTCGACGAGAGCGAAGCAAAGGCTACGGCATCGACTGATGCTGCATGAAGGCCCTCAGGAGGCCCTGTGATGGTTACGGGTACAACACCGATACGCGATGCACATGACCGCCTGGCTGAGCAGGCCGTTGCCGGTATGTCACAGGCTGACCGCGCTCGGCTGCAGCGACTGGCGGCCGAGCGGGGCGTTACCGTCGAGCAGCTGGTGGTTCAGGTTGTCTCCGAGCAGCTGGCGGGACCAGCGGGGCGCGCAAGATGAGCACCCTGATCTCTTCGGCGTGCTGGCAGCTGCAGGGCATGAGCGCGACACAGAAGATCGTGCTGATCTCCCTGGCCGACCAGGCGAATGACGATGGTGTCTGCTGGCCGAGCGTAGGCAGTATCGCCAGGCGCACCTGCTTGTCTGCGCGCGCAGTTCAGGATGCCATCGCGTGGCTGGAGTCGGCCCGGGTGGTCCATCGTGATTTCCGGGTGAACAGCAGTACCTCGTACACCGTTACTCCTGCGGATTATTCGCCAGAGAAAGCCGCTTCCGCTCGCAAGCGCACCAACAAAACCACCCCCGCAAATGGCGCACCCCATGAACACGATGCACCCCCCGCAGATGGCGCAGGGGTGCAAATGGCGCACCCCCCGCAAATGGCGCATGAGGGGGGTGCAAATGGCGCAGGGGAGGTGGTGCAAATGGCGCACCCCACCCCCGCAAATGGCGCACCCAGAACCGTAATAGAACCGTCAGTAGAACCATCAAGGGAATCGTCATCCCTTTCGCCGGCGCCGTCGGCACCGCCCCGTCGACGTTCGAAACCGGCCGATTCCGTCGCAGAGGCAGAACGCCAGTCCGCTTGCCGGGACATCTGGTCCGCTTACTCCTCGGCCTACCTGGCCAGGTACGGCACCAGCCCGGTGCGAAACGCCAAGGTCAACCGCCACGTTGACGACCTGCGCAAGCGGCTTGGGGCCGACGCGCACCAGGTGGCCGCGTATTTCGTAGCGATCAACGACGCCTACCTGATCCGCAACTGCCACGACTTCGGCAGCCTGCTGGCCAAGGCCGAGAGCTACCACACCCAGTGGGCAACGAACCGCCAGGTCACCGGTACCAGCGCGCGCCAGATCGAGAACACTCAGACCAACCTATCCGCCGCTGAGCAGGCCCTGGCCGAGCAGCGGGCGAGGAGGGGACCGAATGCTCACGCCTGACCAGCAGGACGAACTGTTGCTCTCCCTGTTCGCCACCGCCGAAGCGATGCAGCAGCAGCTGACGCCGGCGGCCGCACAACTCATGGTCCAGGACCTGAAGGGCTACGACGAGCAGCCCCTGGCCGCCGCGCTGCAGGCTGTGCGACGTGAAGGTGGCCGCTTCACTGTGGCCGCGGTGCTGAAACACCTTGAGGCTGCTGACGGCCGACCGGAGCCGAACGAGGCATGGGCCATTGCGCTGCAGTCGTTCGACGAGGCCGAGACTGTGCTGCTGACCGATGAGATCCGCCAGGCCACCGCCGCAGCGTCTTCCGTGTTCCATGCCGGCGACAAGATCGGGGCGCGGATGGCGTTCCTTGCTGCATACCAGCGCCTGGTCGATTCCGCGCGGCGCGATGCTCGGGCGGTGGTCTGGCACCTCTCGCTGGGCCACAACCCGGAGCGGCGCGCCCTCGCGGTCGAAGAGGCCCAGCGCCTGGGGCGCCTGCCCGCGCCGGAGGCCCAGCGCCTGCTGGCCGACCTGCGCCCCGAGCAGATCACCGCTGACGGCCAGGCCATCGCCGGGCTGCTCACCGGCCGCGCCGGAACCCCGTCGCCGGAGACCCGCCAGCGTCTGGCAGCCATCCGCGACCAGCTCACCGCCTCCGGCCGCCAGCGCGACGCCGAGCGCCAGGCCCAGGTCGCCGCCCAGCGGCAGGACCTCGCCGAGAGGGTCGACCGTCACATGGCCGCCCTGAACCAGCTGCAGGAGTCCCAGGCATGAAATGGGCGAAGCAATCCGAGCACGTCGCCGTGAGCGACAGCACCCCGCAGTACCGCGTCGCTCGGTTCGTGATCGACGGCGATGCGCAGTACCGGGCCAGCGTGCGTGGCGAATTCATCGGCGCGGTGACGACCGACCCTCACGAGGCTCAGGCCGTGTGCGAGCGCCACTACATGGTCACCGGCGGGGAGGAGAGGGAATGCGCATGAGTTTGAGCAGGGCAGTAGCCCTTGCCGGTGCCCTGGGTGCTGCGGCATCCGCCGGAGGCTGGACCTTTCCTGGGCCTACCAGCAGCCGCGCATCGTTCAACGATCCGCACAAGCCGAGGCCTCGGAGCAAGGGCGAGAAAGCGCGCAACCGGAGGAATCGGCCATGACTGACCTGAACAAGCAGGAGCTGCGGAGGCTGGCTGAAAAGGCGACGCCTTTAGTTGATTGGTACAAGCCAGGCGACCTGCGCTACGACGATAGCAAGACAGGCGAAGTTCACGGCCTGCATCACGATGATGATTCGTTCATCGCCGCTGCCGGTCCCGCTGCCATCCTCTCCCTGCTGGATGAGATCGACCGGCTGTCTTTCGAACCAGCAAAACACTCTCGCCGTCTCATCGAGCAGCTCCGGGTCGAGGTCGAGGTGCTGCGCCTGGATGCAGCGCGATGGCAGTGCGTCCGCAACGCCATTCCCATGCAATCCCCATATGCCGTCTGGCGCGAGGGCTCTCATGTGGTTCTTGGCAAGGACGCTGACGAGATGGTCGATAATTTCTTGGCAGCCAAGGAGGGCAACGCCAATGGCTGATATAGCGCTGGTTCGCACAGCCCAGGGGCTGGTGCCGGCCACCGATGCCGACCGGGAGCTGGTCCAGAAGTGGAAGGCTGGCCAGGTCATCCATGGCAGCTTCACGAAGATGCGCAACGCCCGTTTTCACCGGAAGTTCTTCGCCATGCTGGACCTGGCATGGGACTACTGGGAGCCAAGGGGCGGCCTGGTTCCTCGGCAAGAGCAGCGCGGCATCGAAGGCTTCGCCAGATTCCTCTCCCGGCATGCCCAGCGCGCGGATGCCGTCCTGGCAGCGGCCCAGGCCTATCTGGAGCAGCTGGAGAGCGAGCGAGCCGACCGCTTCCCCGTTGTGGAGAAGAGCCGCGAGGCTTTCCGGGAGTGGGTGACGATCGAGGCCGGGCACTACGACCTTGTGCAGACGCCGGCTGGCGTGAAGCGCAAGGCGAAGTCCATCAGCTGGGCCAGCATGGACGACACCCAGTTCGAACCCCTGTACCGGGACGTCTTCGCAACCTGCTGGCGCCTGGTGCTCGCTGAGCACTTTGAGTCGGAGGCTGATGCAATGGCTGCAGCGGAACTGCTCGGGGGCTTCGCATGAGCCAGCGCCACCAATGCGAATGCCACCGCTGCATCCGCGAGCAGAAGCTGGGCGAGCAAAGTGCGTTCGGCTGGCTGCCGCTGTCCAGCACGAAGATGATCCTGTGCCCGGTCTGCGGTAACAAGCGCTGCCCGAAGGCGAGCGACCACGCCCTTGCCTGCACCGGCAGCAATGACCCTGGCCAGCCGGGGAGCGTCTACCAATGAACGCCACCCGCACGCCCCTGAAGGCGATCAGCAGCAGGCCGAAGAAGTGTGCAGTGCGCAGCTGTCGGGCGCCTTTCATCCCCAAGCAGAGCTTCCAGACCTGGTGCAGTCCCGAGTGCGGCCTGGTGATCGCCAAGGCGAAGCAGGAGAAGCAGCGCATCGCCATCGAGCAGCGAGATCGCCGAGAGATCCGCGCGCGCAAGCAGCAGCTGAAAAGCCGCAGCCAGCACCTGAAGGAAGCCCAGGCCGCCTTCAACGCCTACATTCGGGAACGCGACCGGCTGCAGCCCTGTATCAGCTGCAACTCCATGCCAGACGACGCGGGGCTTCTGACGGGGAGTCGCTGGGATGCTGGGCACTACCGATCTACCGGGGCCTGTCCTGAACTGCGCTTCGAGCCCCTGAACGTCCACAAGCAGTGTGTTCGCTGTAACCGGGACCTCTCGGGTAACGCGGTGGAGTACCGCATTCGGCTGGTAGCGCGCATCGGCGCCACGGCCGTCGAGTGGCTGGAGGGCCAGCACGAGCCCAAGAAATACGCCATCTCCGACCTAGAGCTGATCAAGGCCGCGTACCGGAAGAAGCTCCGAGACCTGAAGAAGAATGAGGCTGCCCATGGGTGACGTTGTTTTCTACCTCTGCCTGACGATCCTGGTGAATCTCTTTGCTGGTGATCCTGGCCTGATGGACACCATCCAGGCTCACATGAATAGCGCGACGGTGTGCCGCCCATGAGCCAAGAGCAGAAGCCGAACTCCACCCAGATAGTGCTGGACGCGGTGCGAGAGCTGCATGGGCTGGGGCAGGTAGCCACACGCGAGACCGTCCAGGCAATGACCGGTCTGAAGATCGGCATTGTAGATGATCGACTCAAGCACCTGGCCGCGGAGGATCTGATACGTCGGGCTGGCCGCGGGCTGTATGTGCTGGCGTTGAAGCAAGACAGCGCCAGGCAGATCAGCCATACCCGGCTGCCTGACGGCACGATCGTTCTGGACATCGGCGACGACGTGATGATTCTGACGCCGACCGAGGCGCGAACCCTGGGCAGCATGCTCGCCGGTGGAGCGGTACAGGCCGCGCAGATCGAACTGGGGTATCAGGCCTCGGTAGTCAACGCGGAATTGGCATTGAAGGTCCGGCGCCTTGAGCAACTGGTCGACGCCATGAGGCGCGAGTTGCGCATCAGTGAGAGCCCCCAGCTCACGCTACTTGACGTGTGCGATGCGCATGCCGGGCAGCCGGCCTGAAATTCACCATCCCGAGGAGGGAACAGCAATGCAAGAATCAACAGCAAGTACCGGCAAGCGTGTCGTGCAGATCGTTGGCACCCCCTACAGCTACCGGATTGACGAGCAGCCGACCGAGGAGCGCTACAGCTACACGCTCCAGGTCAAGGTAGAAGACGGCGTGGTTGAGCACGATGGGAAGATGACCTTGCCGGGGAAGATCGTGTTCGCGTTCCCCGAGCAACAGGACATCCTGGTCACCCAGTTTCTGAGACCGCTCGCTGAGCAGCTGGCCAAAGCTGGTCTGAAGGCTGGCGATGAGTCCGTGACGGTGCGACTGCCGACGCCAAGCGGCGGTAGCCAGGAGGCGAAACTCCCCATTCGATTCATCCCAGCGGAGCCAGCAGCATGACCCCCATGACGATTCACTACGCCCTGCAGCCGGCCGAGGGAGACGAGCCGCCGGTCGCGGTGTTCTCCGTCGACATCGAGGGCGGCAGCCTCAGCACCGCATGCGTCGTGACTGACGCGGACCCGGCTGGGCTCGGATCGATGGCGGGTATCATCTGCAACCAACTGCACATGAACGCCAAGTACTTCCCTGGTGATGATCGCGATGAAGAGCGTACCGAGCGCCGGCATCTGCACTATGGCAATGGCCAGGCCGATGGCCAGGTGGTGCTGCTGATGGGCGAGTTCGATGTGACCTTCACGCCGAACGAGTAGGTTTGATTTATGATCCGGCATGGATGCTGGTCGCTTTGGAGGTTACTGCGATGGAAATGGTAGAGGTTCTGCTGATAGGCGGCCCGTGTGACGGCATGCGGCGGCGTGTTACGCCTGGCCAGCCTGATGTTCAGGCGATGCCAATGGAGAAGTGTAGGCCGTTGGATCATTACGGCGCCGACCAGGTGATCGGTCCCAGGACGTATTACACCTATCGCCGGGTTCCCCTGCGGGGAGAAAACCGCGCGGAATATGACGTCTACGTCTATGGCGACCTTGATGTGGTTGGCATGCTGATCAGGAACTACCGAGATCACGAAGGCGTAGCCCCCCTGTAGGGTTCGACACTGCGACACCGGCCCGGACAATTCCGGGCCATGACTCGAAAACCCAAGGGCGACAAGCCCACTCCCACCAAATCGAGGACCCCGGCAGCGAGGAAGCGTGCTGCTGGGGCTTTGTCGTGCTCGGTAGATGGTGACCATCAGGGTGCAGCGGAACGGCTCACCGGCAAGCAGCAGCGATTCGTCGAAGAGTACCTGGTGGACCTGAACGCGACTCAGGCTGCTATTCGCGCCGGCTACTCCGGGAAGACTGCTCGCCAGCAAGGCGCCGAGAACCTGTCAAAACCTGTCATCCAGGTAGCTATCGCCGAGGCCAGGAAAGATCAGCAGGAGCGAACCGGCATCACGGCCGACCGCGTTCTGCGCGAGGCATGGAACCAAGTCACGGCAGACGCCCGCGAACTGACCCAGCTGTACATCGGCTGCTGTCGCTTCTGCCATGGTTTCAACCATCACTACCAGCGCACTCGCAACGAGTTCGAGGCGGACTACGCGGACTGGGAAGCCAACACCAAGCCGGACAAGGGAGAGTTCAACGCTAAGGGTGGCCCGGGCTTCAATCCCAACGCTGAGCCTCACCCGCATTGCCCAGAGTGCGCCGGTGACGGTATTCCGCGCGTGGTGCTGATGGACACTCGCCAGCTGTCCGATGGCGCCCGCTCGCTGTTCGCCGGCGTCAAGCAGACCAAGTTCGGCATCGAGGTGCAGATGCACTCCAAGGACGCAGCCATGGAGAAGCTGTTCAAGCACCTTGGCCTGTACGAGAAGGACAACGAGCAGAAGACGGACCCGCTCACCACGCTGCTGCACACCATCTCCAGCAATAGCGGAAACGGGTTCAGGCCGGTGGTCGAGGACCCTGACCACAAGCGCCAGGACGCAGCTGGTAGCGCGTTCACCCCCGTGGTCGAGGACTGATGCGATGGCCATGCAGGTGACGCATAGCGAAGAGCTGCTGCCACTGCCCACCGATGCAGCTGAGCTGGCGCGCTGCCTGGCCGATCCCGAGTGGCGCCTGTTCAGCGGCTGCCTCTACAAGATCATGATCAAGGGCGATGACAAGATCGCCGAGGACGGCAGTATTGAGGAGGGCGACAGCTACGTCCTGCCGTTTAGGCCCAACCGAGCGCAGCGCCGGTTCATCAAGCGGCTATGGCACCGCAACCTGATACTGAAGGCCAGGCAGCTCGGCTTCACGACCCTGATCGCCATCATGTGGCTGGATCATGCGCTGTTCAATGCAGACCAGCGCTGCGGCATCATCGCCCAAGACCGTGACGCGGCAAAGGTCATCTTCCGGGACAAGGTGAAGTTCGCCTACGACAACCTCCCGGCCGAGATCCGTGATCGCTTCCCCACTGCGGCAGCGAACGCCGATGAATTGCTGTTCGCTCATAACAACAGCAGCGTGCGCGTGGCCACCTCCATGCGCTCCGGCACTATCCACCGGTTGCACGTCTCCGAGTTCGGGAAAATCTGTGCCAAGTACCCGGACAAGGCCCAGGAAGTCGTCACCGGCTCGATTCCGGCCGTGCCCACCAACGGCATCCTGGTTATCGAGTCGACAGCTGAAGGTCGCGAAGGCGAGTTCTTCAAAATGGTCCAGGTCGCCGAGGCGAACCACGCCAGCCGGAAGAAGCTGACTCCGCGCGACTACCGCATGCACTTCTACGCATGGTGGCAGGAGCCCAAATATCGCCTGGATTCATCCACCATCGAGTTGACGCGCGAGGAGCACGACTACTTCGACAAGGTGGAAGCCACAGTGCTGCGCGACATGGGCGAGCGCATCACTATCGACGCGGACCAGCGGGCCTGGTACGTCGCCACGAAGCGTGCCGACTTCTCTGGCGCCGAAGAGAAGATGTGGCAGGAGTACCCCAGCTTCCCGGCCGAAGCCTTCCAGATCAGCACCGAGGGCAACTGGTACGCCAAGGACATGATCGCGCTGCGGAAGCGTGGCGGCGTCCGCAAGGTGCTGGTGCTGGATGCCCCGGTGAACACCTTCTGGGACATCGGCAACGGCGACGGATGCGCCATCTGGTTTCACCAGGAGCTGAATGGCGAAGACCGCTTCATCGACTACTACGAAGCCCATGGCGAAGACCTGCGGCACTACGTCAAGGAGCTGCGTGACCGCGGCTATGTATTCGGCACGCACTTTCTGCCGCACGACGCGGATCACAAGCGCCTGAGTGACTTCAATCGAAGCACCAAGGAAATGCTGCAGGACCTCATGCCCGGCGAGCGATTCGCCATTGTGCCGCTGATCACAGAGCTTGTGACGGGCATCTATCAGACCCGGAAGCACATGAAGACGGCCTATCTGGACGAGACGGGGTGCGCCAAGGGCATCCAGCGCCTGGAGGGCTATCGCAAGAGGTACAGCCGGGCCGACAACCGATTTACCGACCAGCCGGACAAGAGCAACGGCTGCAGCGAGGGCGCCGACGCCTATCGCCAGTGGGCCCAGGCCAAGGAACTGGGGATGCTGCAGGGTGTGTCCGGTAAGAAGACCTACGAAGAAGCCCCTGCGCCTGACTGGCGTCTCTGAGGACAGAAACTATGCAGGACACCACGCACATGCCCGGTTCCCCGGAACTGACGCTACACGAGTATCGGGAAATCTTCGACGAGATCGAGATGCAGCCGACATGGCGGCGCACTGCCGACAAAGAGATGGATTACGCCGATGGCAATCAGCTCGATAGCGACCTGCTGCGAAAACAGGCGGAGCACGGCATTCCGCCGGCCGTCGAGGACGTAATAGGCCCGGCCCTGCTGAGTCTGCAGGGCTATGAGACCGTCACGCGCACGGACTGGCGCGTTACCCCGAATGGTGAGCCGGGCGGCCAGGATGTGGCGGATGCCCTCAATTTCAAGCTCAACCAGGCCGAGCGCGCGAGCAAGGCCGACCGTGCATGCAGCAAGGCGTTTCGCCCGCAGATCGGCTGCGGTATCGGGTGGGTGGAGGTCTCCCGCGAGTCCGACCCGTTCAAGTACCCCTATCGGGTGATCGCGGTTCACCGAAACGAAATTCACTGGGACATGAAGTACGGCGAGGACTGGGAGACGTGCCGCTGGCTGCGTCGCCAGCGTTGGCTGCTGCCGGAGCGCATTGCCGCCGTGTTCCCTCAGCACAAGAAACTGATTGAGGCGTGTGGACGTGCTGGTGGCGACTGGTGGAAGGATGAAGCGCTGGTGATGGACGGTGGGGAGAGTACCGGCCTACAGAATGCCTGGAACGATGGGCGCGCATGGACCATGCAAGAGGAGCGCTGGTACAACCCGACCACCAGGGAAATCTGCCTGGCTGAGGTGTGGTATCGACGCTGGGAGGTCGTCACGGTAATCAAGACACCGAACGGCCGGATCGTTGAGTTCGACCCGCAGAACATGAAGCACAATATCGCGGTTGCCAGCGGCGCGGCCAAGGTGCAGCGGGCGACCGTCGCCAGGGTCCGTCGGTCCTACTGGCTGGGCCCGCACCGCCTCTTTGATGGTCCCAGCCCATACACGCACCGCCAGTTTCCCTACGTGCCGTTTGTCGGATTCCGGGAGGACAACACCGGCATTCCCTACGGCTACGTTCGCAGCATGAAATACCCCCAGGACAGCCTCAACAGCGCCAAGAGTAAGCTGCGCTGGGGCATGAGTGTGGTCCGCATCGAACGCACGGATGGCGCCACGGACATGACCGACGCCCAGCTGCGCCGGCAGGTCGCAAGGCCGGACGCGGACATTAAGCTGAACGCCGAGCACTTCAGGAACAATTCCGGCGCCCGCTTCGAGGTCCATCGCGACTATCAACTGACGCAACAGCACTACCAGATGATGAGCGACGACCGGGCGTCCATTGAGCGCGTGAGCAGCATCACTAGCGGCTTCATGGGGAGAATGGGGACGGCGAAGTCGGGCATCCAGGAACAGACACAGGTGGAACAGTCCAACCAGTCCCTGGCGCACATCATGGACAACTTCCGCGCCGGCCGCACCCTGGTGGGCGAGCTGCTGCTGTCGATGATCGTCGAAGACCTCGGCGAGCAGCCGCACACGATCGTGATTGAGGGCGATGCAGTCACTGCTGATCGCGTCGTGGTGATCAACAAGCCGGAGGTGGACGAGAGGGGCTATCCGTACCTGTCCAACGACCTGCAGCGTACAAGGCTGAAGGTCGCCCTTGAGGACGTGCCCAGTACAAACAGCTACCGCGGGCAGCAGCTCAACGCGATGTCGGAAGCCATCAAGTCGCTGCCGGCGCAGTTTCAAGCCGCCGCCATGCCGTTCCTGGCGAGCCTCATGGACGTTCCGTTCAAGCGTCAGTTGGTCGAAGCCCTGCGCGCCGCCGGCCAGCAGGAGACGCCGGAGCAGATCGAGAAGCGTATCCAGGAGGCCGTGCGCCTGGCGGGCGTCGAGGTCAAGGAGCGCGAACTGGAACTGAAGGCCGCGAAGAACGAGGCCGAGATCAACGAGATCATGGCTCGTGCCGTACAGGTCGGCGTCCAGGCAGCGTTCAGCGCTATGCAGGCCGGCGCTCAGGTCGCGCAGATGCCGATGATCGCACCTATCGCCGACGAGATACTGAAGGCCAACGGTTTCAAGGTGCAGCCTGGCGATGATCCGAACTTCCCGCAACCTGGCCAGACTGCGGCGATGAACATTAAATCGCCGTACATCCAGGGGCAGGGCCCGGCGAGCACCGAGGTCGCGGAGGAGGGTGGTGCTGCGCCTGTGCGGAGCAATACCAGCCCCACGTTCCCGCCAGTACCGGTCGCAGCCGCGACTGGGCAACAGGGAATCGAGACCCCGAATCCGAACGACAACCTGCAGGGGGCTGGAGTAGTGCCGGCCTTCCGGTGATCAGGTAACCTGAAAACCGTGGTGGCGGAAAAGTGTCCACGTCCCTGTCGCGCGGTAACCAGTCCGATCTGAGGGGCCCGCCACCACATCCTTCCAAGCCCGCATTCGCGGGCTTTTTCTTGCCCGTTTGTTGGGCCGACCCCCTGTAGGGTTTCGTTCTTCTTGACCCTCGCCACGACACTTCTCGCCAAGTTGAGCGCGGTACAGCGCCCAGCGACACGCGGAGCAATCCGCTGAGCTGACGACCCAGGCGGCCACGGCGATATGTGGCGGGACAGAAGGCATGACCACCGATTCACAGAACGAGTTCATCGAGTCGCTTGACGACACCATTTCCCCAGAACAGCTGGACCAGCTCCTTGGACTGGTTGAGGGCGATACCGGCGCGCCCGCGTCGGAACAGGCAGCGCAGCCCGGCGCGGCCAAGGCTGGAGAGGAAGAGGGTCAGGACGGCGCGAATAGCGAATCTGCGGCAGCAGCTGCGGTGGCTGGCAACGGCAAAGCGAAGGGGCAAGAAGCCACCAGCGAGCCGGAACTGACCCCCGACAACGCCGTGGTACTCGCCAAGGACGGCAAGCACGTCATCGACTACCAGAAGCTGGTCGATGCGAGACAGGGAGAGCAGCACTGGAAGGCCGAGGCCGCCGCCAAGGACGCGCGCATTGCTGAACTGGAAACCCAGGCAGCAGCGCGAGCGCAGGCAGGCGAAGCACCCACGAAGACCGACAACCAACTGGCCATGGCGCAGGACGCGATTGAGCAGGGGGTAGATCCGGCGATCTTCGGCGACTTCAGCGAGGAAGCGCTGGCCGCGGGTATCCAGAAGCTGATCGACGCCCGAGTGGATGCGCGCGTGGACGCCATTGTTGAGCAGAAGCTGGCCCCCATCCAGCAGAAGCACGCGAATGAAGCCGCGAACGCCCACGACCGCGCGATCTACGAGGCCCATCCGGACGCCGACTCCATTGTGGAAAGCAAGGAGTTCGCGACCTGGCTGGACTCGCAGCCGTCAATGGCCCGCGATGCCTACAGCCAGGTGCTGGACAAGGGCACTGCGAGCCAGGTCATCGAGCTGTTCGGCGCATTCAAGCAAGCAACTGGTGCAACTCATCAACCCGCGTCGCCGGAAGACGACGTGAAACGAAAAGCACAGGAAGCCATCGCCAAGGCCCAGGCGCAACAGTCTGCACCCGCGAGCTTGTCGGACATTCCCGGTGGGCGCGCGGCAGGCATCACCCGCGAGGAAGCGATGGCGGAAATGGATGGCGTAGAGCTGCTGGAGAGCATGGACGACATGTCCCGCGAGCAGATCGACGCTTTCCTCAACAGGCTATAAGGGGAGCACCAGATGCCCACTACTCAGAACTCGCACGCCCCATACGGCGACAAGAAAAACATGGTGCAGCAGGCGGTAGGCCTGTTTGCCACCCACCTGAAGCGCAACAACAAGCTGTCTCGTCTGTTCGGCGCCATGCAGAAGGGCGAGAAAGGCGCCATCGCCACCATCAAGAAGCAGACCACCGAGCACATGCCCTTCGTCCGCTGTATGGACCTCGGCAAGGGTACCGGCGACGAGATCACCTTCCACGTCGCGAACCCGTTCGGCGGCATTCCGATCATGGGCAGCGAGGTAGCCGAGGGTCGCGGCACCGGTATGTCGATCAGCGAAGACCGCCTGCGCGTCAACCAGGCGCGACTGCCGGTCAAGCTCAGCGACAACATGACCGACATTCGCTCTCCGGTGGATTTCCGCAAGCTGGGGCGTCCTGTGGCGCAGGCGACCATGGATCGTTACATGGATCAGTCGCTGATCATCCACGCGGCCGGCGCCCGCGGTCACGTTTACAACCCGACCGTCTGGGCTGTGCCGCCCGAAGATGACCCGCGTTTCGCCAGCGTCATGGTGAACCGAGTCAAGGCGCCGACCCGTAACCGCCACTTCATTGTGGATGGCGATGGCGTTTCCGGCTTCAAGGTCAACGCTGGCGAGATGGACATCACCTCCACCGACAAGCTCAGCATGAGCGTGGTGGATTCGCTGCGTGCCGTCATGGACGAGATGGTCATGCCGCCGCCGATCGTGAAGTTCGACGGCGACGAAGCTGCCGAGGACGAGCCGCTGCGACTGCTGCTGGTGACGCCGCTGCAGTACAGCCAGTTCGCTGCTGCCCCGGCGTTCCGCTCAATGCAGGCTGCCGCGCTGGCCCGTGCCAGCAACGCCAAGCAGCACCCGATCTTCAAGGGCGAGGTCGGTCTGTGGAACAACTTCCTGATCATGAAGCAGAACATCCCGATCCGCTTCTTCGCCGGCGGCAAGATCAAGTATTGCGCCAGCTTCACCAGCGAAGCCGAAACCGAAGTGATCGTGCCCGAGTCGTTCGGCACCAACTTCGCGGTGGACCGCGCCATCATCCTGGGCGGCCAGGCGGTCGGCCATGCACTGGCCCGCTCCAACAAGTCCGGAGTGCCGTTCTTCTGGTCCGAAAAGGAGTTCGACCATGGCGACAAGGTGGAGCTGCTGATCGGCACCATTCATGGCATGTCGAAGTTCCGCTTCCTCATCAACACGGGCGACCGCGAAGAGTACACCGACTACGGCGCCGGCGTGCTGGACACCGTGGTGCCGCTCAACAGCGCCATGTAACTCGCAGCCCAGGGCAGGCTCTACCTGCCCTGGGCGTCGCACATTGAAACAGGAGGCCACATGGCCAACGTGACTATCAAGGGCGCCCGGCGCCAGTTCGGAAACAACCCCTACGGCAACCTGAGCGTGCTGCTGTTCGCGCTCGCCACCAACGCCAGCGGCGCGGCTATCAACTCCGACTCGGCCGCCGCCATCGGCATCGGCGACGTGGTGGACCTCGGCCCGCTCCCGGAAGGCATGCGCCTGGATGACGCGCAGATTCTGGTTGCAACCGGTATGACCGCCACCATCACCGGCTCCCTCGGCTTCAAGTACGAGGACGGCCAGGACAGCACCGAGGTTCCGCAGGATGCGGCTTACTTCGGTACTGGCATCGACCTGGCCGCCGCTGGCCGCAAGCGCGCCACCGGCACCAAGCTGGTGACCCTGCCGAAGCCTGCTCGCCTGATCCTCACCACGGCGGTTGCAGCGAACGCCAAGGCCAGCGACCTGAAGGTCCTGGTGACTGGCGAGTTGCTGGGGCCGCGTTAAGCGAGCCGTCTACAGAGCGCCCCGGGTGATCCTGGGGCGTTCTGCCACTCAGGAGCAGGACACCCCCATGAAAGCCATCCACATTGCCGCCATCGCGCACGCGATCAATTCCGCCTACTGCCTCGCCATCGGCGACAAGGTGGCGCCGCCGCTCACCGAGTGCCCGGAAGACATGCAACAGGGCATCCTGGCTGGCGTGCAGTTGCACATCGACAACCCGGACACCACGCCCGAGCAGTCCCACGAATCCTGGCTGGCCGACAAGCTCGCCAACGGCTGGACCTATGGCGAGGAGAAGGACTTCGAGAAGAAGACCCACCCGTGCTGCCGACCCTATGCCGAGCTGCCGGAGTCGCAGAAGGTCAAGGACTATCTGTTCCGTGCTGCTGTGCACGCGCTGAAGGATGTCCCGGACGCCGAGGATGCAGTAGCGGAGGCCCTGGCGAAGATCCCGGCCAGCCTGACCGTGGCTACGGCAGTGCAGCCCGCTGCCGTGGCTGGCGCCGGCCTGGTCGGCGTGGAGTACATCGGGCGGCGCGAGCTGTGGCGCGATACCACCTACGACAGCGGTCTGACCTTCACCTCCGGCCAGATTCGCGGGGTGCCGCAGTACCTCGCCCGCAAGCTGCTGCGCCACGTCGACCTGTTCAAACAGGTGGAGTTGCCTGCCGCCGAGCCGGTGCAAGATGACACCGCCGCACTGCTGGCCAAGCCCACCAAGGCGGCGGTTGAGCGTGAGGAGCAGCAGCAGGACTTCGCGGTGATCGATCAGGTCAACCAGATGACCGACAAGGACGCACTGATCACTTTCGCTGCCCGGCAGAACCTGAAGCTGACCAAGACCATGAAGGTTGAGACGATGCGCGAGCGCATTGTCGACCAGATCAAGCGGTTCGGCACGCAATGACTCTCGCCGACCTGATCCGCGACTTCCGCCGCTTCGCCGATGACACGGTGGGCCCTGATCACCTGTTTGGCCAGCAGGACGTGATCCGCTGGTTGATCGAGGCGGAACAGGAGGCCTGCATTCGTGGCCGGCTGCTGCATGAGTCGTCGGACCCGGCGGTATGCGAGATCGATGTCTCCGCCGGCGAGGCGGTCTATCCGTTGGCCTCGGTGCTGTACGAGCTGACCCACCTGGCCTTCGTGCGTCCCGGCCAGGCCGAGCGCTGCCATGTGCAGCTGGTATCCACCGAGTGGCTGGATGGGCGCCGGCCAGGCTGGCGCGACAAGACAGGAGCGCCAGGATTCGCGATCCAGGGCGATACCAGCCTGCGCCTTGTGCCCATGCCGGACGGCGAGGGCACCCTGAAGCTCGAGGGCTACAGGTTGCCGCTGCGCGGGCTCACCGACCAGCCCGCCTCCACGCCGGAGATCATGGCCGCCCATCACCGCTTCCTGGTGCACTGGGCGCTGCACAGGGCCTTCAGCATCCCTGATGCCGAGACCGAGGATCCGGGGCGCGCCGAGGTCGAGGAAGCGAAGTTCACCCGCTACTTCGGCCTTCGCCCGGACAGCGACCTGCGCCGCATCACGCGCGAAGACGTGCCGCACCACGTCGAAGCGTACTGGCCATGAGTCAAGGAGGCGCCGGTGGCTGAAGTCGTTCCTATCAAGATCGTCCAGGGCGAGACCTTCGAGTTTGGTTTTATGTGGGGCGATGACCGCCTGCTGTACCTGCCGATTGTCGGCATGCCGAGCAAAGCGCCGGTTCGGCTGCGGGTGCCGGGCCACGGCATCCCCGACGGCTGGCCTGTGCGTGTGACCTGCGTTCGCCAGCCAGAAGAGCTGAACACCCCCGAGGGCGAGCATGTGTTCGCCACGCTCGTCGACGCCGACACAATCGAACTGAACGAGCTGAACGCCCACTGCTGGCGGCAGTTCTCCGGCGACGGGCTTCTGGTGCTGCGCCAGCCCGTGGACCTGACCGGCTGGCAGGCGCGCGGCCAGGTGCGCGACAAGCCAGGCGGCACGCTGCTCTGGTCGTGGCACAGCGACCCTGCCGAGAACCCGGACAGCCTGATTATCGTCGACCATGCGTTGAGCCAGTTCGTGCTCACCATGAGCGCCGCCCAGGCGGCCGCACTGGCCTGGAACAAGGGCGTGTATGACGCCGAGGCCATCGCCCCGGGCGGCCAGGTCTACAAGCTCGCCGACATCAGTCCTATCGACGTGAAGCGCGAGGTCACCACGTGACCACCATCGCCGTTCGCACCAGCGAGAACCGGACCGTCGCCGTCGTCGACCGCGGCAGCAGCACGGTTGCAGTGCGGCCAGGGCCTGGCCGCACCGTGGTGGCGGCCGGGCTGCGCGGGCCGAAGGGCAGCCCTGGCCAACCTGGTCCGGCTGGCGGTGCAGCGTTCCAGCGTCTGGCCGGCGAGACGATCAGCGCCTTGCAGGCTGTTTACGAACTCGACGGCGTGGTCTTCGTGCTCGACTACCGGGACGGCGATCACATCGACCAGATCCTGGGCATCAGCCTGACTGCTGCGCTGACCGGAGAGCCCATGAACGTCCAGCGAGCCGGCGTGCTGGATGACGCGAGCTGGTCATGGGCGCCAGGCCGAGTGTGGCTCGGGGCTGATGGCGCGCTTACGCAGACTCCGCCTGCAGATGGCTTTGACGTGCTCATAGGCTGCGCCGTGGGCGCTACCCGCATCACCCTGAACCTTTCCGAACCGATAGACCTAGAGGAATAACCCATGGCCAACTACCTCGCCCGTATCGCCGGACGTATCAAGCAAGTCGCCGCCATCGCGGTATCCGCTGGCGCCGGTGACGCCGGCAAGATCATCGCCACGGACAGCGGCGGCAAGCTGGATTCCAGCTTCCTGCCGTCCGGCATTGGTGCTAACCAGGTGGTGGTGCCGTCCAGCGAGAACCTGTCGGCCGGCGACTTCGTAAACCTCTACGACAACTCCGGCACCCTGACCGCTCGCAAGGCAGACAACAGCAACGGCCGTGAGGCGTGGGGCTATGTGGAGGCAGCTGTAACGTCCCCGGCCAATGCCACCGTCAAGCGCATGAACACGGTGAACGGTAGCCGCGCCGGCCTGACGCCTGGCGCCGCGTACTGGCTCGGCACTGCTGGCGGCGTGATCACTGCGGCCCTCGATGCGACTGATCCCGCGAATGCGAACAAGGTCTGCCAGTACCTGGGCCGTGCGAAGTCGGCCACCGAACTGGTCACCGTTGAAGAAGCGCCGGTGGTGCTCTAATGGCCGCCCGTCGTCCGCTCGTTCGCCAGGGCGGCCGCGTGAAACAACTGGCGAACACTGACACTATCGCTGGCCTGCGGGAGCAACTGACCGCAAACCGAACCTACTACGTTCGCACTGATGGTAATGACAGCAACACAGGCCTGGCCAACGACGCTGCGGGGGCATTTCTCACTTTGCAGAAAGCGGTAGACGTTATCGCGGCACTCGATACCGGTACTTTTACCCCGACCATCGTTCTGGGCTCAGGCGAGTTTGAATCGGCTATCGGCAAGGACCCTACAGGGGCCTCGGCGGTTCCGATTGTAGGGCAGGGTCCAGCCAACACCACTTTGAAAAGAACAGCCGCGAGCGGTAACGCTTTCCAAGGGGGGACGAAATTCACTCTTAGTAATTTGACTGTCACCGCACCGAGCGGGACCGCCCGCTGCATTGCCTCGCTACCTGGGCAAATCATTGGTGTGTCGAATGTCGCCTTCGGCCCGTGCGGCGCGTATCACATGGATGCCTCTGGAGGCATTATCAACTGCTCCAGCTACTCGATCACTGGGGGCGGCCTGGTGCATGCCTATGCAGCCAGCGGCGGCAGAATCATCGCTGCCGGGATCACCGTAACAATCACCGGCACTCCGAATTTCTCGCTGGGGTTTGCCTTCGCTGACGTCATGGGGCTGTTGCGGCTTAACGCCAATACCTACACCGGCTCTGCCACGGGCAAGCGGTACACGAGCAACAACGGATCGGTCATCTATGTTGCGGGAGCAGGCTCAACGTATCTGCCGGGCAGCACTGACGGCACCGTGTCTGGAGGTATCTACGCATGAGTGAATACAAGCTCAGCAACGAAAACTGGGTGACGCGAGTCTCTGACGGGGCGCGCATATCAACGTCCAGCCCGCCGACAGACCCGAACGAGAACCCAGACTATCTGGAGTACAAGGCATGGCTGGCGGGGGGCGGCGTTCCGATCCCAGCTGACCCATTGCCTGCTACCGTGCCTGATGAGGTCACGATGCGTCAGGCGAAGCTGGCGCTGCTGGCTGCCGGCCTGCTTGATGATGTCGAGACCGCCCTAGACGGCCTACCGGGAGACGAGGGAAGGGCCGCGCGCATCGAGTGGGAGTACAGCTCAGTCATGCGCAGGGACAAGCCGTTCGTGGTTGCCATCGGCTCAGCTGTTGGCCTATCGGGCGAGCAGATTGACCAGCTATTCATTGCCGCAGCTGGGATTGAATGATGGGCATCCAGCTGGCGCTGTACAAGGGCCAGGGCGACATCGGGAACGCGATGATCCGCTGGTGGACGCAATCGATCTACTCGCACACGGAGCTGGTCGTCGACGGCTGGTGTTACTCGTCGTCGGTGATGGACAAGGGGGTTCGGAAGAAGCGCGTCGGGCTGGGTGACGACGAGATCAGCTTGTCCCCGGATAAGTGGGATCTGATCGATCTACCCTGGGCCGACCCGGTGCGGGTCGTCGAGTTCTTCCGCGCCACCGACCACTACCGATACGGCTGGCCAACCCTGCTGGCCAGCCAGGTGTTCAACCGGAACTTACAGATGCCCGAACTGGCGTTCTGCAGCGAGTGGGATGCGGCCGCGCTCGGCTTGCCGTGCCCAGCCAGCTACAGCCCGGCCATGCTGGGTGCCACGTGTAGGTGGCTGAACGAGCCTACGTTCGTCGCCGGCTTCTTGGCCTGGCATACCCTCGCACTCGCCTGACCCCCTGTAGGGTTCGCTCCACCGCATACCCCCGCAATAGCCTGCCACCCAATCAACCACGGGTGGTATTGCAGGCATGGCAGAGCGGGTAGAACAAGCGAACTGGGCGGGAGGGATCAACAATCTCACCCGCAGCGAGCGCGTGCCCGAGAACTGCGTGCGGGATGCCCTCAACGTGACGCCCACAAACGGCGGCACGTTCGCACTGCGCCCGGGCGTCGAGCGCGTGGCCGAGGGCGAGCGAATCAGGGGCATGCTGTCGCTGGGCCGTGATCTGATCTACGCCGATGGCGCGCGTCTCATGCGCCTGGACACCGCCACCGGCACCGAGTCCCAGCTCGCCACGATCCCGCCGGTGGGAGTGTTCACCGGCGCGGTGCTGAACAGCGAGCTGTTCATCTCAACCGAGACCAGCTGCCTGCGGTACCGCGACGGCGCGGTGCGCGAGTGGGGTGTGCCCGAGTGCCGCTTCAACGTCGCGGCTGTCGCTGGCAGCCTGCCGGCCGGCAGGTACCAAGTGGCGTGCGTACACGTGAACGCCCAGGGCGAAGAGAGCGGGGTGCTGTCGCCGGCAATCATCGACCTGGGCGGCCAGCAGAACCTTGCGATCAGCTGCACCCCTGCACCCGGGCACCGCGTCCGCGTCTACGCCTCGGTGGCCAACGGCGAAACCCTATACCTGCAGGGCGAGCTGCCCGGCGCTGCGCAGCTGTACCGCGTCAGAGACGACACCGCGCGCCTGCAGGGCGTCGGCGAGCTTCCCCCGGTGCCGTGCCAGTTCATCGCCCAGGTTGCCGGCACGCTGGCGTGCGCCAGCGGCAAGCTGCTGTGGCTCACCCAGCCGATGCGCCCGCACGTCCGCAGCGCCCTGGGGCGCTTCTTCCAGTTCTCGACGCCGGTTGGCCTGCTGCTGAGGGTCGGCCAGTCGCTGTTCGTCTCGGCGGATCGGACTTACTTCATCAGCGGAATCGAGGGCGACCAGCCCGCCCAGCGTGAGGCTCTGCCGTACCCGGCGATCACGGGGACAGGCGTGCTGCTGAGCGATGGCCGCGCAGCATGGATGACGCAATACGGCCTGGCCGTCGGCGCTGAGGACGGCAGTGTGAGCCTGCTGAGCAAGAACAACTTCGCGCCAGCGTGCGGCTCCCATGGCGCGGCCGGCCAGGTTGATATCGACGGAAACCAGATTGTTGTCACCGCGATGCGCGGCCCGAGAGAAGCATCGGGCCTGGTCGCTCGCGACTATTACGAAGTGGAGATCGTGCCGTGAACGCGAGCCTTGAGAAATGGGGGTTCGTGTGGACCCCCGAAATCGTCCTGCCGTCCGGTGAGTTGATCGCCAGCGAGCCTGTGCACAACAAGATCCCGGGCCAGGGCATCGATCACCTGGCCGGCCTGATCCTGGGCACCTCCGCGCTGATTGGGAACTGGTACATCGGCCTCGTCGAGCAGAACTACGTCCCGAGCGATTCGTCGGTGGCAGCTGACCTGCCGGCCATCGAGTGCCAGGCGTACACCGCAGCGCAGCGCCTACTGTGGGCGCCGGAATCGTCGGGCGGAGTGATCGACAACATCAACGACCGCGCCGAGTTCGAGATGACAGCCGACAAACGCATCTACGCGGCCTTCCTGGTCGCTGCTGCAGCGAAGGGTTCCGGCACCGGGCCGCTGTTCTCCATAGCGCGATTCCCATCCCCCTACGACGTCACCGCCGGCAGCACCATGCGCCTGCGCGTGGCCACCGTTCTCGTTTCGAACTGAGGTGCTCCATGTCCAACACTGCTCACTCCAGCGCCGAAGTCATCAAGCTCCTGTTCACCACGGAATCGCTTGAGCCTCGGCCCACCGAATGGTACGTGGCGGCCCACACTGGCGACCCAGGTATCGAGGCGGCAGACAATGAGGTCTCCACGGGCAATGACGCGAACTACGAGCGCCAGTCCATCGAGTTCGATCTGTCGGAGGCATCCGGCATTACCAGCGCGATGAACAACGCTGAGATCGTGTTCCCCGTCTCGGCCGCCGCCGGCAATTACACCGTCCGGGCGATCTCCATCCACACCGCGATCACTGGCGGTATTGCCCTGGCAGTTCTGCCCTTGGATCCCCCGCGTGTGATTGAGCCGAGCGGTATCCCGCTGCGGTTCCCGATCAACGAAATCATCATCGAGGGCTACAGCAGTGACGACTAAAATCTCTACCGGCCTCGCGAATTACCTGCTTGGCGTTGGCAGCGTGCGCCATGCTCTGGCCAACAGCGTGCTGCGCGTCTACTCCGGCGACACGCAACCGACCGCCGCCGACTCGGCCGTCCCTGGCGGCGCCGTCCTGCTGGCCGAGTTCACGGTCGACGGCGAGGGAGACGGCCTGAATCTGGCGTCCACCGCGACCGGCGGGGTGATCTCGAAGAATCCGGACGAAGCATGGCGGGCCACGGCCCTGGCCAGCGGCGTCGCGACCTGGTTCCGCTGGTGCCTGCCGAACGACACGGGTGTCGCAAGTTCGACGGCTGTGCGGATTCAAGGCTCGGTCAACACCGCCGGCGCCGAACTCAACTTCTCGTCTGTCAACTTCACCGTCGGCGCGATCCAGAAGGTGGACTACTTCGCCGTGGCGATGCCCGCCAGCTGAGGTGAGCCACAATGGCCAATCGGCTGACGAAAGATCCCAGGTTCTTCTACGACCCGGGCCAGTCTGCGCTGGACGCATACCCGGAAAGCCGGGAGGTGGTGCTGTACGAGCCCGTGTATCGTTCAGTGCAGACCTCGTTCGGCTGGTTCACCACGTCAAACGATGACGTGATCCGGGCCAAAATCAGTTACTACACCGCTCGCGGCGGTACCGTCACCCACATCAAGCCCTACCCGTACAAGCAGGGTGGGGTCTGGCGCAGCCACCCCTACGGCGCCTACGTGTTCTGGCATCCCGCCGCGCCGGCGCGGCCATTCATTCCGCCAACGGTGCGTGTTGACACCCTGGCAGGCTGGAACGCCAAGGGTGACAGCCTGTTTACGAGCTCGGGCGACTTCGCGTTCCTGTTCGACTACGCGCGGTACCCGACAGCGCTGCTGGTAGGGATCACCGACGACTTCACCCGCAGCACGCTGCCAACCTCTGTTGCCGCTGGGGTGATGCTGACCGATACCGATGTGCTGGTGATGGCCAGTGGGGCGGTGGTGGCCGAGGCTCCGTATGCTCCCAAGGACAAGGCGCGCATCTCGATAGCGCGCATCGGCGAGCAGGTGGTCATCAACGTCGGCGGCTGGGCTCACACGGTCGATGCCGGGTTGCAGGGGCGTGTACACGTCCGAGCGCTGCTGTACAACGCCGGCGATTTTGCCGACAACCCCATGATCACCTTCCCGGTTGAGGGCGGCGCCGCGGGCCGTGTGGGCTTCCGGCATGCTGTACCTGACATCGCGCGCGCTCGCGGCAACCTGGGCTTCAGGGGGAAGCGGCTGAAGTCCAGGGGGCGTGTCGGATTTCGCTGTCCGCCAGTGGCATACCCAGGCAGGGCAACCGCTCGGGTCGGGTTCCGTGCGTATCTCGCGGAGCCTGGCGGTGTGGGTGCGGTCACCCTGCCGGGGCTCAGTGTGTTTGCCAGCGACGCCCCGACTGGCGCCGGCCGCCTCACGCTGCCCGCTCTGGCGGCCGATGGCTACTGCGGATTCTACGTTGCCACGGGTGGGCAGGGGGCTGCGGGCATCGCGCCGCCTACTGTGTCTGCCATGGTGCTGACGGGGGAGGTGGGCGCGGGCAGCATGCTGCTGCCGGCGTTGCGCTGCATCGGCGCCGACTATCCCTACGGCCAGGGGGTGGTCACGCTTCCTTCATTCTTTGTCTACTCGTCCGGTGAAGATGCCGCCGGCGAGCTTGATCGAGCGGAGATGGTCACTGCCGTTGTCGTCGACGGTCAGATGGACCCGTCCCTGGTGTTCTTCGCTTCAATCCGCGAAGAGCTTGGCGTCGCCGTACAGATGGACCTGTCCGCGCTGTTCTCGGCCGACATGATCGACAGCCTCAGCATCATCGACAACGCCAGCCTGGCAGTGACCATCGAGGCGATCCTGCGCGAGCAGCTGACGGTCAGCGATTCGCTGGAAAGCATGCAGCGCGCGGCGATCCAGTACGCCACCAACCTGCTCACCGGAGCGGTGACCCGATACGAAGGCTGGGACTTTCACAGCTTCGCAACCGTGGGCTCGGGCACCTACGCCGCCGACGAGCGCGGGGTCTACCGGATCACGAATGCCACCGACCCGATCTCGGCGGCAATCGAATTCGGCGCCATCGGCGCGGGCCTGGGTAACGGAAAGCGGCTGGAGGCAGTCTACCTCGGCCTGAGCACCGACGGCGCAGTCTATGTGCGCGTGCAGGGTGACGACGGTCGCGAGCAGTCGTACCGGGCGGTTGATCGCGGCGGCATGCTGCGGGCCAAGACAGCGAAGGGCGTGAAGGCGCGGCACTGGACCACGCGGCTGGAGATCGTCGACGCCACCGAGCTGGAGTTGGACCGTATCGAGTGGCTGATGCCGATCAGCGCGAGGCGCGTGTAATGCGCCAGGTCCTTGTGCGCTTCGCCGGGATGGTCGCGCCGGAGGTCCGCCGCCGCGCGCAGTCTATCGGCAGCCGCGTGCTCGCGGGAACGTCAAAAACTTCGGTGTTCCAGGGCTACATCATCTCGGCCAAGGGGATGAAGGGCCGCACGATCGTCAATGTCATCGAGTTGCCCATGTGGTACTCCGGCATCCCGAACTACGTCACCGAACTGGACATGGGAATCGGTGTGCCGGGTATCGCGCCCAGGGCGGAGCTGGTCAACCCCAAGCCCCGGGAACCTGGCAGTTCGGGTGGAGGCCGGGAGGCCGCGCGCAGTGTCGGGGTCTACTACTTCGGCAAGTCCTGGTCGATACCGGATGGGCTCACCAACACATTCGTGAACTTCCTAGCCGATTACCACGCCGCCGGAGATGTTCGCGTGGCTCCGGCCGAGCGGACGGTTGGCCTGGCGGCGGTGCGCCAGGTGAACAAGGAACAGGGCGACCAGCTTCCAAACTACCGCGGGTCATTCCAGTGGCGCGCGAGCTCGGTTTCGCTGGTGGACTACCTGGAGCTGCAGGTGATCGCCCACGCCAACAAGAACGCCAGCATCTACATCGAGTCGGGCTATCTCTCCCTGCAGTACGGCAGCCGGGTTCGGCTGCTGGGCATGCCCAATCGGCTGCGCGAGATCGACGCCGATGTTGCCTACTGCTACCCGGGCACGCCGACGCCGGCGCCGCGCTGGGCGCCGTATCGGCCTGGCGACGGGGTCTACTACCCGAACCCGCGGCCGTTCACCTACACCTGTGAAGCCCCCGGCGCGCGGCCGCAGCATTGTCACCCAGCGTTCGAGCGGCAGGACTCGCGGTCCGTGGTCGCGCTTCCCTGTGTGTCGCTGCCCGAGGGATGGGACGTGCTGGACCTGGAGGGCTGGGACCCCTACGCGGTGGATGACCCTGTGGACCCAGCCCGGTATCGCCGGGCGAATATCTCGGCTTCCAGCCTGGCGTTCGGGCACAGCGGCAGCCAGGGCGGGCTCGACAACCCGTACCCAGGTGTCGGAGGAGTCTCCTGGGACGCCATCGGCTACGGATCGCCGCTGCTGTGCGTGCTGGGCATCCAGCACCGGCAGCCGCTGACTGCCGCCGAGGTCGAGGCCTGGGAGCCGCTGGGATACCCGCCAAGCGTGCTCTGGAACAGGGCGTTCTCAGATTACCTGCCCGCGGGCCAGTACCGGCAGGGGAGTCGCTACGTGCTGCCCACCGTCGGCGCCGACCAGGTGGCGGACGTCGACGCCATCGTGGAGGGCGCGGAGTTCCCGGCCATCGCTGGGGCCGTCTTCATCGAGCTGGCCGATCTGCCGGAGTGGATTCAGCCGGCGACGCTGCAGGGGGTGTACGGGCTGCTCGATCAGACCCAGCATCCCGACGACAGGGTCGTGGTGAACCCGTTTGAGATCACCGTGCACAGCGGCCAGCGCCTGAGTTGCACCTTCGGCGACCCGAAGATCACCCTTCTGGACGGGGTGGCAGAGGTGGTCTTTCCGGTCTGCTCGCGCGACGCGTCGCTGGTCGAGCCCGTGAACCCGCGCCAGGATGGCCAGCCGAATCTGGCGCTGGTCTGCCAGACGAAGGTCGCGTTGGCTGTCGCGCGGTTCGCCATTGGTGAGGATGGCTCGGCGTCCCGCGTCGGCGACTGCACCCTGATGTACCAGGACCTGATCGGCCCGGCTCGTTCGGAGCTGATGCCGGCCGACGCTGACCCCGACACTGCGCGTATTCCGACACTGCTGTGGTCTGGTGTGATGGATGGGAAGCGGGTCTACCTGGCCCGCGCGCTGCGCTACATCCGGGACGAGTACCTGGGCAGCATGGAGCAGGTTGAACGCCTGCTGAGCTATACCCGCGAAATGTTGGACGACCTGGGCTACCCGAGCCTGCCCCCCGGCCGGTATCACACGTCCTTCTTCGAGGACCACATCTACGGTGAGTTCGAGGGCTATACGGCGATCTCCCGCAACTACCGGCCCATGGTCGACAAGGCCCAGCTCGAGGAGCTGTGGCTGATCGTCGACGGGGTGCGCACGATTGTCCCGATGCAGGACAACCAGCTGCTGATGCCCAGGATCTTCGGCGACCTCATTCCCTACTACTTCGGCGAGGACCGCCCGCGCAACGGCTATTACGGTCCGGACAAGATACGGTGGCTGGTCACCGAGGCTGAGAGATCAGACCCCGCCATGGCCGCGGCGCGCGGCCGCATGCACGAAGAGGCCATTGGCTACGGCGCCGTCTTCAACACCATCGCGCGGATCACCGACACGGATGTGGTGGTCCTGCTGCACGCCCCAGAGGGGACTTCGGCCGGCGCGGCCTATAGCTTCATGCGGGTGAACTGCGCCACCGGCGAGCACACCATCCTGTCCACGGTCCAGGCCGGGGCGCCTGAGCTGCAGATCGGCGCATACCAGTCCCTGAACTGCTACCAGTGGGAGGTGGAGCGCGACGGCGAGGTGGTGCAGGAGGCCTGCCTGATGTGGCGCAGCGGCCGCACCGATGGCTCGAACGGCTCGGCGCAGGTGCACTTCAGTATCGACGGCGGCCGGACCTGGATCGGCAACGTCCTCAGCCACCTGAACATCCCGCCGACCGGCCTGCCCAGCTGGGGCATGGTCGGCCTCGGCCTCTACGTCAACGGGCCTTCGATGAAAGACCCGTCGTCACCTCTGTTCTATAGGAAGCCAGAATGAGCAACTATCCAGACACAACCAGCCAGCTCATGGGGCTGGCCACCCGGGCCCTGACCGAGGCGACAAACACCCGCGGCTGGATCGTGAACCTGCAGGGGAAGCGCAACGCGAAGCAGGCCAGCTTCTCGCACAAGCTGGAGCGGCCAACCATCCAGCCGCCGCCGGCGTTCAGCGACCTGTTTGAAGGCGCCGACACCAGCGGCAGCGAGGTGAAGCGGCTCGACGCCGAGTCAGACGCATGGATCGCGAAATACTTCCCGTCGATCAACGGCTGCCTGCAGACCCTGCCCGAGGAATTCATCTGCGGCGTGATCGGCGGGACAAAGCCGTTCGGCATGGACGCAACGATCTTCGAGATGGTCTGGCACCGAGCCAGGGACCGGGCGTACCGCGCCCAGGCGAGCGAGACCAAGAACATCGCCGCCACCTTCTCCGGCGCCGGCTTCACACTCCCGCCAGGGGCAATGGCCGTTGCGCTGACCGAAAGCGAGCAGCGGGCCAGCGAAGCCATCGCCGCCGTCAACGTCGAGCAAGCGATCAAGGATGCCGAGATCAAGCTGGACCTGCTGAAGTTCGCCGAGCAGCTCGGCGTCGATCTCAAGCTGGGCGTGATGCGCGCGATGGCTGACTTCTACCGCATGTGGTACTCGCTGCCCGATCGAGACATCGAGCGGGCGCGCATCCGCGCCCAGGCCATGGCCACCTTCTACCAGGCTCTCAGCAGCTATCACAACGTCGATGTGGCCTACAGCCGGCTGGCACTGGAAGTCTCCAGGACCAAGGCCGACATCTCCGTGGAAAATGCGCGCCTCGACCTGGCCGCCAGCAGTGACCTCGACGCCAATCTCGGAGCGCTCGGGCAGGCGGTGAACGCCTACGGCGATGTCGCGAGCGGCGCGGCCAGCGCGGCGAGCACCTTGGTAGCGCAGCTGGAGAACGTGTGATGGCCCAGGCACGCGCTGTCGCCGTGATCCTGCTGCCGCCGGAGTACCGGCCGGCCGACCCGTATCCGCCGCATGCTCCGGACGACCCGGGCTGGGAGTTCACCACCTACGACGACTACTGGTGGTGGTTGCGCACCAAGGAGCTTCGGGTGGCCATCCACGATCCTGCTGCCGGCACCACCCTGGTGAAGCGAATCGCCAGGCCGAACATCGACCTCAATAGCCTGCGGATCGAGCCGGCATGGAACGGGCGCTTCAACAACTCGGCGGTGATCCCTATGGGGGCGGGGGCCGTGTTCATCGGCGAGAACGCCGACAGCCCTGACCTGCAAGTTGAATACTGCCGCTACGCCGTGGGTGACGTGCTGGATCAGCCGGAACTGGTGGTGGCCATCCCTCCTGGGACTACCGGCTCTGGTGGCTATGTCGTGGTGACCGAAGCGTCGGTGGCGATCTGCATGCCCGGCTCGGTGCATACGGGCGACAGCGGCCGCGTCTTCGTCGTCACCCCGGAGCCCGCCCCGGGCCAGCACGCCCTGGTGACGATCGAGGCGCCAAACTTCATCGGGAGCACCTTCAGCGCAGATTACAGCTTCCAGGCGGCCGCACTCGCGGCGGAAATCAGGTTCGTGTCCACCGAGTACGGGTTCTAGCATGATCGGCAATCCCAAGCAGCTGGCAATCCTCATCCCCGCGGCATCCTCCGGCGTGGACCTCACCGGCTGGTCTGATTCGCCGGCAGAATACGCCGTGCCGCGGGACCACTACGACGGCGACGAGGGTTACTACCTGTGGTTCCTGCACTCGGTCGGGGCGCTGGCCGGAACCGTACCCTGGCACGATGGCGAGTACCACTCGGTGACTGCCGGCATGAGCTACCTGCACGGCACGATAGCCGGCGGCATGCCGGCAGTGACCAGCGAAGACCTCGACCTCGAGGCGATCATCACCGCCGCCGCGCCGGACATGGCGGAATTCCCAGACGATTACGAAGCGGCGAGGCCTGCGTTGTTCTACGGCGCCTCCGAGCCCGTGCCGGTGCGCTTCTGGACAAATTTGGTGCGCACCAACGAGATCATCTAGCCCGGCCGCGCCCCCTGTAGGGTTCGCGCTGCCCCGGGCGGCGCCGGACACTGCGCCGGTAGCAGGCCGTTTTTTCAGGGGCATCACCATGTACGGATTCAAGAAGGGTTCCAAGCCCAAGCAGCAACTGGCCAATGGCGGCCGTGTCCGTGGGCCAGGTACCGGCACTTCCGACGACATTCCCGCCCAGATTCCTGCCGGCAGCTACATCATGCCGGCCGACTCCACCGAGCAGATCGGGGAGGGCGCCCTGGCAGCGATGGGCCAGGGCCCGGTCGACGTGAACCTGAGCAACGGCGAGTTCGGGCTACCGCCGGAGCAGGTCCACGCCGTGGGCGTACAGGCGCTGGATGCGATGAAGAACGCCACGCACACGCCCACCGGCCAGCCGGCCCTGGGTTTCAAGCCCGGCGGCGGCCAGCAGCAGGCAGGCGAGCCGGAACTGTTCTTCGCCGACGGCGGGGTGGTCAACGACGACCTGAAGAAGCGCCTGCAGCAGTTGCGTGGTGCATCGCCAACCGTTCAACAGCCTGGCGCCGGCCCGAAGCCGAACGTCATCTATGGGAACAGCGATGGCGTTTCCGGGCGAGGCTTCATGCCGTCCTCGGCTCGAGGTGTAACGGTGAGCGGTCAGCCGGTGCAGGCCGCGCAGCGGCCAGGCCTCCCTCCGCCTGCTGGTCCGGCTCCGGCTGCTCCCGAGCCCAACTATCGGGCACGAGCCGAGGCTATGGGACGGGCGAAGGCTGACAGCGCAGCCTACGAGGCTGAGCGAGCGCGACAGGATGCGCGCTTCTCGGAAGCCCAAGCGCGAGGGGGGCAGCCGGCCCAGCCAGTGCAGAGCACCACTCGCGGGTTTGCTTCCGGTGCTCGCAACTTTGTGAACAAGGCCGGCAAAGGTGGGGCGGTGTTGAGCGCAGTGCCGGGAATCATCAATGCGATGGATGATGACTCTACGGCAACTTATGCCAAGCGCCTGGGTCTGGATGAGCCAACAGGAGATGGCTCGGCAGGAGACATCGCCAAATTCGCAGCGCTGCGAGGGCTCGGCTTCGCGACCGATGTAGGATCGGCCATGACGTTCGGGCTCGCCGACAAGCTCTACCAGGACAAGCGGGCGGTGGATACCGATACCCTGGCTGCATCGGCTGGAGCATTGGGGGGCGGTACTCTCGGGTTCAAGGGCGGCAACACTTTCGGCTCCGTTGCTGATACCGCGATGCGTTTGGCGTCCCGGGGGCGCTACAAGGGCAACTATGGAGAGCGCTATGGAGGAAAAGTCGGAGGTGTGGTCGGGGCCGGAACCGGAGCCACCGCAGGACTGGCGCTGGCTGACGACGATACTCAGGAGGCATCGCGGGCGAATGGTGCCCCTCAGGCGTCTGCAGTTGGCCCCCTGGCCGCAACCAGTCCTGTCGCACCCAGCACGCCGGTCGGCGAAGGCCTTGGGTGGAGCAATACAGGGAGCGGAGTAGCGGTCCGTATGGGGGCCGATGGTACGCCTGAGTTCAGCAACGCCCCCGAAGCGCTTTCGGGGGCTGCGGATATGCCAGCTGGAGGCTTCCAGCCACGTTCGGGCAGGCCGCCGGAGCCGACTGGACCTGGCCTGGGCTTCGGCAGCTATACCCCAGACCGGGAGTTCGCGCAGCTCGGCTCCATGAGCAACCTCGGCAATAGCACCGGTACCTTCAGCCAGCTGGAGCCGGGCACCTCGGCTCTGGCTCTGGAACGCTTCGAGCGCGCCAATCAGGAGCGCGCCCGCATGATCGAGGAGAGCCGGCGCGGCCAACTGGGCGAGGGCGGCGGACGCCTGACCATCGTCCGCGACAGCACCAGGGCGCCGAGTCGTGCCGAACTGTTGAACGACCGCTTGGCTCGCGCCGATGCCGCGCAGAACCTGGAGGAGCAGCGCCTGGGCTTCCAGTCGCAAGAGGCCAGAGCTCGCCTGGCTCTGGATCAGCAGCGTCTGGCCAGCGAGATCGAGGGTAGGGGCTTCCAGACCCGCGCCGCCCAGCGACAGGAGGCGTTGTACGAGAAGTACGAGACTGCGAAGACTCCCGAGGAGCGCGCTACCATCGCGCAGCAGATCCGAGACCTGGCCGGTAGGGAGGCGTCGTCTCCCTGGAAAGTACAGGTCACTCCCACCACCCGGAATGCAGATGGCTCGACGTCGGAGGGTAGCGTGATTCGCTACAACAACCAGACCGGCCAGGTGGAAATGATCGATCAGCAGGTCAGGCGTAAATCTGTCAGCCTTGCGGAGGTTGAGCAGGCAGCAGAAGAGGATGGTGTATCGGTCGAGGATTACATCAAGAGTCTACAGGACATGGGTGTGACAGTCGGTTAGCGTTTTTGACAGGCCAGACCGAACTCTTGGGCCAACGCTGAGCAAGCCTTTTTAGGCACGTTGTATAGCCTGTTACAGGCATCTCGGATCATTCCGGCAGCGTTCTGGCTCGGGGTGTCGCGCGCTTCCTTAAGGGCACACTCGGCGCCTGAGTCGTAGTTGAAGAGCCCGCGGCCGGAACCTTGCTCGACGCCGCTGTACCGCTCCGGATACTTGGCGCTGCAGACCTGATAGGCCGCCGCTGCGGTGTTGTTGTTCTGAACACCGGGCAACTCATCAAGCAGGCATGTCGCGAAGTTCCCGGCCTGGGCCAGGACGGGGAAGGTGAGCAGGGCGGCGACGAGTAGCTTTTTCATGGGCATCCGAGCCAGAGGTGAGATATGCAGGATAGCAACGTGCAGAGCGTAGCCGGAGAGTCGGCCGCTGATCTAGAAGAACTCGCCGAGACGCTGCTGGCGAACGATGCTTTCCTTGATCGCCTCTACGAGAAGCTGCGCATCAGGGAGACGGTGCAGTCAGCTCGGAGTGCTGATGCCTTGGCGCGGGCAGCTCAAGAGCTTTTCCTGGCCACCCAGAGGGTGGGCTGAAGCCCCCGACGTGTCGCTGTGAGCCCTTACTGCTGCTCTTTTCCATCGAGAAGAGGGGCGATGGCCTTCTCAATCTCTTGCCGAACCAAGTCGGCGAGATTCCTCTGCATCGATTCCAGGAACTCGGGGGAAGAAAGTGCGGCTTTGCGCTGTTTTGGCGACATGAAGCCGAGCGCAGGATCTTGAGCATAGGTCAGCTCTAGCCTCGACAAGATCTCCGCGTTCATCGACTTGCTGGTGTCTACCGCAGACTGAGCGAGGCGTGAATGCAAATCCTTGGGGATGCGCAGGGTAATGCGGGTATAGCGGTCGTCGTTATCCATGAGCGCCAATTTACACGAAAATAGTGTCACACCACAATTGACATAGAAACAGTGTCATGTGATTCTGGTCTGGACACGACATCAGTGTCGTGCAGTGGAGGGCCGATGGATGAGCATGTACGGGTAACTACTCGTTTCCCGAAAGAAATTGCGGAGTGGCTGAAGGCTTTGGCCAGGGAGCAGAACCGCTCCATGAATGGACAGTTGGTTGAGCTGCTGGAACAACTGAAAAGGCAGGCCGCATAGGCCTGGAACGAAGAAGCCCCAGGTGCAGCAACACCTGAGGCTTCGGATGTGAACATTTTTCGAGGACATTCACACATGAATGCTAGCACAACAGCACGGATATACCAGTTCAAGAACTACAGCAGGCGCCCGAGCAGACCAGCTGCAAAGCTGTCGCTCAGCGAAGAGCACCGAGCAGCCCTTACTGATGAAATCCGCAGAGCTGGGTGCGGCTGGGCGTTCACGGAGGGTTCCAGGGGGTGGATACAGAACCACATCCGCGTCGCCTTCTCGGTGGAGCATATCGAGGACCTGGCGGACGATCAGTTTGAGGCGGCAATCCAGCTCGTCCAAAGCAAGCGCCAGGCAGCGCAGGAGTTCCTTCGCTTCATGAAGGAGGCGCGGATGTGGTTCGAGAAAGAGGTATTTGGCGCCGGTCAGCCATGGACGCCTTCTATAAAAGCCGGGCTCGCCCGGCAGCTCAAGTGCAAAGTGATTCTGCCGCCACAGGTCGATTGGCTGGCATTGACCAAGCAGGTTGGTGCCCAAGCGACCTGCGGCACAGTGGAGGCTTGATCATGAGCGTGCTCATTACCACCGCCGTTACCATGACCAGCCTGGAGCTGGTGGGCTTCATCAACGAGCATCGCAAGGATCAAGCCGAGCAGGCAGGGCAGTCATTCCCTTCAGAGGCTTTCCCGGAATTGACCCATGCCAACCTTCTGGCAAAGGTCCCCAAGGTCCTCGGGGAAACATCTCATTCATTTGAATGCGATCTCCCCGACAGCTACGGCCGGCACCGTCGCGGTTATCGCTTCCCGAAGCGAGAGGCCTGCCTGATAGCCATGTCGTACAGTTACGACCTGCAAGCGGCGGTGTTCGACCGCATGACCGCTTTAGAGGAGGCTCAGCGGACTGCCGTTCCAGCTATCCCGCAAACGCTTCCGGAAGCTCTGCGGCTGGCTGCCGACCTGGCCGAGCAGAACGGCCAACTCCAGCAGGTGCTGGCCGAGCAGGCGCCGAAGGTGGAGGCCCTGGATCGCATTGCCACCGCTGATGGCTCGCTCTGTATCACCAATGCCGCCAAGGACCTTCAACTGCGACCGAAGGATCTGTTTGCTTGGCTCCAGTCCCACCAGTGGATTTACCGACGCGCCGGTAGTTCAGGGTGGTTGGCTTACCAGATTCGCATCCAGCAGGGCCTGCTTGAGCACAAGGTCACCACAGTCAGTCGGAGCGACGGCAGCGAGAAGGTGGTCGAACAGGTGCTGGTGACCGCAAAGGGTTTGGCGAAGCTCGCGGCCGAGGCCTCAGCCAACACCCTGTAGGGTTAGGTCCTACCACCAACCCCTCCGAGAATCCCGCTATTGGCGGGATTTTCTTTTTGGAGGGTGGGATGAGCAAGTTGGCGGACGAGTTCGGTCTTGGCGCGGGCGCGGAGGCTGGCCAGCGTAAGCGATCAAGCCTTGCTGAGGAGTTCGGCCTGGGGGGAGTGAAACCCAGCAAGCCGGGCATCGTTCGATCCGCAGCTGACACTGCAACAGCACTAGCTGGTGGGGCAGTGACTGGAGCGCAGCAACTGGCGAACGTCGCCGGAGCGGATAACCCAATAGCACAGACACTTGGCGACGGAGCCAAAGCGGTGCGCGACTTCGAGTCGCCGGCGCGTCGAGCAGAGCGCGAACAGCGAGCGGCGAAGATCCAGCAGGCTGAAGATTCCGGCAGCATCTGGGAAGAGGTGAAGGCCAATGTCGGGGCGTTTGCCGAGGCTCCCATCGACACTACGGTTGAGGCCGTGGGAACTTCCCTTCCGACTATTGCAGCGGCAGCGCTGACTCGCGGCCGAGCACCTGCTATCACTGGCGGCGCTGTGGGCGCATTGCAGGGGGCTGGGGCGGTCAAGGGCAGTATCTACGACGCTGTGGAGCAGGAATACCTGAAGGCCGGTGTATCTCCAGAGGAGGCCGCCGCCAGAGCCGCCGAAGCCCAGGCGTACAGCGGCGAGAACCTGGCGCAGATTGGTGTTGGGGCCGGGCTAGGCGGAGTGGCGGGTTCCACCGGTGTAGAGAGCGCCGTTGCCCGGCTCATGTCGCGGGAGGCAGGAGCAGCGGCGGCGCAAGGCGTGTTGCGATCCGCTCTGACCGGTGCGGCGAAGGAGGCTCCCTTGGAGGCCGTCCAAGGCGGACAGGAGCGACTGGCATCCAACTTGGCTCTGCAGGGCGAGGGGTTCAACACACCTACCTGGCAGGGTGTTGCCGGTTCGGCAGCTCTTGAGGGCGTCGCCGGCGCCGCTGCAGGCGGCGGATTCGGTGCCGTCGAAGGTGTGGCAGGCCGGAGTGATCAGCAGCTTACCAGCATGGTTGAGCTGGGCGATGAGCCTTCGGTGGCCGGTGACAGTTCCGCATCTGCGCCGCTGGAGGAGTCCGTCAATGAGCCTGCGGCGCCTCCTGTGGTGGATGATGCTGCTGGGGCGGTCCAAGCCCCAGCAGACCGTGCTGTGCCGCCGGCAGTGCTCGAGCAGTTCCGTTTGGAGCGTCCGTTTCCCGCCTCCCGGGCGGAGGCGGTTCCTCTTTCGCAGCAAATGGGGCTTGATCCCAGCGCCGGCCCGATGTCGTCCGCTGCGGCTCTGGCCGTGGATAGTGGTGCTACCGCGCAACTGCAACAGCAGGCTGTCCTGCAGGAGGCCGCGAAGGCCGCAGAGAAGGGCGGCACGGCCAGTGAGCAGGTCAACCAGGAAACCGGCGAGATCACCCAGGCCCAGGGCGACCTGCTGGCGGCCGACCCTGCGACCGAGCTGCAGACGCGCCTGGAGTACGTCCGCCAGCAGGCCCGGGCCGGCGGCTGGGACGCGCGGCTGGTCGCCGAACGCGATCGGCTGGTGGCCGAGCTGGACCAGCTGCTGCCGCAGCAGGCTGCCGCTGACGCAGCCCCGCAGGCTGTCGAGCAACCGGCAGCGCCTGCCGATCTGCAGGCCGGTATCGAACAGGCCCAGGCCAACGCTGCAGCGGTTGAAGCCGCCGCCGGCGACGCCCCCGCTGACATCCGGGCGGTAGTCGCCAAGCAGATCCCGCAGATGACCGACGCAGAGCTGCAACAGGCCATCGACCACTACGGCCCCGACAACAAGCGCACCACCAAGCTCCAGAAGGAGCTGGCGAAGCGCCGCACCCAACCCCATGAGGAGGCGAATGCAGGTGAAGCCCCAGCAGAAGCGCAAACGGAAGAACAGCCTGCACAAGTTGCGCCGGCACCGGAAGCCGCACCGGCCGAAGCTGCGTCTGCAGTAGATGCCGGCGCCCGCTGGGCGGGCATGAGCCAGGCCGAGCGCCAGGCCCTGGCCGAGCAGACCGACATCAGGCCGGTGATCCGCCGGAACCTGCCGCGCGCGCAGTGGGAGAGCATGAACCCCGATGTGCAGCGAAGGCTGGCCGAGCGGATGCAGCAGGCGCCCGGAAAGCCGGCCGCCGAGCAGGGGGCGCCGAGCATCGAGGGGCGGGACCTGGGCGACGGCTGGGCCGAGTTCAGCCAGGAGTCGGGTACCGCCGGCATCCCGCGCGCAGAGATGCCGCAGATCAAGGCAGAGCATCGCGGTGCGATGGTCAATTTCATGAACGCCCGAGGCGTCGCGCACCAGGAAGAGACCGTGCCGGCGGCAAGCCTGAAGCCTGCACAAGCCGAGTTCAGCCGCGAGAAGGTGGCCAAGGCCGCGTCGTTCGAGGGCGGTAGCCGATCCATTCTGGTGTCGAGCGACGGCCATGTGCTGGACGGCCATCACCAGTGGCTGGCGGCCCGTGAGGCTGGCGACGACGTGAAGGTGATCCGCCTGGATGCGCCGATCTGGAAGCTGGTGGACCTGGCGCGCGAGTTCCCCAGTTCAACGGTCGATGAGGTCAGCTCCGAGTCGCAGGCCAGCAACCAGCCAGCGCCAGTTCCAGAGCAGGCCGCGCCCGAGGCGCAAGCGACCGCGCGCCCGGGGCTGCCGTCCTTGGTCTCGGTGGGTCCCTCTGGCTTCGAGCCAACGCCTATCGGCGGCAAGCTGTACCGGGAGATGAGCCCCCAGAATCTCGCTGACGCCCTCCGGATGCACAACCAGGGCGACGTGAGTTCGGCATTCTTCACCGACAACATCGACTTGGCGCTGGGCCAGGGCGATAACCGTGGCGTCATGGTGCAGTACCGCGGCGAGGCGGTGTCTGGCAGCCAGCACCAGAAGCCAGGCATCACCGAGCGCACCGGCCGAGAGTACCGTGCTGACTACGTTGGCGCCGACGCCATCGACCAGGTGCTGCTACCCAGCGGGGCCCGCCTGAGCGTGCTGGCGAAGAACATGCTCGCCCGCCACTTCGACCGCACGGAGCCGGAGGAGGGGCGCATCCTCTACACCCGCAAGGGCGTGGACGTGGGGACGCCGTTGCACCAACTGATGGCCACCGGCATCCAGCAGTCGATCCCGGCCGCGCCTGCACCGCGCGGCGTGCTGGCCAAGAAGGCCGAGGCGGAAGGGGAAGCAACCGAGTTCCCGCTGAAGGCGGCCGCCGCCAGCTACTCGGGCATCTCGCACAGTGGAAGCGACCGCGCCAAGTCCGATGCCCAGGAGTTCCAGACCTACATTGACGTGGCGCGCGATGCAGGCCTGGCCATCGCTCGCACTGACGCCCAGAAGGCTGCTGTCGAGCAGGCCGCCGGCGAGCTACGCGCCGAGTACCTGACACAGTACGGGCGCCTGATGAATGTACGGTCCAGCACGTACAGCGGCTTTGTCGCTGGCCGTTCTCGGCTGAACGCTCGCCAGGCCGACCAGCGCAACAGCGCTTACAACCGCGCGATCGACACCTTCGTGGACTGGCAGAAGGCCAACGAGGACCGCGTGCGCCGTGCGGCGCTCGACGCCCGGACCCCGGAGCAGGTGCAGGCTGACCAGCAGGCTGTCGAGACGGCCCGCCGGGAGAAGGCTGAGCGCAAGGAGGCCAAGGACCGCGCCCTGATGCGCAGCATCCTGTCGTGGAAGAAGGGGGGCGAGCCGGTGGAGATCGCCCTCGGGGCGTTGCTGGCTGGCGTGAACAAGGGCCGGGACGGATACCCCAGCAGCATCAAGCTGCAGCCGGCCGACGGCGCCACGCTGGTTGACGACAAGTTCGACCTGGCCCAGCTGTTCCGCGAGCGCGGCATGAGCGTGCCCCAGTCCAAGCAGCGAGTCCGCGAATTGGTGGATGCAGTCCGCGGGGAGGATGCCGCTGCAAAGCCAGCGCCCAAGACCCAGGAATCTCCGAGCGCCAGCAGCAAGCGCCCCACCAAGAAGGCCAAAAAGCCGCTTGCGGACGAAGCCAGCCCGCCGCAGCCCGGCGAGCAGTCGGCAGTCCAATATTCGTTTGCCGGCCGAAACGCCCAAGGCGCCGACAGGCTGGCACTGGAGACTGCCCGCCAGCGGATTGCCATGGGCGAGGCCGCCGAGGCCGTGCGGCAGGACACCGGATGGCACCGCGGCGCCGACGGTAGATGGCGTTTCGAGATCAGCGACGACCAAGCGAGGATCGCGGTCGCCGGCGCGAACGCCGCCAGCATCATCGCCAACGCCGAGATGAGGGCGCTCGACGATGGCCGCGCCGGCGCCACCGTCGGCGACGTGCTGGACCACCAGCAGCTGTTCGCCGCTTATCCAAGCCTGCGGGACCTCCCGCTCCGCCTGATGCCGGCAGACTCGCCCGCGCTGGCGCGCCTGCAGCGCCGGCCGGTTGGCTTCGCCGTCCAGATGCAGGGTTCAATCCCCCGCGATGAGATGGCTTCTCCGCTGATCCATGAGCTGCAGCACGCTATCCAGAACATCGAGGGCTTCGCGCTCGGCGGCTCGCGCCGGATGTTCGCCAGCGACCTCGACGCGACCGGCGCGGAGACCTACCGCCGCCTGGCCGGCGAAGTCGAGGCGCGCAACGTCCAGATGCGCATGCGCATGACCCCGGGCCTGCGCCAGGCCATCACACCGGAGGCTACGGCCGATGTGCCCAGCGGCGAGGTGCTGGTGACCTTCAACGGCGCGGACCTGATGGGCGCCCCTCAACCGCAGAACATCACCGGCCACCCGCCGATGACGGCGCAGGGGCTGGTTCGGGCATTCGACCTGCAGTTCCCGAAGCTGACCAAGGCGGTGCGCACCATGTTGCAGCGCGGCCAGGAGGGCAAGCGCGGTGGCCTGGTGTTCATCGACAGCCCGGACCCGCTCCGGATCGCCGGGGTGTTCTCGCGCAAGACCGGCACCAGCCTGAACGCATCCGTGCAGCTGTTCGAGGACAAGGGGCGCATCCAAGGCTTCTACGACGCGAAGTCCGGGCTCACCTTCCTTGTGGGCCCGAACCTCGATCCGGTGACCGGGCCGGCCGTGCTGCTGCACGAGATGACTCACGGCCAGCAGCGGGAGAAGATCGATCGGCAGGCCAGCAATATGCTGATGAACCGCGCCAGCGTGAAGAACGCCGACCTGCGCGCGTTCCTTGATCGCGTGGCCGGGCGGATGGTGGACGCCGGCGAGACGGCCAATCCGCGCGAAGCGGCGGCCTACATCGTCGAGCAGGCGGTCATCGAGGGCCGCGAGCAAGGATTCGGCGAGGCCGACAGCCGGTTCCTGGGCTGGGTTGACCAGGCCATCGGCAAGCCGGTGGGCGACTTCCTCCGCACCGTCCTCGCCATGGTGCGCCAGTGGATGCTGCGTCATGGGCTGCCCATCGGGCAGATCACCGTCGGCGACCTGGTGGATTACGCGATGGCAGGTGTTGAGCGGGCAGCCGCTGGAGACGTGCGCGGTGAGGGGGTGTCGCTGAGCCAGGATGACCTGCAGAAGGCCCGTATCCTCCAGGGGCCGCCGGTATCGGTGCTCCGCGGCGATGAAGCGCCGCGGGGCATGGCGGCCGTCCGCGAGTGGGCGACGCAGCTGTTCAAGGAGCAAGGCGGCCTGGCGAACAACCCGGACCTGGGCGCGGTTGTTCTGGATGGTCGCGCGGTACGGGATTCGCTTGGCCATGGCAGGCCGAACCCCTACAAGTACGCCGCGTTCGCCGCCGTCAAGGAGGTGCTGGAGCGCGGCGCACTGGTTCACCAGGCGAGCTACAAGGGCGGGGAGAGTTTCTACGTGTCGGCGCCGGTGGTCATCGACGGGATGGACGACATTGTGACCGTCCTGGTGCGGCGCGAACCGAGTATGCAGCGCATGTATCTGCATTCGGTGGCCACGAAGGGTTATCTCCTGAGCCGGCGAGGTTCCGGGGCAGATGCCGATGCGGCAGAGCAACGTACCGGCTCATCCGGCTCAGAAGATGTAGCCAGTGTACTCCAGCGCCTGCTCACTGCAACTCTGGACAGCGACCCAGGCGACGGACCGCAGTTCAGCCGCTCCGGCCTGCGGGAGATCGCCGGCAAGGCCACGCTGGAACTGAACCGCACCTTCACGGCGCCGGGGAAGCTCAGTTGGTGGCACAAGACCATCGGCACCATGTACAACCTGGCCGAGCGCTCGCCGTTCTTCAAGCCGGTGTTCGAGTCGGCGCAGGGCTTCATTGACGACGTGAGCCACTACGCCGCCGACGCCGCCGAGCACGCACCCAAGCTGCTGCCGAAGCTGGAGACCTGGCGCGACATCGCGAAATCGCCGGTCAGCGCCGCCGACAACAAGGCCGTGGCCAAGCCGGTGTTCGAGGGCACGCTGATGTGGGCCCGTGATGTTGACGGCCAGCCGGTGCGCGTGGAGTCGCTGGCTGAACGTGCGGCGAAGCTCACCGCCGACCAGAAGGCGGAGATCCTGCTGGCGACGGGCAAGATTCCGCCGGGCATGTTGAACGCCTGGCGAGCGCTCTCGCCCGAGCAGTTCGGGAAGATGGTGGACAGCCGCTACGAGGCGCAGATGCTGAAAGCGGGCATCGTGTGGACCGACGCCGAGCTGCGCAGCATCTTCAAGCTCACCGATCAGCAGGTGGAGCTGTACCGGGAATTCCGGGCCGCCACCGACCGCAGCCTGGACACCATGGCCCGTGCGGACATGCTGCGGTTCGTCGGCGATGATGCGAAGGAACTGCGTGACGAGGTGATGGACGCGCCGGACGTGCACGCCGCGACCCGAGTCCTGCGCGACCACCTGGCACGGCGCGCGGATGAGTGGCCAGACCGCGCCACCCACCTGCTTGACCTGGCGCACGGCGTCACCGAGCGCGCCGAGCGAGTGACCCAGCTGCAGACCGAGGGCTACGCGCCGCTGTCGCGCTTCGGCAAGTACACCGTCGATGTCGTGGGCCAGGATGGCGAGCGCCAGTATTTCAGCCTGTTCGAATCGAAGCGCGAAGCGAACCTGATGGCCGAGCAGATGAAGGGCGTTTTCCCCGGCGCCAACATCAGCCAGGGCACGCTTTCCGAGGAAGCCTACAAGATGTTCGCCGGCATCACGCCGGAGACCCTGGAGCTATTCGGCAACGCGCTGGGCTTCGACTCCCAGGGCGATAGCGCTCAGGACCAGGCTTTCCAGGAATACCTGCGCCTGACCAAGACCAACCGCAGCGCCATGCGCCGGTTGATCCACCGGAAGGGCATCGCCGGCTACAGCGATGACGTGGGCCGCGTCCTGGCGTCGTTCGTCTACTCGAACGCGCGCCAGACCGCCGCCGGCCTGCACCTCGGCGACCTGGCCGAAGCCGTCGACGCCATTCCGCAGCAGCAGGGCGAGTTGAAGGACGCCGCGGTGCGGCTGGCCGAGTACATCCGGAACCCGCAAGAGGAAGCCCAGGCGGTGCGCGGCCTGCTGTTCGCGCAGTATCTGGGGGGCTCGGTAGCCTCGGCGTTTGTGAACATGACGCAGCCGGTGGCCGTGTCTTTCCCATGGCTCAGCCAGTACGGCGGCGCCGGCAAGGCCGCAGCAGCCCTCGGCCGCGCCGCAAAGCACATGAGCACCAAGGGCTACCAGTACGAGGCGGACCTGGCGAAGGCGCTGAAGTTCGCCGAGGACGACGGCGTGGTCAGCCCGCAGGAAGTCCACCAGCTGATGGCCCAGGCACGCGGCAGCGGCTCGCTGCGCGCCGGCGACGGTACCCGCGCCGGCGAGGCCAGGGCGATGGCTTCCAACGCGGTGTCGCGTCTGTCCGTGGCCTGGGGCAAGCTGTTCGGCGCCGCCGAACAGGTCAACCGCCGAGTGACCTTCATCGCCGCCTACCGGCTGGCGAAGGACCAGGGCATGCGAGACCCGGCAGCATTCGCCCGCCGGGCCGTGACCGAAACGCAGTTCGTCTACTCCAAGGCGTCGAAGATGCAGTGGGGCCGCGGCGCGGTCGGCGGCACGCTGATGACGTTCAAGACCTATTCCGTCGCCTACCTGGAGCTGATGCACCGGCTGTGGAACCAGGGCGAGCCCGGATCGCAGGAGCGCAAGGACGGCCGCAAGGCGGCGATGCTGATGATTGCCACGCTGATGCTCATGAGCGGGGTGGGTGGCCTCCCGTTCGGCGAGGACGCCGAGGACCTGATCGACGGCGCCGCCCAGCTGATGGGCTACAACTTCTCCGCCCAGAAGGCGATGCAGCAGTTCCTCGAGGAGGTGTTTGGCCAGGGGCTGGCCGGCTTCATCGAGAAGGGCATTACCGGCCTTCCCGGGATGCCGCTTGACGTGTCCGGTCGTCTGGGGATGGGCAACCTCATCCCGGGTACCGGGCTGTTGCAGGAGCGAACCGACCATACCCGCGATGTGCTGGAGATCGCCGGCCCAGCGGGGGATATGGCCAGCCGGTTCGTGTCCGGCGGCCGGAAGATCCTCGGCGGCGACATCGGCTCCGGTCTGCTGGAGATGTCGCCTACGGCAGTGCGCAACGCGGCCAAGGGCGTGGACATGGCGGCGACCGGCATGTACCGCGACACCAAGGGCTACAAGGTGCTGGAGACCAGCCACCTCGAAGCTGCGATGAAGGCCATCGGCTTCCAGCCCGCCAGTGTCGCCCAGGTGCAGGAGGCCAACTGGCTGAACCAGCGCGCCAAGGCCTTCTACAGCCTGCGCGCCCAGGAGATTCGCGCCCAGTGGGCGGCCGGCATCTTCGAGCGCGACCAGGCGAAGGTTGCCGCTGCGCGCCAGCAGATCGCCGACTGGAACGCCAGGAACCCCGACCAGCCGATGATCATCCGCGTTCCAGACATCATGCGGCGGGTGCGCGAGATGTCGAAGTCCAAGGACCAGCGGATCGCCGATACCGCGCCGCGGGCCATGCGAGCGGCGATGCGGGAGGAGTTGGCGCGTTCCAGGGAGTGAGTGGTGGCCAGCGGCCCCCCTGTAGGGTTTGGCCGCTCGCCGCTGCTGGCGAAGACTTCCCGTCCATGTACCGGGGCATTCCGCTCCGGCCTTGGATTGGAAGTTTTCCATGGCAGGCAAGACAGAAATAGCGGCAGAGGCCGCCCTGGCCGCAACGGCGACCAAGGTGACGCAGGGCGGAGCGGTGGCTGGCCTGCTCGGCCTGCTCACTCAGGTCAATTGGATCGGCGCAGGCGGGGTGCTGGTCGCCCTGGCCGGGTTCTTGGCGAATCTGTACTTCCAGAGCCAGCGAGCCAAGGCGGAGCGCTCCGAGCGAGAGGCCCGCGAGGCGCGAGAACAAGCGCGTGAACGCCGGGAGCAAGCCGAGCATGAGGCCCGCATGCGAGTCATCCATGAGCGGTGTGAGCTGTGAGTCGGGCGAAGGCGGTAAGCGTCGTCGCCGGCATGATCGCGACTGGCGCCCTGGCTCTGTTCAGCCCCCAGCTGCAGGACTTCCTCGGCCGCTGGGAGGGCGAGGGCCAGAACGTCGCATACCCGGACAAGCTGGCCGGTGGCCTGCCGACCGTATGCAAGGGTATCACCAAGCACACCAGCCCCTACCCGGTGGTCGTCGGCGACTACTGGTCCGACGCCCGCTGCGAGGAAGTGGAGCGCCTGGTGGTCAGCAAGGGCCAGCTGAAGCTCGCCGACTGCCTGCACCGGCCGATCAGCCAGAACACCTTCGATGCCCTGTCGAGCCATGCCCACAACTTCGGCGTGCCCAGTACATGCGCGAGCCGCGCTGTCGGGCTGATCAACGCCGGCAGGCTGGCCGAGGGCTGCAAGGCATTGGCCTGGGCTCAGGACGGCAAGACACCCGTGTGGGCTTACGTCACCAACGCTACCGGCAAGGTCTTCGTCCCAGGTCTTCACAACCGCCGCCGCGCTGAAGCAGAACTGTGCGCGCGCTGAGCTACCCCGTAACCACCCAGGAGAGTTCCACATGAGCGACATCAAGCCTACCGTCGGCCGAGTGCTGCACTTCCACCCGTCCCGCGAACTCGCTGCCGGCCGCGGCATGGTCCTGCTGTGCCAGGGCGACCCGATGGATGCCCACCTGGTGTATGTGCATCGGTCCGGCCTAGTCAATCTCGCCGTGTTCGATCACGCGGGTAACCAGCACGCCATCACCGACGTGAAGCTGCTGCAGGATGCCGATCAGGCGCCGCTCAATGAGCAGGGCCAACTGATCGAGAGCTACGCCGCTTGGATGCCGTACCAGAAGGGCCAGGCCGAGAAGACGGAAGCGCTGGAGCGCCAGGTCTCCGGATGCGCCAACAGCTTCAAGCCTGGCAGCGAGTGCCGCCACGGTCATGCGGGGGCGGCGAGCGGAACCGTCATTTCGGAGCGCGTGCGCGAAATCTGCCATGCCATCGAGCGCTGCGGCGCCTCGCCTGAGCTTACCCACGCGGTAACGCTCGCCTCGGACCTGCTGAGCGACCTGCAGCGCGTTGCGGTCGGTGGCCAAGGCCAGGTCGGCGCCTGATGCAGGTCGACCTGCTGCGCGCCCTGGTGCTGGTCGGCCTGGCCGCACTCTGCAGCGCCTTCGGTTGGCAGATGCACGCCTGGAAGGTGGGCTACGACGAGGCCGCGCAGCTGAGGGCGGATCAGGCGGGCGAGAAGTTGGCGCGCGAGCTGGTCGCCCAGGTCGCCGAGCAGACTGTCCAGGCAATCGCCGGCATCCGCGTGACCAACACCACCATCTACCAGCGCACTCGCCAGGAGATCGTCCGTGAGCCGATGGACCCTAATTGCCGCATGCCTGCTAGCTGGATGCGGAACGTCAACGACGCACGCGCCGGCCGAGTACGACCAGAGCCTGATGGAGCAGTGCCCTGAGCCGCAACAGGTGCCGGTCGCAGACGACGGTACCGCCGACCCTGCCGAGCTGACCCTGGCGGACGTGGCCATGGCAGGCCTGTACCTCGAATGCCAGCGCCGGCATGCCGGCCTGGTCGAGGCGATCAGGAGGGCCGCCACCACCCAGTAGCAGCACCGCACGTCTACACCGGTAGAATGCCCCGTTTCGCAAAGAGGGGTGGCGCATGCTGGTGATCAGGTTGAAACAGGGCTGGACGCTGAAGCTCGAGCGCAAGCTCGGTGATGCGGGCGGCTGGGGGCTGTGGGAGTTTCATCGCTCCGAGAGCACGTATCACACAGGCGGCGCGAGCACGGCATACCGCCTGGCGCGCATCCGACCAGCAGAGCCCAGGGACGGCCAAGAGGTTGAAGTCGTGCTGCTGAACACCCCGAACGCGCCAGAGGAGATGTGGATCGAGGTGGGCGCTGGCATCGCAAGCGAGGAGGCTGACCGCTGATTTTCGAGGGGGAGGGGTGCCCAGAACGGGCGAGGAGGGGGAAAGGGCGGGAGTTCTATTGGGAAAATAGAGCGCTAACTTATTGATTCTTTTATGGTAGAGTGCACGCTTTCACGCTAGGCCGAACGGATAGAATTTCGTTTGGTATCAGTGGCTTAGGTCTCTGTTGCGGCCACTTTGACATGGTGGGGGTCGTTGGTTCGAGTCCAATTGTGCCTACCAAATCCGAAAGGGGTCGTTCATACGACCCCTTTTTTATTGGCTGCTTGCCAGGACCCAGGCTTTCTGGAAGCATCCGCGATTCCGTTTACCTCCAGTGACTGCGGTCTGTTCCGGTTGCCGCAAGGCTCCTGCCATCGTCTGGCAGGCATGCCGCCGGATCGCTTCCTGGCTCATCCCAACCCACGTGACCTTTGGTAGGGGTCACCACTAGGAGAGGAGGCGCCATGCCCATCATTACTCTTCCCGACGGCAGTCAGCGTTCGTTCGATCATCCCGTTTCCGTGCTCGAGGTGGCCCAGTCCATCGGCGCGGGCCTGGCCAAGGCCACCCTGGCCGGCAAGGTCGACGGCCGGCAGGTGGACGCCTGCGACCTGATCGAGAACGACGCGACCCTGCAGATCATCACGCCGAAGGACGAAGAGGGGCTGGAAATCATCCGCCACTCCTGCGCCCACCTGGTCGGTCACGCGGTCAAGCAGCTCTATCCGAACGCCAGGATGGTGATCGGCCCGGTGATCGAGGAAGGCTTCTACTACGACATCGCCATCGACCGCCCCTTCACTCCGGAAGATCTGGCAGCCATCGAGAAGCGCATGGCCGAGCTGATCGACAAGGACTACGACGTCATCAAGAAGATGACGCCGCGCGCCGAGGTCATCGAGGTATTCAAGTCCCGTGGCGAGGAATACAAGCTGCGCCTGATCGACGACATGCCGAATGAGCAGGCGATGGGGCTGTACTACCACGAGGAATACGTGGACATGTGCCGCGGCCCGCACGTGCCCAACACTCGCTTCCTCAAGTCGTTCAAGCTGACCAAGATTTCCGGCGCCTACTGGCGTGGCGACTCGAAGAACGAGCAGCTGCAACGTATCTACGGCACCGCTTGGGCGGACAAGAAGCAGCTGGCGGCCTACATCCAGCGCATCGAGGAGGCCGAGAAGCGTGACCATCGCCGCATCGGCAAGCAGCTGGACCTGTTCCACCTGCAGGAAGAGGCGCCGGGCATGGTGTTCTGGCACCCGGGCGGCTGGACCGTCTATCAGGTGCTGGAGCAGTACATGCGCCAGGTGCAGCGTGAGAACGGCTACGTCGAGGTGCGCACGCCGCAGGTGGTCGACCGCATCCTGTGGGAGCGCTCCGGGCATTGGTCGAACTACGCCGAGAACATGTTCACCACCAACTCGGAAAACCGTGATTACGCGGTGAAGCCGATGAACTGCCCGTGCCACGTGCAGATATTCAACCAGGGCCTGAAGTCCTACCGTGACCTGCCGTTGCGCATGGCCGAGTTCGGTGCCTGCCACCGCAACGAGCCGTCCGGCGCGCTGCACGGCATCATGCGCGTGCGTGGCTTCACCCAGGACGACGCGCACATCTTCTGCACCGAAGATCAGGTGAAGAAAGAGGCGGCCGATTTCATCAAGCTGACCCTGCAGGTGTATTCGGACTTCGGCTTCTCCGATATCTCTATGAAGCTGTCCACTCGTCCGGCCAAGCGCGTGGGTTCCGACGAGCTGTGGGATCGCGCCGAGGGCGCCCTGGCCGATGCGCTGAACGAATCCGGCCTGGAGTGGGAATACCAGCCTGGCGAAGGTGCCTTCTACGGTCCGAAGATCGAATTCACCCTCAAGGACTGCCTGGGGCGTAACTGGCAGTGCGGCACTCTGCAGTACGATCCGAACCTGCCGGAACGTCTGGATGCCAGCTATATCGCCGAAGATAACAACCGCAAACGCCCGGTGATGTTGCACCGCGCGATTCTCGGCTCCTTCGAGCGCTTCATCGGCATGCTGATCGAGCACTACGCGGGCGCCTTCCCGTCCTGGCTGGCTCCGGTGCAGGCAGTGGTGATGAACATCACCGACAAGCAGGCCGATTTCGCCTTGGAAGTCGAGAAAACCCTCAACCAAAGCGGATTCCGTGCCAAGTCGGACTTGAGAAACGAAAAAATCGGCTTTAAAATCCGCGAGCATACTTTGCTCAAGGTTCCCTATCTGCTGGTTATTGGCGACAGGGAAGTTGAGACACGATCCGTTGCTGTGCGTACCCGCGAAGGTGTCGACCTGGGCTCCATGCCTCTGGAACAGTTCGCCGAACAGCTCAAGCAAGCGGTTTCCCGGCGTGGTCGCCAAGATTCGGAGTAATCACTATTAAGCGTGAAATGAGACAGGACAAGCGGGCCGTCCCGAAGGCACCGATCAACGAGAACATCACTGCGCGTGAAGTCCGCCTGATTGGCGCGGATGGCGAGCAAATTGGCATTGTTTCGATTGATGAGGCACTGCGTGTGGCTGAAGAAGCCAAGCTGGATCTGGTAGAGATTTCAGCTGACGCCGTCCCGCCAGTTTGCCGGATCATGGACTACGGCAAGCACCTGTTCGAGAAGAAGAAGCAAGCTGCTATCGCGAAGAAGAACCAGCACCAGCAGCAGATCAAAGAAATCAAGTTTCGTCCAGGGACGGAAGAAGGGGATTACCAGGTAAAACTACGCAACCTGGTACGTTTCCTTAATGAAGGGGACAAGGCCAAGGTATCCTTGCGGTTCCGTGGTCGTGAGATGGCCCACCAGGAGCTGGGCATGGAGCTGTTGAAGCGGGTCGAAGCCGACCTCGCCGAAATCGGCACCGTGGAGCAGCATCCCAAGCTGGAAGGACGCCAGCTGATGATGGTCATCGCTCCCAAGAAGCGTAAATAACCTCCCGGGCACTGGCAGGCCTGATGGTTATCAGTTGTTAATGAATGCGGAGTACCAAACATGCCAAAGATGAAAACCAAGAGCGGTGCAGCCAAGCGTTTCCTGAAAACCGCTGGCGGCTACAAGCACAAGCACGCTTTCAAGAGCCACATCCTGACCAAAATGTCCACCAAGCGTAAGCGTCAACTGCGCGGTAGCGAGCTGATGCATCCGTCGGACAAGGCAAAAGTCGAGCGCATGCTGCGCGTTCGTTAATCGGTCAAGATACTTTAGAGGTAATTACTCATGGCTCGTGTTAAGCGTGGCGTCATCGCTCGTGCCCGTCACAAGAAAATTCTGAAACTCGCCAAAGGCTACTACGGCGCGCGCTCCCGCGTGTTCCGCGTTGCCAAGCAGGCTGTGATCAAGGCAGGCCAGTACGCCTACCGTGACCGCCGTCAGCGCAAGCGTCAGTTCCGCGCTCTGTGGATCGCTCGTATCAACGCTGGTGCTCGTCAGAACGGTCTGTCCTACAGCCGCCTGATCGCTGGCCTGAAAAAAGCGACCATCGAAATCGATCGCAAGGTTCTGGCCGATCTGGCAGTGAACGAAAAAGCGGCGTTTGCTGCGATTGTCGAGAAAGCTAAGGCCGTACTGGCTTAAGTCCCCCGACAATCACCGGGCTCGCCCGGTGCAAACGTCACCGATAGGGGAAGAGCCTTACAGCTCTTCCCCTATTTCGTATCTGGAGTCCGTACATGGAAAACCTGGATGCATTGGTCTCGCAAGCGATCGAGGCCGTGCAAAGCACCGCAGACGTGAACACCCTGGAGCAGCTCCGGGTCCAGTATCTCGGCAAGAAGGGCGAGCTTACCATCCTGATGCAGACCCTCGGCAAGCTGTCGGCCGAAGAGCGTCCGCAGGCCGGCGCCTTGATCAATGCCGCCAAGAATCAGGTTCAGGATGCCCTGAACGCCCGCAAATTCGTGCTAGAGCAGGCTCTGCTCGCCGAGAAGCTGGCGTCCGAGCGCATCGACGTGACCCTGCCTGGCCGTGGCCAAGCCTCCGGTGGCCTGCACCCGGTCACTCGCACACTCGAGCGCGTCGAGCAGTTCTTCACCCATATCGGCTACAACGTGGCCGAGGGGCCGGAAGTCGAAGACGACTACCACAACTTCGAAGCCCTCAACATCCCCGGCCACCACCCGGCGCGGGCGATGCATGACACCTTCTATTTCAACGCGAACATGCTGCTGCGCACCCACACCTCGCCGGTGCAGGTGCGCACCATGGAATCGCAGCAGCCGCCGATCCGCATCGTCTGTCCCGGCCGCGTCTACCGCTGCGACTCCGATATCACCCACTCGCCGATGTTCCATCAGGTCGAAGGCCTGCTGGTCGACGAGGGCATCAGCTTCGCCGACCTCAAGGGCACCATCGAGGAGTTCCTCCGGGTGTTCTTCGAGAAGCCGCTGGGCGTGCGCTTCCGTCCGTCCTTCTTCCCGTTCACCGAGCCGTCGGCCGAAGTCGACATGCAGTGCGTGATGTGCTCCGGCAAGGGCTGCCGCGTGTGCAAGCAGACCGGCTGGTTGGAAGTGATGGGCTGCGGCATGGTCCACCCGAACGTCCTGCGCATGTCCGGCATCGACCCGGAGAAATATTCCGGCTTCGCCTTCGGCATGGGCGTGGAGCGCCTGGCGATGCTGCGCTACGGCGTCAACGACTTGCGCCTGTTCTTCGATAACGACCTGCGGTTCCTGGCGCAATTCCGCTAGGCCGCACGACCCGTATCGAATTCGCTCAAGGAGAACAGACAGCATGAAATTCAGTGAACAGTGGCTGCGCAGCTGGGTGAACCCGGCGGTTTCGCGTGACGAACTGGTGGCCCGCCTGTCCATGGTCGGCCTGGAAGTGGACGCCGTGATCCCGGTCGCCGGTCAGTTCAGCGGCGTGGTGGTGGGCGAGATCCTCAGCGCCGAACAGCATCCGGACGCCGACAAGCTGCGCGTGTGCCAGGTCAGCAACGGCAGCGCCACCTTCCAGGTGGTCTGCGGCGCGCCCAATGCCCGTGCCGGCATCAAAATACCCTTCGCCATGATCGGCGCCGAGCTGCCGGGCGACTTCAAGATCAAGCAGGCCAAGCTGCGTGGTGTGGAGTCCCAAGGCATGCTTTGCTCGGCCTCCGAGCTGCAGATCAGCGACGACAACAGTGGCCTGATGGAGCTGGCGGCGGACGCCCCGGTCGGCCAGGACATCCGAGCCTACCTGGGTCTGGACGATGCCAGCATCGAGATCGGCCTGACCCCGAACCGCGGCGACTGTCTGTCGCTGGCCGGTCTGGCCCGCGAAGTCGGTGCCATCTACGGCGCTCCGGTGTCGGCGGTATCCGTCGCTCCGGCTGCGGCAGTCCATGACGAAGTGCGCCCGATCGAAGTGCTGGCGCCCAAGGCATGCCCGCGCTATTTGGGCCGCGTCATCCGCAATGTCGATCTGTCCAGGCCGACTCCGCTGTGGATGGTCGAACGCCTGCGCCGCTCCGACATCCGCAGCATCGACGCCGCCGTCGACATCACCAACTACGTGATGCTTGAACTCGGCCAGCCAATGCACGCCTTCGATCTCGCCGAGATCAATGGCGGCATCCGCGTGCGCATGGCGGAAGAGGGTGAGAAGCTGGTCCTGCTGGATGGCCAGGAAGTCAGCCTGCGCGCCGACACCCTGGTGATCGCCGACCACAATCGCGCCCTGGCCATCGCCGGCGTGATGGGTGGCGAGCACAGCGGCGTCAGCGGCAAGACCCGTGACCTGTTCCTGGAAAGCGCCTTCTTCGACACCATTTCGGTAGCCGGCAAAGCCCGTTCCTATGGCCTGCACACCGACTCCTCGCACCGCTTCGAGCGTGGCGTGGACTCGCAGCTGGCGCGCAACGCCATGGAGCGCGCGACTGCGCTGCTGCTGGAGATCGTCGGTGGCGAAGCCGGTCCGATCATCGAAGTGGCCAGCGCCGCCGACCTGCCGAACGTCGCGCCGATCACCCTGCGTGCCGAGCGCATCAGCCAGATGCTGAGCATGGACATGGACGGTGCCGAGGTCGAGCGCCTGCTCACCGCGCTGGGCCTGGGCGTGAGCGCTCAGGGTGCCGGCCAGTGGCAGGTCAGCGTGCCGAGCCATCGCTTCGACATCAGCCTGGAAGTAGACCTGATCGAAGAGCTGGGCCGCCTGTACGGCTACAATCGCCTGCCGGTGCGCTATCCGCAGGCCCGTCTGGCTCCGCAGGCCAAGGCCGAAGCCCGCGCCGAGCTGCCGGCGCTGCGCCGCCTGCTGGTGGCGCGCGGCTATCAGGAAGCCATCACCTACAGCTTCATCGATCCCAAGCTGTTCGAGCTGTTCAACCCGGGCGTGGCGCCGCTGCAGCTGGCCAACCCGATCTCCGCCGATATGGCCGCCATGCGTTCCTCGCTGTGGCCGGGACTGGTCAAGGCGCTGGAGCACAACCTAAACCGCCAGCAGTCGCGCGTGCGCCTGTTCGAGAGCGGCCTGCGTTTCGTCGGCCAGCTCGAAGGCCTGAAGCAGGAAGCCATGCTGGCTGGCGTGATCAGCGGTAGCCGCCTGCCGGAAGGCTGGGCCAACGGCCGCGAAAGCGTGGACTTCTACGACCTAAAGGCCGATGTCGAAGCGTTGCTGGGCTATGCCGGTGCCGCCGATGCCTTCAGCTTCGTGCCGGGCGAACATCCGGCCCTGCACCCGGGCCAGACCGCACGTATCGAGCGGGAAGGGCGCCCGGTCGGTTTCCTCGGAGCCCTGCACCCGGAGCTGGCCAAGACCCTCGGCCTGGACCAGCCGGTGTTCCTCTTCGAACTGGTGTTGGCGGAAGTGGCCGCCGGTCGCATGCCGGCGTTCAGCGAGCTGTCACGCTTCCCCGAAGTGCGTCGCGACCTGGCCCTGCTGGTGGACCACGAACAACCGGCCGAAGCCGTGCTCGCCACCATCCGCGAGGCCGCGGGCGAATGGTTGACGGACCTCAGGCTGTTTGATGTGTATCACGGTAAAGGTATTGATCCACATAGAAAAAGCCTGGCCGTCGGCTTGACCTGGCAACATCCATCGCGCACTCTTAACGACGATGAGGTGAATACAACCACGCAAAACATCATCACCTCGCTGGAAGAAAGGTTCAACGCCACGTTAAGGAAGTAGCGTATGGGGGCTCTGACGAAAGCTGAAATGGCGGAACGTCTGTATGAAGAGCTTGGCCTGAATAAGCGGGAAGCCAAGGAGTTGGTGGAGCTGTTTTTCGAGGAAATCCGCCACGCGCTGGAAGACAACGAGCAGGTCAAATTGTCCGGTTTCGGCAATTTCGACCTGCGCGACAAGCGTCAGCGCCCGGGCCGCAATCCCAAGACAGGCGAAGAAATCCCGATCACGGCTCGCCGTGTCGTCACCTTTCGTCCAGGCCAGAAATTGAAGGCCAGAGTAGAGGCATATGCTGGAACCAAGTCATAACGACGAGTTGCCGCCTATCCCTGGCAAACGCTATTTCACCATCGGCGAAGTCAGCGACCTCTGCGCCGTCAAACCTCATGTTTTGCGTTACTGGGAGCAGGAGTTTCCCCAACTCAATCCGGTGAAGCGACGGGGCAACCGCCGCTATTATCAGCGCCAGGACGTGCTGATGATCCGCCAGATCCGGGCTCTCCTGTACGATCAGGGCTTCACCATCGGCGGGGCGCGCCAGCGTCTTTCTGGCGACGAAGCCAAGGACGACACTACCCAGTACAGGCAGCTGATCCGGCAGATGATTGCCGAGCTGGAAGATGTGCTGCACGTACTTCGCAAATAAGCATCGCATCGCAAAAAAAACTTCCACAATTCAGCAGCTTATAGTAAAGTCCATCCCGCTTCCGGTAACACGGTAGCATCGTCGGGGCGTAGCGCAGCCCGGTAGCGCACTTGCATGGGGTGCAAGGGGTCGAGTGTTCGAATCACTCCGTCCCGACCAAATAACTCCACGACTTAGGCCAGTTCAGAGATGAGCTGGCCTTTTTCGTTTCAGGGACTTTTGCGGGACTTTTCATCCTGTCTTCCTCCTCAGTATCGTCAGCGCCGGCCCTCGCGAGTCCGTCGCCGATATCTTGTTGGCCTCATCGATCAGTTTTCCCAGCTCTGCCGCCGAGTAGTGACTGGTGATGCTGCCGTTCTTGTGGCCCAGCAGGGCCCGTCTGTCTTCCTCGGTTACACCGGCTGCCCGGAGCCTTCTCCCGAAGGTGTGTTTCAGGTCGTGGATGCGGATCGAGGCGAATCCCTTCGTTACATCTTGCGTGCCGGTCTCTCGGGCGTGCAGCCCAAGGTACTGGTGCCAGAGCAACAGGACACCGCGCCACAGCGTTTTACCCCGAAGACCTCCGACCTGATCATCAAGAGCGGGCGGGACGAGTTTCCGGGGTTGGCGATCAATGAGTTCCCCTGCATGTCCGTAGCCAGGGAGGCTGGGATTGCGGTGCCGGAGTTCTACCTGTCCGATAACACCAAGCTGTTCGTCATGCGCCGCTTCGACCGGGACGAACAACTCGATCCCATCGGCTTCGAAGATATGGCCGCACTGATGGGATTGGCTGCGGAGCAGAAGTACAGCAAGAGCTATTCGGCCATCGCCAAGGCCATCCGGCTGTTCTGTCCGCCCGAGCAGGTGCAGGGTTCACTGGCGCAGTTATTTGCCATGGTTAGCCTGAGCTGCATCGTCGGGAACGGTGACGCCCACCTGAAGAACTTCGGGCTGCTGTATTCCGACCCTACGCAGCGCGATGCGCGGCTGGCGCCGGCCTACGACATCGTCAACACCACGGCCTACATTCCAGAAGACGTATTGGCACTGGATCTGGTCGGCAACAAATCATTGTTCGCGTCGCGACAGGGGCTGCTGGAGTTCGCCAAGGCGTGTGATGTGGCTTGGCCGGAGGAGGTCATTCGCGAGCAGTTGCAAGCCCTGGAGCGCATGTTGGCCTGCTCGATCGAGCTGTGCGAGCAGGCTCCGAATGTGGCCGCTGCAATCCGCCAGTCTGCTGAGCCGTTTATGAAAACCTTCGGCTAGCGTGCGTTCAGGTTCGGAATGGCATCGTTGTCTTGGGTTGCAGACGCACTGGCAACTGAGTGGGATATGAGTCCGGCACGCCGCATTGAGATGGTTTCTCGTGAGTCACTGGGAATGACGGTTTTCCCGATTTCTTAAACCAGTTCCGTGCCGTTCGGGCGGGATAGGCACGGCAGGCAGAGGAGAGCGGCCAAAATCAGCCACTCACGTCAGGCGACTTTCGATCCATAGCTGCCTATCAGCAGTGGCAAATTTCGGCCAAAAGATTCTAGTCGGCGTTGACAGCCGTTTACTGTCAGGCGCTGTTTGCCAATGCAGTAACCTAGGACGATTGCACGAACAACTGTATTGATTGCAGAGGCTGATACTTCATCAGTTGTATCGTTTGTTTTCCTATTCCATTTGCATCAGTCTTTGGACTGGGCAAGCTTACAGGCTTTGCCAGTGTTTGAAGCCAACACCGACAGAGTGTTTCAATAGCCAGCAGGAGCTGTGGTCGAACGCAAACAGGTTGCCATGGAGGCACTTTTGTCTCTAGCGCCTTAAGGTCGCTCGCAGGCCAGCAGTAGGGAAGCCAATATGCAAATCATCGTTCGGGGCAATGGGCTGCACAAAAGCGAGACAAATGCTCTGGATCAGATGCAAAAGCATCTGCGGGACAGTTGGTATGGCTAGGCCTCGGTGTTAGTGGCCGACAAGCGCTGATCGCGGCACTGGCATGTTATGCGCTGTACTTGGCCGGCTCAGGCTCACACAGCAGGCAAGTCATTCCGCTTTCAGAGCAACAGCGCCGGGGATAAAACCGTACTGTCGCTCTGGCGTCTCGGCCTCGAATACCTCAGGCGCTCGTCCAGCGATTTATCCTGCTCAGCGCTCGCGAAGATAGAGCTATTGCTACGTGAGGAGGTTCACCGACAAGCTCAGGTGCTCGAGTAAATTTGTGGGGATTCCTCAGGGGCAGACCGCTTACCTGCTCGAAATGAATCGGAGTTTCAGTGGCCAGTTGCCCCAGCCACTGAATACCCTCTGCGGCTTGGTAGAATTTTGAAAGCGCTTGTTCATAGACGAGACTAGTATGGCTTGGGTATCGCCAGAATTTGCACTCCAGAAGCCAGCTATCAGAGTCTCATGCTGGTGGAAAAGACGGATCGGATCTTTGACTGGGCACCCAGGTACGTTGCGTGTCCACATTGAGTAATGCTTGGAAGACTGATCATGCGCTTGAAACAGAGGGGCTGATGGAAGGACTGAAAGCATTGGAGTGTAATTAATTACGAGTCGTCTGGGCTGACACAGACTTTTTTCTTTGTGCCCTTCGACGCAGTGCATAGCGCTACAAAATGTCGTCAGACTTAGGAGGAGTCCATGGGCAAAAGAGTGATTGAAGCTGAGGTGCTCAACTTCATGCTGGATCAATACCTCAATACTGCAAAGCTCTATGTCAACTCTCCTGGCGATTCGGAGCTGCGGCGCCAACTGAGGAAGGATTTCGCGAGTCTGAACAAGCTGCACTTACGTGGCGCTGCCGATTGGCTGCAAATTTGGGATGATTTCACAAATCTTCATCGCATGAGTTTGCGAATGCAGCAGAGCGAAAGCTCAGCTCACGTCCGCAAGCTTGATATCCTGAAAAAAGATTTCATTCTGCATTATATGGCTAGAATGAACATGGCATATCTGGATGATGCCAGCGTGCCGTACACGGTTCCAATGTCCACCGGGAAACGCATTTCCCTCGAAAGCGTTCCCATGCCATCGCCCGGTATGGCTTACTCGGCGACGTTCGAACCAGGATCAGAGTCTTCTGTTTCAGACGAGGGCGCATTCGCGCGACATAACGATCGCGTAGCCCCTGTTTCGAGCTTCGAAAAGCGACACCTCACCGCCCGCGCGCCCTCGGTAGTTGTGCCCGATGCGAAGTTCTCCATCATCGCCTGCATTGATGTGGTGTCGCCAGGCGAAGGCCTATCCGCCCAATTGGCCGAGGTTGCCATTCCGGCTAGCGGTCTGATGGTCACTGTGGAATCCATCGTGGGCGGCAAGCTGAAGTTGCTCGGCCCCGCCAGCCAGCAGGCTTGCGTGCTGCCCGGCGAGAAGTCGCCTGAAATAGAAATATCCCTGCAAGCCACAGAGCTTGGCTCGGCCGAGGTGGTGCTGCGCGCACGCACAGATCAGGCGTATCTCGGGGACTTGCGCATCAGCATGATGATCGCAAACCATGGTGCGCCGGATTTGCAGGACGTGAAGTCGGGCATTGCGGCAGCACCGCTTGTGGCGCGCAAGGCGACGTTGACCGTCACTTATTCGCGAGCGGATCTCACATACAGGTTCATGCTGTTCGGCGATGCGACCGGCATACATAGCGCGGAGCTACGGCTCGACGAAAAGCTCGATGAAATGGTGCCCAGATTAATGGCACAAGCCAACAACCTTGCACGAGGGACAATCGGCTACAGTGCCGGCGAGGTGGAGCGCATGTTGAGCGGCATAGGAGCCGAACTATGGAACCGCTTATTACCCGACAAGATCAAGGTCGTGCTCATCGCGTGCTGGAACGGCATCGACCGCCTGGACATCGTCTCCGATGACGACATGATTCCGTGGGAGCTGCTGTTCGCCTATGTCAACGACGGGCCAGACATGGGCTTCATTTCCGACAAATGGTTGGTTAGCCGGTGGCGTTTTGGCGCAGGCGCGCCGGGCGATGTCGGTGCAGGCCCCTCCGTGTATGTCATCCCGGCCAATGCACCGCAAGCTGCCAACGACGAGATCGACGAGCTACGGAAGATATTTCCCTCACAGGCCGTCTGGAAAACCGTGGGAGAACTCAACAACGGCATGCGGCGCCCGGGTATGGGACTGCTGCACATCGCTGCGCACAACAACGTGCTCTATGGCAATGCGGCTGCCAGTTTCATCTCGCTGGACAAGCCGTTCCCTCAATCCATGCTGGGGCCGCAGCTGCAGGGCGTGCTGGAGCATCGACCGCTGGTGTTCATCAACGCCTGCGCGAGCGCTGCACCCACGGTGCAGTGGCAGGGCGCGACCAGCTGGGCGTCCCGCTTCCTCAACGCCGGTGCAGGTGCCTTCATTGGCAGCAACTGGGAGGTGCGCGACGACACCGCATCGAGTTTCGCATTGGAGTTCTACGGACAGGCGCGACAGCAACCGCTGGGCTTGGCCTTCCAGCGCGCCCGCGCGAAAAGCGGCGGGCCGGGCGACCCGACCCGCTTCGCCTATTCCTTCTTCGGCCACCCAGATGCTGTGTTGCAAACCCAGGGAGCAGCCGCACCATGAACGCAGAACCCTTGCTCGTTGTACATGGCATCGCGAACCGCTCGCATGAAGACTTCCTCGCGCAATGCTCCTGGCTGCAGGAGCAGGTGGGCGAACGCTACAAGCTGATCGATGTGTACTGGGGCGACTTAGGTGGCATCAGCGACGGACTGGTGGATTCGCTGCCTGCGATATTCCCGTTCAGCGAAGAAGGTGTCGACTTCCACGAGCACCTTACGCGCGCTCGCGCGCTGATGGACGGCAGTAAACCCGCCGCACAGGCCATCGCAGCACGAGTCACGGGCGAGTTGCCTGCGCAAGGCAGCATTCGCGTTCGCGCCGATCCGCAAACGGACGTGCACGAGGCCATTCGCGAGGCGGTGGCGCAATCGACATTCGTGAAAGACTTGACCGATCCGGACGTGCTTAACGCGGTGGGTGACTTGGTCGCCGCCGCACTTGCCGAGCAGGCGCCTGGCGGTCCATTCAACGTTCGCAGCGATACCTTCACCGTGCGCGCGGACCTCGCGTCTTCGGTGCTAGGTGCGGTCAAGGCAGTGATCACTGCGGCCGACGCGATGATCGGCAAGATCACCGGTGCCGTGGGCGGCACGCTCAACCAGTTTGTGCGCGGCAAGCTAGCCGGGCCGATTGCGCTCACGCTGGGTGACGTGGTGGGTTACCACCAGAACCGCCAGAAAATCCATGAACGCCTGTTCGCACGACTCGACGTCGAGGCCCACGGATGGGGCAAGGAGGGCAAACCGGTACACGTTATGGCGCACAGCCTGGGCGGGCTGCTGGTGCTGGACGCCGCGCTGGGCGCGTGCGGACGCACGCTGCATATCAAGCGTCTCGTCACCTTCGGCAGCCAGCCCGCGTTCTTCCACATCATGACGCCGCGCTACGGCCTGGCACCTTACCAGCACGCACAACCAGTCGCCTTGCCAGCGTCCATCGCGCGTTGGACCAATCTGTGGCATCCGCTGGACGTGCTGGCATTCGTTACGGCCACGGTGTTCCGCCTGAGCGACGGCGGCGCGCCGCAGGATGTCCAGGTGCAGACCAACGCAAGCACCATTGCCGACGCGGGCGGATGGCTGCATTCGGTTTACTGGCGTAGCCCAGAACTCGTCGCAGCCTGGAAGTAAACAGCGCATGGCCGCACTGGAGCAAAGCGTTCTCAAGGTCTGTGCGGCCGACGGCGCGCGTACGCACCTGGGCACAGCCTGGGTGTGCGGCCCCGGCCTCGCCATCACGGCATGGCATGTGGTGAAAGGTGTGGGCACGCAGATACTCACTTGCGCTCTCGGCGAAACCACCGCGAAATGCATCGACTACAGCGCGCTCTACGACGTGGCCTTGTTGCGCTTCGATGACGAAAAACTGAATCCGCCGGCTCTACCCCTGAATGACGACGGAGACTGGATCCGGCTCGATGCTTGGCACAGTTGGGGTTATCCGCTGGGCTACCCGGCTGGTTTCCCGCTGGATGGCACGATATCTTCGCCGCGCTCTGCGGCGAACGGCATGTACCACCTTGTGTTGAACTGCGAGCAGGGGCCGAAGCCTTTCATGCGCGGGCTGTCAGGCGGGCCAGTGCTCGACGCGCGAGGCGCCGTCATCGGCGTTCTGACTGGCTACCCGGAGGATCTGGCGCAGATCACGCTTTTCGCCACGCGTTTGGACGATGTATGGGCGCAGTTGAGCAAGTGGCGTGACCGTGCGCCGGCGCAATGGCAATCCGCCGGCACGGTGTCGCAATATTTTTCGCGCCAGGAACCGGAGTGGGATCGACCGACGCACCGCCTGCCCTTCCTGCGCCGCGCTGCGCCAAATCTCTCCGACATTTTCATCGCGCCCCGCTTCCGCGCGCCGCACAACCCGCAGCGCCGTGGCGCCACCGCACCGCAGGGCATGCGCAGTGCTGACACCTTGCTGGACGTGCTGCATGGTGACACACGGCACTTGGTGCTGCGCGGTGACCCCGGCACCGGCAAATCCGTGCTGCTGCGCTGGCTTGCGTCGCTCGCAGCACAGCATTGGCGCACGCGGAACGCGCGCAGGCTGGTGCCCGTCATCGTCCACGCGGCGAAGCTTGTCGCCGCGGATTGCGGCAGTGTGCTGCATGCGGAGTTGGGTGACGATGCGCAGTGGCTGCCGCCCCAGGCGTCTTGGTTGCTGATGGTAGATGGCCTGGATGAAGTCGTCGACGTGGGAGACCGCAGCCGCATCGTGAATCGACTGCGCCTCAGCATGCCGGCATTCCGCGGTAGCCCGGTGCGCCTTGTGCTGGCTAGCCGGCCGCTAGCGGTGCTGGATGAGTTCGCGCCCGCACTGGCACATCACTTTGTATTGCAGCCCTTCACCGGTCTACAGTTGGAGGCATTTGCCGACGCGTGGTTCGCTGGCCAGACGCCGGCCCGGCTGGCGGAGGAATTTATCGACGAAGTGCGACTGTCGCGCATGGAGGGGCTTGCCTCGATTCCCGCGTTGGCGACGATGGCCGCGGTAGTGTTCGAGCGCTCGCCGGGCCGCATGCTGCCGCGCCGCCGCAGCGACCTGTACGACCGTTTCGTCGAACTAATGTTGCAGGAGCGCGAGGAGAAAGCCAAGGAGGGCTTTGAAATCCTGTGCGTCGGTCTGGATCGTTCGCGCGATGGCAAGGCGCTCGCGGGAGTGCTGTGGGGCAGGCGACTGGAGTATGCCAGGCGGCTGGCGGTGGAAATCCAGGAGGGCAGGATCGGTCTGGGCACGGACGACTTCGTGCAGCCCCTGGTACGTATCGCTCAGGACGACGGTGTGCTGCCCATGGAGCCCGCGGGTTCGCTACAGGCCGACAAGCAATGGGTGCTGATGAACGACCTCATGTTGGGCAGCGGCCTGTTTATTAGCGGCACGGCCGGGCGCCTGGAGTTTTTCCACAACACCATCCGCGAGGCACTGGCTGCACAAACAATCACTGCCGGCACGCCGCCTCAGGCCGCAGCCATGTGGCCGGTGGTACGCAAGTGGTCGGAGCCGCGCTGGCGCGAGATAGTGCTGCTGGCGCTGGCACGTTGGAGCGAACAGGGCGAGGCGGCCCAGCGCGAGATTTGGTCGCTGCTCTCGCCACTCATGGAAAGCTCGCTCAGAGGATTGCAGTTCACCGGCATGGCAGTGGCCGAAGGCGTGCAGCTACCTGCGGAAGATGAGGCGGAAGTAACGGCCGCGCTATTCGACAACCTGAGTTCCTGGAACCCCTGTGCCGAAATATTCCTGGAGTTCCGCTCACCTAACCCGCTAGACGTGCTGCGTCTGCTCACGCGACGCGAGCGCTTCGTGCAAATGCTGGTGAAGGAATTCGACGAAAACCCCGAGAAGTGCGCGATACGCATGTGGGCGTTTCTGGAGCTCACGCTCGACCAGGCAGGCAGCGCCGCATTGCTCCACTATCTGGACGCGGAGCCTAGCGTGGCGAGGGCGGCGGCGACGCTGCTGGCGCGTGCGGGTGAGGGAGATGCAGCTGCCCCGCGTATGATCGATGCGCTGCGGTATGGGCGGGACGGTGAGCGTCAACTCCGTGCAGCCGAAGAGTGGAGGATGGCCGAGGTAATCGCGGAGTACTGTTCCGCCGCACACCTGCAGACGGTACTTGATGCTGGCGACATCCCGCCCGACACCCGCCTTGCTGCGGCTGCCGCCGGATGGCGGCGCTACCGCGACGGCGCGATGGCAGAGCAGGCCGGGCAGTTGCTGGCATTCTGCAAGTTCGATGTGGAGCGCGAGGGCGACATAGCAATGCTGCGGCGCGCGTTGGTGGTGCCCGGCATTACGGAGCGCCCGCCGCTGAGGTCTTCCGTACCCGCAATTCTGGCCGCCATGTGCGCACCAGCGCAGGACGCGCAGGCATGTGCCGCGTGGGTGCATGCGCTGCGTGACAGCGCAGCCGAAACGCCCACGCTGCAGGGGTATGCACAGGCGGCCGTTCTCTTTGCCGAGCCTCTCGCGCCGCTCGATGCGGACGCGGTGCTGTCCTTGCTGCAAGACGCGGCCTTGAGTGATGCGGCGTTGGCCGCGCTGGTCGGGGGGGTGGGCCATGCACAGCGGCTGGACATACTGGATCGCGCCAGCGCCGATGCGTCGATGCCGCTCTCCGCGCGTTTTGCGTCGACGCTGGCCTGGTTGGTGGGGGATGGCGGCGAGACGCCGCGCAGGCGAATCGAGCAATTGCTGGTGCAGCTGCGCGGTGCGCCGGAGTGGGGCAACTGCGTGGTGAGCTTGGGCGAAGCCGGCCAAGTGGGTATTGCTGCTGACGAATGCATGCATGCGCTGACGAGGCCAGGCGCGCATGGTGGCGCCACTGAGATCCGTAACCTCATGGACATGGGTTGTTCGGGCCATATTGCGCGGGTCATACGCATGGGCGACCTCAACCCCATGGCGGCGCGGTTCGCGGTGCGTTGCCTAGGGCAGCTGGGCGATGCGCCGGGCTTGGGCGACGTGGCACGGGACAGCGCCGTGCCCGCGGCGGTGCGGCTACATGCGGTGAAAACGCTGGCCGAACTGGGCTGGGTACAGGAAGCCGCGGAGCAGGCGCGCGGCATTGCGCATGAACTCGATGAGTCCGCAGAGCGTACAGTGGATGAACTGGAAGGCGTCGCACTGGCGGGCGAAGTCGTGTCGGGTCCGTGGCCGCCTTCCGTGCGTGTCGAAATGGCCGAAGCTGCAAAACAACTTTTTCCGGTGTGGAGCGAGGCTCTGGTAGACTTGCTCGCCAAGCCTGGCGTCAGTGGCGAGGACGCGGTCAGTATCATGAGTGTGCTGGGATATGGCCAGGTTCCGCTGGAGCAAGTGCTCTTGCGTTGCCTTGAGCAGCCTGGCGATGGAATGCCGCTGCGCTCGCTATGCATTTTCGCGAGTGATGAAGGCAACTTCGGCATTGCCTTGCGCGTGCTCGGCATGTTGAGCGGGGACGAGGATGAAGGTGACCCGCAGCCCGATGCGGCATGGATGCTACGCAGGTGCGCAGCGCTCATAGCTATTCCTAAGCCGGCCTACGACAACGACCGCACGAAAATGCTCGAATGGGTAGCCAGACGTGCTGGCCGCATTTGGATTGATCTATTGCGCTCCCGCGCGCTGGGCGAGGCGGAAATGGTGCAGTCGCTGGAAGCGCTCGCCGCGACGGAACAGCAGAAGTACGACGCACAGGTGATGCTGCTAGATATGGCCTTGGATAAAGCCGCCGCGCAGCCGGCTAGCCCCGAGCTGTGGGCCACCATGGCACCTTACGCGCTCGCACTTGAGCGCACCGGCGATGTCTCCGGCGCGGCAAAAGTCGCGCGCGTGCCGTTTAAGCAGGGTGTGGGGTTCGATCTCGCAAATAACGATTGCCTCACGCTAGTGTTGCAGCTTGCACGTTGCAAGTCGGCTGCGCTCGTGAAGGTCGAACTGCGCATGATCGCCCTGCACGCACCGCTGCCCATGGCAGTTCGCCTTGAGGCCGCCGCCATCTTGGCGGGGAAAGTGGGCGGCAAGGAAAACCAGGAGCTTCTAGCGATACTGCAGGCCTAGATCAATGTTTCCTCGTTGTAACAGGCTCTTAGTGATTCCGGCTTGCTGCATCCCTGGAGTTAACGGTGAGTGTCCTCGTTGTTCCGATCCGCGATAGCCACTACCAGCGCGTATGGCTCCTAATCCACCAGCAACAAGTAGGTCAAGCCATTGCGGCCTGACTCAAACGAAACAGCCGCCACAAAAACCGGGGCGGTTCACTATAATCGCCTATAAAGTGCATTCTAGAGCGATCCGGCTGCCTTCAGGAGTAAGCAGAGCCCAGCTAGTTTTTATACTGAGCAGCTAAAATAAAAGTTGACGCTGAGAATGCTTGTATCTGGGCAGAGGCCGAATAGATCTTAAGGTGCTAGTCTCATGGGGTCGCACCGCTCAGGTCAGCAATGCTCCGTTGGTTAATCGTGAACCAAGCCATGAGCCGTGATCCGCTTTCGCGTGTGATCCCATTGATTGCAATCAGCTTTCGGGCTTTGCCTTCTTCACTGGCAGCAGAAAAAACATCTGCGGCGTTTCGTTTTTCCATCCTTGTCGACCGCAAGACATCACCTGTAGCGATCGCCATATCCAGAGCCTGCTTTAACACGTAGCTCGTCCGCCATGGTGTAATTCGTCAGCTCGCTCATTAGTCCGCGGAACGGCTGCCGCTCACAATCATATTCCTGTATGGCTATCGCAGGCGCAGGTCAATTGGGCCCAGGCTTTTCTGCCGTCCGGCGTGCAGAGCTGGAGTTCTGTGGATGATGGCTATCTAATGGCGGCTAAAGCCGGGCCACTGTCATGCCGATACTTTTCTGCCCGCATAGAATCTCTGCCGTCGCCTTGTAGTCGCCGCCCGCATGTCGTATCTGACCAGCCTGTTCCTTCTCGACGCCGATCCCAGCCTGCTCCTGTTCGGCAGCCACAACCCGTGGCTGGTAGCGCTGTCGCTGGCGATCGCCACCTTCACCTCCGGCATGGCCCTGCAGGTGGCGGGCATGGCGCGTCTCAGCCGCAACACCCTGCACCGGCAGACGGCGCTGCTCACCGGCTCCCTGGCTCTGGGCGGCGGCGTATGGGCCATGCACTTCATCGGCATGCTGGCGTTCCAGCTGTGCGCTCCGGTCAGCTACGCGCCGGGCTTGACCCTGCTGTCGCTGCTGCCCAGCCTGGGAGCCTCCTGGGTCGCCCTGCAGCTGCTGGCCCGGCGCCAGGTGACGCGCCTGCAACTGGTCGGCAGCGGCGTGCTGGTGGGGGCCGGCATCGGCGCCATGCACTACAGCGGCATGGCGGCGATGCGCATGGCGCCGCTGCTGCGCTACGACCCCTGGTGGTTCGCCCTGTCCATCCTGGTGGCGGTGGGCCTGGCGATTCTCGCGCTGTGGGTGCGCTTCGGCCTGCGCGGCCGGCTCAGCTCGGGCAAGGCGATCATGGCCAGCGGCCTGGTGATGGGCCTGGCCATTAGCGGCATGCACTACACCGGCATGGCCGCGGCGCGCTTCGTCGGCAGCCCCGATCCGGTCGGCGCCGAAGGCGACTTCAGCCTGTTCCTGGCCCTGGCCACGGCGCTGATCACCATTTCCCTGACCGTCTTCGTCGCCGGGATCAACGGCCTGCTGCGCTATCGCCAGCTGTACCGCCAGATGCAGGCCAGCGAGGAGCGCCTGCGGGCCATTCTGGAGACGGCGGTGGACGGCGTGGTGACCATCGACGACCAGGGCATCATCGAGAGCATGAACGCCGCCGCCGCGCAGCTGTATGGCTGGGACAAGAGCGAGCTGATCGGCCGGCACATCGACACCGTCATCCCGCAGAGCTACCGGCAGGGCATGGCCAACTACCTGCCGCAGCTGCTCAATGCTGGCGAGAGCCAGATCATCGGCGGCAGCCGTGAAGTGGAGCTGCTGCGCAAGGACGGCACCGAACTGCCGATCCGCCTGGCCATCGGCCGCGCCCAACTGTTCGAGCGCACCCTGTTCGTCGGTTTCATCAGCGACATCAGCGAGCGCAAGGCGATGGAGAAGGCCCTGCGCGAGAGCGAGCAGCAGTACCGCTCGCTGATCGGCAACATCCCCGGCGTGGCCTTCCGCTGCCAGCTGGACGAGAACTGGAGCATGCTGTTCATCAGCGACGCGGTGGAGAAGCTCACCGGCTGGCCGGCCGAGGATTTCGTCGCCGGCCGGCGTCACTTCACCCAGCTGATCCACCCGGACGACCAGGTGCGCGTCGGCGAGCTGGCCCGCGACGCCCTCGCCGAGGGCCGCAGCTACCAGGTGGAGTACCGCCTGACCCGCCGCGACGGCAGCGAGGTGTGGGTCTGGGAGAGCGGCAGCGGGGCGGCGGACGAGCAGGGCGCGCCGCACTGGATCGACGGGGTGATGCTGGACATCACCGAGAGCAAGCTGCGCAACGCCGAGTTCGAGGGCACGGTCAACGCCATCGGCCGCGCGCTGTCGGTGATCGAGTTCGACCTGGGCGGCCGCGTGCTCAGCGCCAACCGCAACTTCCTCGAACTGACCGGCTACGAGGAAGCGGAGATCATCGGCCAGCACCACCGCATCTTCTGCGAGCAGCGCTACGTCGACAGCGGCGCCTACGACCAGTTCTGGGCACACCTGGCCCATGGCGAACTGGACAGCGGCGAATACCTCTGCCTCGGCAAGGGCGGCCGCGAAGTGTGGATACAGGCGTCCTACAACCCGATCTTCGACGCCGACGGCAAGCCGTTCAAGGTGATCCAGTTCGCCACCGACCTCAGCCAGCGCCGCGAGATGGAGGAAGCGCTGCGCATCGCCAAGGAGCGCGCCGAGCTGGCCGCCGCGGCCAAGACCACCTTCCTGGCCAACATGAGCCACGAAATCCGCACGCCGATGAACGCCATCATCGGCTTCACCGAACTGCTGCTGGACGACGTTCTCAGCGAGCAGCAGCGCCGGCACCTGGGCACGGTGCGCCAGGCCGCGCGCTCATTGCTCGGCCTGCTCAACGACATCCTCGACACCGCCAAGCTGGAACGCGGCGCGGTGGAGCTGGAGCACGTGGACTTCTCCCTGCGCGAGCTTTGCGGGCAGGTCTGCGACGCCCTGCGCCTGGGTGCCGAAGGCAAGGGGCTGACCCTGAGCCTGGACTATCAGGAGAGCCTGGGCGACTTCTTCAAGGGTGACCCGCTGCGCATCCAGCAGGTGCTGACCAACCTGGTGGGCAACGCGGTGAAGTTCACCGAGAGCGGCTGGGTGCGCCTGGAAGTGAGCGGCGAGCCGGGCAGGGTGCAGCTGTCCGTGCGTGACAGTGGCATCGGCATCGCCGAGGACCGCCTGCAGCACATCTTCGACCCCTTCGCCCAGGCCGACGCCTCCATGAGCCGGCGCTTCGGCGGCACCGGCCTGGGCACCACCATCGCCCGCCAGCTGACCGAGCTGATGGGTGGCAGCATCCGGGTAGAGAGCCGCGATGGCGCGGGCAGCGTGTTCCATGTGCAGCTGCCGCTACAGGTCGGCGAGGCCAGGGCAGGGGAGATCATCACCACCGTCTGCCAGCTTCCGGAACTGAACATCCTGGCCGCCGACGACGTGCCGCAGAACATCGAGCTGCTCAGCCTGACGCTGGGCGCCATGGGCCACCGGGTCACCACCGCCGGCGACGGCGAGCAGGCACTGGCCGCCTTCGTCGGTGGGCGTTTCGACGTGCTGCTGATGGACGTGCAGATGCCGCGCATGGACGGCCTGGAGGCGACCCGGCGCATCCGTCGCCACGAACAGGCCCACGGCCTGCGGCCGACACCGGTCATCGCCCTGACCGCCAGCGTGCTGGAGCAGGATCGCCGCGCCGCCCGCGAGGCCGGCATGGACGGCTTCGCCTCCAAACCACTGGAGATGGACCGGCTGCTGGCGGAAATTGCCCGGGTGATCGGCCTGGAGCCGACCGCAACCACTCAGGTGCCGGCGGCCGAGCCCCAGCAGGATCTGGCCATCGACTGGCCGCGCGGCATCCAGCTGTGGGGCAGCGAGCAGGCCATGGCGGCGGCGATCCGCCGCTTCCTCGCCGAGCATGCCCATAGCTGCGCCGAGGTCGAGGGCCTGCTGCGGGATGGGCGGCAGCTCGAAGCCATCGAACTGGTACACCGTCTGCGCGGCGCCGCCGGCAACCTGGCACTGCTGCGGGCCAGTCGCCTGGCCGGCCAGCTGGAGCACGCGCTCAAGGGCGCCGTGCCGGCCTCGGTGGAAGAGCTGCTGGCCGCGCTGGTGGCGGCGCTCGACGCGTTGCCGAGCGAGCTGCCGGCGGAGAAAACCGCGGTGGAAGAGGGCGCCAGGCCCGCCATCGCCGAGGCCGAATTGTCAGCGCTTGTCGGACAGGTCCGGGGCGCCCTGCGTCACGGCGAGCTGGCCGAGGACGCATTGCAACGCCTGAGTGCCGCGCTGCCGGCGCGTCAGGCCCATGCCCTGGAAGGCGCCATCAACGACTTCGATTTCGAGCGCGCCGACGCGCTGCTGGCCGAGCTGCTCGGCCATGGAGGCATGCCGCAATGATCAGACCCGCCGATACCCGCCCCAAGCTGTTGCTGGTGGACGACGAGCCGACCAACCTGCAGGTGCTGCGGCAGATCCTGCAGGACGATTACCGCCTGCTGTTTGCCAAGGACGGCGACAAGGCGCTGGAACTCGCCGAGCGGGAGAATCCGGCGCTGATCCTGCTCGACGTGATGATGCCGGGTATGACCGGCCACGAAGTCTGCGCCCGGCTCAAGTCGCAGCCAGCCACCTCGACCATCCCGGTGATCTTCGTCACCGCCCTGGCCGACGTGGAGGACGAAGCCCGAGGCTTCGAGGTCGGCGCGGTGGACTACATCACCAAGCCCGTCAGCCCGCCCATCGTCCGCGCCCGGGTGCGCACGCACCTGTCGCTCGTGCGTGCCGAGGAACTGCACGAGACCCGCCTGCAGATCGTCCAGCGCCTGGGCCTGGCCTCGGAATACAAGGACAACGAGACTGGCCTGCACGTGATCCGTATGAGCCACTACACCTACGTCCTGGCCAAGGCCGCGGGCTACAGCGAGCGCGAGGCGGACGATCTGCTCAACGCCGCGCCCATGCACGACGTGGGCAAGATCGGCATACCGGACGCCATCCTGCAGAAGAACGGCAAGCTCGACGACGCCGAGTGGGCGGTGATGCGCCAGCACGCGCAGATCGGCGCGGAAATCATCGGCGAGCACGACTCGGGGCTGCTGAAGACGGCGCGCATCATCGCGCTGACCCACCATGAAAAGTGGGACGGCAGTGGCTATCCCAACGGCCTCAAGGGCGAGGAAATTCCCCTGGCCGGGCGTATCGTCGCCATCGCCGATGTGTTCGACGCGCTGACCAGCGTGCGTCCCTACAAAGCGGCCTGGCCGGTCGAGGAAGCCATCTCGCTGCTGCGCCGCGAGAGCGGCCGCCATTTCGATCCCGAACTGGTGGAGCTCTTCATCGGCCAGATGCCGGCGATCCTCGAAATCAAGGAACGCTGGGCCGAGAAGGAATAGGGCCCGACATCACGCCGCAGGCAAGGCGCTTGTTCACCTTCATCAGACCGGGCTCGTCACCCGGCACGACACGCCACGTCCGAGCCTGCACATCGGTTCCGCGTGCCGTGCAGTAGAGCGGCATCTGCAGGACGACCGCATCCGTTCCGACTTCCAGCAGTCGCCCACGGGCGATCACGCCGTCGCTGAATTCCACCAGCAGCTCATCGCCCGAAGACAACGGCACTTCGCGGGAGGCATCGAGATCGCGCAGCAGCGCGCCGGGGTACAGGTGGCTGTCGTTGGCCGAGAAACGCCAGTGTGATGCCTGCTCAAAAAAGAGACTAGATTTTTCATATATAAATCAGTGACATAGCTTCGTTTCAGTTTAAAAAAAAGACAAAATTGGCGAAATAACATCTCATAGTCTATTTTTTAAATGCCGTCTGCGTTGTTACAGGCAATATCACCCTTGGCGATATGTTGTCGAAAGATGTTTCTCTCCAAATTTTGCAGCGAAACTATATATGACAGATCAACTAATTGTTGGGGAGCTAGTAGTCGCAAAGGGAAAGCTTGCCACAATTCAACAGATTCTTAGCGCAAAGAGCATTAGGGTAGTCGTTAAGGCAACTGGCGAAGCTTTGATGGTTTCTCAGCGCGATATTGAGAGGATTGTTGGTCTCACAGGAGGGGTGGCTGGGGGTAATGTAATAAATTTGAATGTGAATGATTATGGAGAAGACGAGCTATCGCTAGCTGTAGAGCGGTACAACGTTATTAGCCAGTGGAGGGTGAAGGAAGTAACAACCGCTCAAGCTTGTGTGAAGCTGAATTTGTCGCGGAGCTATTTTTTTCGTTTGGCTAAGATGTGTGATGAGGAAATTGGTCCTCTGTCATTGGTTCTTCAGCGGCGTGGGGTTAAGAAAGGAGTTACTAGATTAGATGAAGCTGTAGAGGTAATTGTTTTTGATGCGACTCATAAAGTTTACAATTCGAAAGGTGCTAGCTATAGCAAAGTGTGGCTCGAGGTAGATGTCGCATGTAAAGAGCAGGGGTTACCATCCCCTTGTAAAGCTACAGTTTTACGACGTGTGAAGTTAATTCTCTCAGAGAAAAAAAGAGTCAAAATCAAAGCCGGGGCCGATGCCGCAGCACAACAGTTCTCGGCGCGACCGGGAAAGAAAAAAGTCGAAAGGCCGTTGCAATGGGTGCAAATGGATCACACGTTGGTCGACATTATCCTTTTAGCGGATGATCGTATCAATGTGATTGGTCGCCCTTGGTTGACGGTGATAATTGATATATATACAAGAGTGATTGTCGGCTATTACCTCAGCCTTCACGTTCCGTCGTCAGTTTCTGTGGCGTGTGCACTTAGTCAAAGTGTGCTTCCTAAAATAGGTTTTGCCAAAAGCATGGGCATAGATCCCGTAGACTATCCCTATTATGGTAAGCCAGACGTTTTGCACATGGATAATGCTGCGGAGTTCACCAGTCCCAAATTTAAAGCTGGATGCGAGTCATTTGGAATACATCCCGAATATCGACCAGTTGGTGAAAAGCACTTTGGTGGTCATGTTGAACGATTGATTGGTACTTTCATGACGACAAAAGTCCACCTCTTAAAAGGAACAACAATGTCGAACTCAGTTGCACGAAGAGATCTCGACAGCGAAAAGAATGCCACAATGACATTCTTCGACTTTTCTCGTTGGTTTGCACGCGAAGTGGTTGTTTATCACTCGACCATTCATAGTGCGTTGAAAGTTAGTCCGCGGCAAGCTTGGTATGACTATTTTGCTCCCTCCGGTGGGCTTCCGTATCCACCGAAAATTTCAGAACCGGAGCAGCTGAAGCTTTGGTTTATGCCTCAAGAAGTACGAAAAATTAACCCCGAAGGTATAAAGTTACACGGTCAGACGTATTGGGATCCTATTTTAGTGCCCTTTGTTGGGACTAATAAGGCGGTTGTTAAATTTGATCCGTTTAATTTGAATGAGGTGTGGGTTAAGTTAAATGGACAGTTCTGCTCAATTCGTCTATCCGACTTAACGATCCAAGCACCAAGTTATGAAGAATATCGTGCAAGCAGGTTACATAGGCGGCCAGTTCGAGTCGGGGCAATTGATAGTGCTGGAGGGCTTAAAGCCTACAGGGAAAAGCAGGGCATCGAGAAAGAGAGCATCGTCTTAACGCGTAAGCAAAGACGCCGAAAAGCTGCGGAAAAAGCCTATCTTGATGCCTACCCTGGTCCTATTGGCGACAATCCGGCAGTTAAGCCCGAAAAAGTCAAGCCTGACTATTCAGCTCTTCCGGAAAGATTCAGATCTGGGGGGAGCAAATGAGTAGCGAACACGTTCGATCTGACATACAGAAGTATTTATCCGCCGATGTGGATACTCGAATAGCCGCAATTCATAATGAGCTTTGGGTTGATAATAATTCCAGCGAAGCAGTTTTTAGAATGATGAATAATATTGCGGAAGTCCCAGATCGCATTAATGCCCCCGCGCTGCTCGTGATCGGCCCTGGTGGTTCGGGGAAAACGGCCATAATATCACAAATCCCGAAGCGAATTAAGAATAGTGAAGGATTGGTTGTTATATCCATGGCCGAGTCGCCTGAGATAAGCGTCAAGAAAAGCCTTAAAGCCGAACTCGCCTTGGCTCTCGGTTTGCCTCTAGCCTCTGGGGTGAGACCTAAAAGCGGCTCGGATATTATCCCAAATGAAATTAGAGAGGTTATCAGGCTTAGAAGAGTTTGGGGCTTGGTTATCGATGAATTTCATGATGCACTTTTGCGTCCTAAGCAAGAGCAGCGAGTTAATATGTCAATCCTCAAGAAATTACTTGGGGTCGAGTATGGATTGAAGTTATTTTGCTTTGGCACCGTTAGCGCGCGGAATGCCCTGCAGTCCAATGATGAATTTAAAAGGCGATTTCATGAGGTTACGCTTACGGATTGGTGTGAAGATGAGGGTTTTAGATCGTTCTTGCTAGAAGTCGAGGAATCATTGCCATTGCGAATGCCATCGCAGCTCTATTCTGAGGAGATGGTAAGGTCGATTTTATCTATTACCTATGGCCGAATGGACAAGACTCTCGAGTTGATTAGAAGTGCTGCATGTTATGCAGTAAAGCTAGGCGTTGAGAAAATTGATCTGAATATGCTGCAGCGTGCAAACAAAAATCTCTGGGGCTACTAGATGTGAGATTAAGTGCGCTACTAACGCCGAATTTTGACGAGACGCTATCGTCATGGCTTTTTCGGTGCAGCCTTAATCGGCATATAATAAAATTTACGCGCCTGGAATTGGCCGAACGTCCGTTGCATTGGTGGGAAGGGCTAGAGTTCAGGTCCGCTGATCCAGATGTTGATTTTTTTTCAGCGTCTCAACGCCTGGGGGAAGGGCGTGAGGACATTAATCCAGAATGGTTGAGTGTTTATTTCGGTTTACGTAATGGAACTGCAGTTGAATGGAGTTATCGCCGTTTCTTTTGTCCGGACTGTTTGCGAAATGACGTAGCCAATGGTCATTTACCTATATGGCGAAAAAATTGGTGCTATTCCCATTCATGTATTTGCAGTATGCATAAAAAGGAATTGGTCGCGCTATCTGATGCGTCTCGTTACTCGAAAGCGTGGGATGCTTTTGTCCAAGAATGTAATTCGGTCTCAAGAAGTAATGTGGCGGAAGACCCATGGTTTTCACGTTTCCGCTGTACCACTCTTATGAAGATTGAGCACTTTCTTACTGGTAGCAGAGCTAGTCGGAGATATATCGTGGTTGATTTATTCAATAAGTTATTCTGTATTTTTCTTCAAGCTCCTTTTCATGGTGGTCGAGGTGGATCTGCGAGAATCCATTTTCAGACAGAGAGAGGTATGCGGTTTTCTGATCCGACCTCCTTTGAGCAAAGCATATTCAAGGGGGCTTCCATCGCGGACCCGCCAAGTAGATTTGGAAGCATGATATTTGCTGCTTCATTGCTAGATATTATTCCTTATTCAAGATTTTTGATGTTCATTGAAGCGTGTGAGGATGCAAAGATTGGTCTACTAATATCTAGGGACTTACATCGGGCTGCAGCCTTTCCTTATGTCGATGGGGCCGGGTATAGAGCACTGCATCGTTATTTGGGTGGTTTTCCCAGGAAGGACTTTCCGTTATTGGATCGCCACCTTCAACTCCAAGAGGTCAGATATGCTCGTGAGGGTGTGCTCGGTCTGCATTTGTTCGGAACAGTTCTTGACTAGCGGTTGTTAGTCTACGCAATTCTGTTCGTGCATAAATATGACAAATCGTGAATCTTGTTTCTGCCTATGAAAAGGTATTTTGGTACTGCGGAAAATTGACAAGCTGAAGCAAGTAATTCCTATCTGTAACGGCTTGCAAACGAGAACGTCCCGACCTGCAATCAATACGATTTTCGACCGGAATTAACTGCGACTGACCGGCCCGGCAAACCAGTATTAGCTGCGAATGAACCTGCATTTATCCGCGCTGACCTGCATTCCATGGCTACCAACCAGCATTAATTGCAAATGACGGGGCTTATAGGTAGTGAATCGATTGCCTCGTTAGAGCGCATGTCTGCTTGGCATGCGGGAACATCTAGTCTCTTCCGCCCACGAGCCAGATCATTCCAGGCAAACACATGGGGCCTACAGCTTTGAGGCCCACTACGCTATGTGCGGGCTCGGTCTCGCCCAAAGGGTTCGGTCAACTGACCAAGGTAACCCTTGGGATAGTCCCTCTCACGCAAGCCGACATTGGCGTCGCCCTGCTTTCCTGTACTGTCGTAGAACGTCCCGAATAGCCGATCCCACACCATCAGAAATTCGCCGAAGTTCACCTGGGCATCTTCGAAGTCGCGCTTGTGGTGCCAACGATGAATTTCAGCCACCCCGATGACATGGCGCAGCCAACCCAGCCGGTAATCCAGGTTCGAGTGCTGAAAGCCCAAGTGAACGGTCAGAATGCCGAACCAGGTGGCAACCACTGCCGAAGGCGCGCCGGATGCAAACAGCAGCACCAATCCCGGGCCAGCCATGAGCATCGCATGTAGGGGATGCCGGCGCTCCCCATTCATCCAGTACAAGCGCTCGGCGCTGTGGTGAATCATGTGAAAACGCCACAGCCAGGGTACGTGGTGGCTGATGCGGTGCATGGCATACAGGCTCAGATCGAGCACGACGGCGACCAGCAGCAGCTGAACCCAAAGTGGACTCTCGACTGGGAAGAGACGAACTGTAGCCGGCACTGCATCGCCCAGCCTGGCCAGGATTTCGGCGGTGAACTGGATGACGGAAAGATTCACCAGCATATGCACCAGGTCGGTCAGGGTGTCCTGGTGATCCTCCAGCCAGCCCTCCCGGAAAGGCTGGATACGCTCCAGCCCCGCGACGGCCAATAGACCGACTGCGGCTACCAAGGGTGTGCTGGGCCAGTACGGCACCCCGGCGTACAAGGCCCAGACCATGAAGGCGGCGCTGCCACCAAACACGAGCGGATAGCTCAACCAGCGTAGGGCGAATCGAAGAGAAGTGGACATCGCTCAGCTCCTATGTAGAGAGCCTTCACGGTAGGTGCAGAGGACGACGTTCGACTTGAACGAAAGAGCTATGACTTCTGGAGATCGACCGCAGCCAGGGCGGAGGACGGATCGATGCCCAGCAGCGCCCTGAATGTCCGGGAGAAATGCGCCGAGTCGGAAAAACCCGCCGCATGCGCGGCTTCGGTCAGCCGTCCCCCTTTGGCCAGGTGTTGCAGGGCTTGGGTGAGGCGCAGCCATTTGACATAGCTGCGCAACGGCAGGCCGGTTTGCTCCACGAACCAATGGGAAAAACGCGTGGGTGACAAATGCACCAACGCGGCCATTGCCTCACGCCCCATTTGGCCTTCGCGCAGCGCTGCGGTGACCTTGGTCAAGCGCGGATCAGGGATTGGTGGATCGGCAAGCCGCAACAGCCGACGTACCTGCGCCTGCAACTGGACAGGCGAATGCCCCGACGCCCTCAGTGCCTCGACCATCGCAGCAATATCGGCCGCTACGATCTCCATCAGCCTCACGGCTCCGCTCACCCGCAAGGCACGCGCCTCATCGGACAGCACATCCAGGTAGATCGACAGGACCTGCCCAGCACTGAGCCGGTGCTTCAAGCCTGCCGGAATCAAGATGGCAGCCCCAGATTGCCCACCCAACGGCGTTTCAACCGTTATCGCGGCGTCGAGCCCCACTGCAATTTGATGTGCTTGATGATGGTGCCAATCCTGGTGGGCGGCATGGCCGAGAAAGACGCCGATACCGGGGCCGACCCAGGCATGGCCTGACCAGCGAGCCACTTCTGCGGCATCCGAGCTTCGCATTATCTGCCCCGGTCCAGTTCCGCGCTTGGACTCAGCACACTGCTCAGGAGCAACATGGCGGCACCGCCCACGATGCCGATGTCCGCCAAGTTGAATGCAGGCCAATGCCAGGATTGCCAGAAAAAATCCAGATAGTCGATCACATGGCCTCGGAAGCTGCGATCGATCAGATTCCCCACTGCCCCTCCCAGTATGAGGCTATAGCCCAGCGCTTCGAGCTTGGCCCTGGGCTTACGCAAGAGCAACGCGAGCCCAATCGAAACAACCAGTGCGAGGAGAATGAAGAAGTAGCGCTGCCAACCGCCCGCGTCAGCTAGGAAGCTGAACGCTGCGCCGGTATTCCAGAAATGGACCAGATTGAAGACTGGGGTCAGAGGAACCACGGCGCCGACCGAGAGCGAACCCTCAATTACATATTTGATCGCCTGGTCGGCCAGGGCAACGGCTAGCGATAGCGTCCACCAGAGCCCGGGAGTGATACGGTGCGCCATTCCAAGTGGCGATTTCATTGTTTCGCTCCCTGAAACAGTCGCTGCAATCCGGGTGAGACGGGCATCGGCGCGAATGCACTGATCCTCGCGCGTCCGGTATTGCCGAGCGGTACCCAGATCTTCGAGAACAACACGGCAGCGATGATCCGTGGTGCTTGGCCGAACATTTCCCGGTAGTCGCGCAACTGCCAGCCAGCCCTTAGCATCAACCAATGGCTCCGCGCATGCAGGACGGGCATGTGCTGGCTCAAGATGTGGGCGCGCTCGAGCCAGGGGAATGCCTCGGTTGGCGCCTTTTCACGGAGTGCTGTCCTTGCCTGGAAAAAGGCTTCATCGATGGCATTGCGGAGGGCGGTATTCATCTGGAACTCACTTGCGCAGCAGTTGGAAGGCCATGATTCTGGGCCGATCGTGCAAGTGAACACCCTGTAGCCGCTATAGGGTCAAGCTCTACGCTTTGAGCAGAAGCGAATGGCACTTTTCTAGCGCGCCTTATGGAAGCCGTTTGCCTCCCTCCACTAGACCCGAAAGTATTCCGCAGTCCAGGCTTTGTCGTTCGTCATCGCAGCAGCTGCGTAACGTCACCAACTGGTTTTCCAGGGCTTGCAAGGATGCGATCTGGGCCCTGACCTGGGCGATATGGCTATCAAGCAGCGTATTGACCGCCGCGCACGGTTGCTGCGGCTGTGCTTGAACGCTCTGCAAAACACCAATTTCGTCCAACGACATGCCAAAGGACCGGCAACGGCGGATGAACAGCAGTTTCTCCACATGATCCGCTTCGTAGGCTCGGTAGCCATTTGCCTGGCGATTGGGCGATGCAAGCAGGCCCTGGCGCTCATAGAAACGAATGGTCTGAATGTCCGCTCCCGTCAGCTGTGCAAGTTGACCAATGCGCATAGGCTGCTCCTCGATAAACAGCCAGTATATCCAGGCTTGACCCTATACCTGCTATATGGTTTTCAATTGCCAGAATTGAACCTGATAGGAGAGGCGGATCATGAGCTCGTGTGAAAAATCCTGTGGCTGCGGTTCAGTGTCAGCGCCTGCTGAAGCAGCGAGCGCGCCCTCGACCGAAGGAGCCTGGGTCAGCCATTTTTCTGTACCCAAGATGGATTGCCCTTCGGAAGAGCGAATGATTCGGCTCGCGCTGAATAGCTTGCCTGAGCTTCGTTCGTTGTCCTTTGATCTGAGCAGCAGGCAGGTACTCGCTTTCCATGACGGGGCGGTTGACCCAATCACTACCAAGCTGGAGTCCCTGGGTCTAGGGGCAGCGCTACTGGGGACTCAACCAGCTAGTCAGGAAGCAGCCTCGACCAATCGCGCTGATGAGGAATTAGCGGCGTCGAAAGAGGCGAGCACCCTGAAAATTTTGCTCGGCATCAACGCTGCCATGTTTGTTATCGAGATGGGCGCAGGGTTGATCGCTCAGTCGACGGGCCTTATTGCCGACTCGCTGGACATGTTTGCGGATGCTGCCGTCTATGGCTTGGCTCTCTTTGCCGTCGGCCGCAGTGCACAGCTGCAAGTTCGCGCTGCGCACCTGGCGGGTTTCTTTCAGATCCTGTTGGCACTGGGCGTACTCGTGGAGGTGGCTAGACGCTTCCACTATGGCAGCGAACCTGAGTCGATGCTGATGATGGGGATTGGCTTAGTTGCACTCGTCGCAAACGCCAGCTGTCTCTTGATGATCTATGGCCATCGCGAAGGCGGTGCACACATGAAAGCGAGCTGGATTTTTTCGGCCAACGATGTGCTCGCGAACATTGGCGTTATCGTCGCCGGCGCGCTGGTTGCGTGGACGGGCTCTCCCTACCCAGACTTGGTGATTGGTACGGTCGTTGGCCTCATCGTATTGAACGGTGCGCGCCGAATCCTGGCATTGAAAGCCTGACCAACCGATCCTGTATTCCATCGCGATGGGCTCACTTTCTACAAGTGAACATCAATGGTACGGACAGTCCAATAAACCTTCGTTTGTTGGACTCCACGCTCTGAGCAGGCAATTCCCACGCAAACCCGCATCGTTGGCATCCAACTACAGTCTCCATCTTTCAGTATCCGACTACACTGAACTATCGCTGAATAGTTGGACAACGCCATGTTGATTGGATATGCCCGCGTCTCGACCGACGACCAACTCCTCGATCTGCAACGCGATGCTCTGGCGAAGATCGGCTGCGAGCGGGTGTTCGAGGATACCGCCAGCGGTGCCAAGGCTGAGCGGGTTGGCTTGACCGCTTTGCTGGCCACGCTACGCCGTGACGACACCGTGGTGATTTGGCGCCTGGATCGCCTCGGCCGCTCGCTGAAGGATCTGATCCGGCTGGTTGAGCAATTGGACGCCGCCGGCGTCGGCTTGCGCAGCTTGCAGGAAAACATCGACACCGCCTCGATTGGTGGCCGCCTGGTGTTTCACCTGTTCGGTGCCTTGGCCGAGTTCGAACGCAACCTAATCCGCGAGCGCACCCAAGCCGGCTTATCCGCTGCACGGGCGCGAGGCCGCAAGGGCGGACGCAAGAAACGGCTCGACCCGGCCAAGCAGGAGCTTGCCCTGCGCCTCTACCATGAGCGGAAACATACCGTGGCGGAAATCTGTCGGATGATGGGCATCGGCCGCTCGACGCTCTACAACTATCTCACCGAGGCCGAGCGTGATGCCCAGCGGGCGGCGTAAAGCCATCCCGACCGATTCGCTGATGCAGTTGCGGCAGCGGCTCGACCGTCTGCCCAAGAAAAGCCCGGAACGGATTACTCAGGTGGCCGCGATAGCCGAGTTGTACGGCGTGTCCCCAAGCACCGTATACCGGGCGCTGAACCTCATCCATAAACCCCACGCGGCTCACCGCGCCGACCATGGTAAGCCGCGGGTATTGCAGCAGGCCGAGCTGGAGCGCTACTGCGAGCTAATTGCCGCGCTGAAACTGCGCACCACCAACAAACAAGGGCGGCACCTATCTACCCGCCGTGCCATCGAGCTGCTGGAGGGCTATGGGGTGGAAACCGAGCAAGGCTTGGTCAAGGCGCCCAAAGGGGTTCTGACCCGCAGCACGGTGAACGAGTACCTAAGCCGCTGGCACCTGGACCAGTCGCGGCTGTTGCGGCAACCACCGGCCACCCGCTTTCAGGCTGCGCACAGCAATGACTGCTGGCAGTTCGACCTGTCGCCCTCCGACCTCAAGCACATCGATAAGCCGGACTGGATCGATCCGGCTAGGGGCATGCCGACGCTGATGCTGTTCAGCGTGGTGGATGACCGCAGCGGAGTGGCCTATCAGGAGTACCACTGTGTATATGGCGAGGACGCGGAGTCAGCGCTGCGCTTCCTGTTCAACGCCATGACGCTGAAGGCGGACCCGACTTTTCCCTTCCAAGGCCGCCCGAAGATGATCTACCTGGACAACGGCCCGGTGGCCAAACGCCGAGTATTCCAGAACGTCATGCAGGCGCTGGACATCGAATGGCAGACACACATCCCGGCCGGCAAGGATGGCACCCGCACCACGGCTCGCTCGAAAGGCAAAGTGGAGCGCCCCTTCCGCACGGTGAAGGAAGCCCACGAGACGCTGTATCACTTCCACAAACCGGAAACCGAAGCGCAGGCCAATGAGTGGCTGCTGCGTTATCTGGTGCGCACCTACAACGTGCAGGATCATCGCTCCGAACCGCATTCGCGGATTGAGGACTGGCTGGCCAACCTGCCCGTCGAGGGCCTGCGCGAAATGTGCACCTGGGAACAGTTTTGCCGCTTTGCCCGCGAGCCGGAACGACGCAAGGTCGGCGTCGATGCCCGCGTCACCATCGACGGCACGGCCTACGAGGTGGAGCCCGACATGGCGGGCGAAACCGTGGTGTTGCTCTGGGGCTTGTTCGATGACGAACTCTATGCCGAGTTCGAGGGGGAGCGCTTCGGACCTTACTACCCCGTCTCCGGGCCAATTCCCCTACATCGTTACCGCGCCTTCAAACGCGGCAAGGCGGATGAGCGCTCTGATCGCATCCGCTTGCTAGCCGGCCAGCTTGGCCTGCCTATCGCCGCATTGGCTGGCGACGATGTGCGACTCACACCCTCTATTATTCCGACGGCACTGCCACGCCAACCCTTCGATGCCGAGGCGCACGAATACCGGTTTCCCAATGCCATCGCCGCCAAGCTCGCCATTGCCGATGACCTAGCGCAGCCGTTGGCTAAGCTCTCTCCCGACGATCAAGCCTTCATCCATCAGGTGCTGAGCGAAACCCTGACACGCCGCATTGTCTTGGAGCGCGTGCGGGGCTACTTCCGCCATAAGAAAACAGGAGAAGAACATGCGGGCTGAAGTAATGCAGCACTACGGACTGGCGTTGCCACTGAACCAGGCCGGCTATTTTGAAACCGCCCACCATCAGCAGTTGATCAAGGACATCAAGGGGGCGATCTTCGAAGGACGGCTGGTTGCACTGTGCGGCGTCATCGGCAGCGGCAAGACCGTAATGCTGCGCCGGCTTCAACAAGCGATGGAAGAGGAAAAGAAGATCACGGTCTCCAAGTCTCTCGCCATTGAAAAGCACAGCATCAAGCTGGCCACTTTCATCGCAGCGCTCTTCTATGACCTCTCCACCGAGAAGCAGGTACGCATCCCCACCCAGGGCGAAAAGCGTGAGCGTGACCTACGCGAGTTGGTGAGGAAGAACAAGCGCCCGGTCGCCCTGTTCGTCGATGAGGCCCATGACCTCAACGGCCATACCCTGACCGGTCTTAAGCGTCTGATGGAGCTGGTGGAGGACGGTGACGGGCGGCTGTCGATCGTGTTGGCCGGGCATCCCAAGCTGCGTAACGACCTGCGCCGACCGACGATGGAGGAAATCGGCTACCGCACCGACATCTTCTCGCTCGATGGCATTGCTGGCAGTCAGCGGGAATACATTCAGTGGCTGCTGGAAACCTGCACTGCGGGGAAGGTCGAACCCGAGTCGATTCTGACCGAAGACGCGATCGACCTACTCGCCACTAAACTGCGCACGCCACTGCAAATCCAACTGCACCTCAGCCTGGCACTGGAAGCCGGCTACCTGACCGGCGAGAAACCCGTTTCGGCGGAACTCGTGCAATCGGTGCTGTCGCGCCAACTGGATGATCTGGAGCCAACCCTCACTCGTCACGGCTACCGCATCAAGGATCTAGTGGAGCAATTCGATGCCAAACCCACCGAAATCAAGGCTCTGTTCAGTAATGCGCTAGACCCGGCGCGGGCGGTTGAGTTACGTGACAAGATGCTGGCAGCGGGCTTGCCTATCTGAGTCCTGTCATTTGCAAATAATGCAGGCTGGCGACGATGGAATGCAGGTCGGCGCGGATCAATGCAGGCTCATTCGCAGTTAATGCTGGTTTGCCGGGCCGGTCAGTCGCAGTTAATTCCGGTCGAAAATCGTATTGATTGCAGGTCGGGACGTTTTTAAATGCAGGCCGCTACATCTAGTCGTCTCGGCCAGCTTTGCTTTTTGCTGGCGGAGCCGATTTATCTACTGCCACGGTTGCGCGCTCGGCATTCCGTGGCTGTCGGCGGGTGCCTCGCCTGGCCTTGGACTTGCTCAAGCGGTCCAGTTCGCCCTGTAGATCCTGATTGCGCTGCTCCAGGACCAGCTTGATGGCTTCTATCGCGCTGAGTTGGCTCTGCAGAGCTTCAAGGGCCAGAGCTTTCTGATCCAGCAGACGTTGCTGGGCCTGCTGATCCTTGTGCAGCTGCCTTGCTTCGGTGAGAAGGCGCGCGTTGTCGCGATTCAGCTGGGTCAGTTCGTCCTGCTTGACGATTAACGTCTGCTGCAGCTGACGCGTTTCCAGTTGCAACTGCTGCACCTGCGACTCGTGTCGACGCTGTTCCTGTTCGCGCTGTTCCTTGCTGGCCTGCCGGTAGTGCTCCAGGGTGTCGCGTGCATGTTGGTGCTTTTCCTCTAGCGAATGGATCTGTGCGTCGCGATCCTGTAGCCGCTCCTCCAGATCGCGATTGGCCTGCTGCAGGCGGGCGTTCTCGACCTCGGTCTGCTGCCGCTGCTCGCGTGCTTGCTGCAGCTCGTGATGAGTCGCCTGAAGTCGTTCGGCGTCGAGGGCAGCCTGACCTTCCAGCTGTTGGATGCGGCTTTCGGCCTGTTGAATCCGCTGCTGGTAGTCGATCCGTTCGCGGCCCAACTGTTCCCGCTCGCCGGCGACGGCGGCTTGCGCCTCCTCCTGCAACTGGTCGGCCAGTTGGCTCACCAGGTTGGCTAATTGCTCGCTCAGCGAAAGCGGCACCGCCCCGCGGCTGCGGTCGGCGGGTTCCAGCTCTTTCAGGTAGCGGTGAATGGTGGTCTTCGAACCGGTATTGCCCAGTTCAACCCGTATCGCATCGATGCTCGGGTGCTCGCCGCGGGCGAGGAGGGCGGTGCGAGCCTTCTGTACCACCGCCTTGTTGATACCGCCACGCGCCATGTTGGCCTCCTACAATTACGTACTGTATTACATACCCTGTATTTACATTCTATGTTTCAGCGAAAGTTTGCACTAGAAGGAAGCTGAATTAAAATTGGATAATCACGAATTATCCAAGGTGAAGCGCCATTTTCGTCGTTTGGCAGTCGCTCACCGGTACACCAAGGGGATGCGCTCAGATGAGCCAGGAGATTGAGCGGTACCTGCAGGCCGGCACCCGCGCCAACACGCGGCGCAGCTACCAGCAGGCGCTTGAGCACTTCGAGGTGACTTGGGGCGGCTTCTTGCCGGCGACCAGCGATGCCATCGTGCGCTACCTGGTCGACCACGCCGCCACGCTGTCCAGCAACACGCTCAAGCTGCGCCTGGCAGCCCTGGCGCAGTGGCATGTCAGCCAGGGTTTTCCGGATCCAACCAAGACCCCACTGGTCCGTCAGGTTCTCAAAGGCATCCGTACGCTGCATCCGCGTCAGGAGAAGCAGGCCGAACCCTTGCAGCTGCGCCAGCTCGAGCAGTGCGTGCTGTGGTTGGAGCAGGCCGAGGGTAGAGCACGAGCGGAGGACGACTGGCCGCGGTTGCTGCGCTGTTGGCGTGACCGCGCGTTGATCCTGATCGGCTTCTGGCGGGCGTTCCGCAGTGATGAGTTGTGCCGCCTGCAAGTCGAGCACATCCAGGTGCGGGCCGGGGAGGGGATGCAACTGTTTCTGCCGTGGAGCAAAGGCGACCGCGACAACCAAGGCCAGACCTTCAGCGCGCCGGCGTTGGCCAGGCTGTGCCCAGTACAAGCCTACGTCGACTGGATCAGCGTGGCGGGCATCGCGCGTGGGCCGGTATTCCGTGGAATTGATCGCTGGGGGCATTTAGGTGAGCAGGGTTTGCACCCAAATAGCGTTGTCCCACTCATGCGCGCCGTACTGCAGGCGGCAGGGCTGCCTGCGGAGCTGTACAGTAGTCACTCGCTGCGCCGCGGGTTTGCCACCTGGGCCACCCGCAGCGGCTGGGATCTCAAAGCGCTGATGCAGTACGTAGGCTGGAGCGATGGCCAATCCGCATTGCGCTATGTGGAGAGCACAGGAGTGTTCCCTGGGCAGCTGAGTGTGAGTATTCGCATTGGTTCCGACACTAATTCGCATGCCTAACCAACACTGATTCGCACGCAAAACCGACACAACGCGGTTTTTCAAAATCGACAGCCTTTCGCACACGTCGACACCTATTCGCATCCTCCGACAGCCATTCGCACGCCACCGACACCGATTCGCATCCCTCCGACAGTCATTCGCACCACACCGACAGTTCGCTTTGCCGGTACCTGGAGATAAGCAGTCACTGACGCTGCAGAGCCCATATCGCAGTTCCAAACAGAGCAACCGCAGAGTAATGTAGAGATCGAACATATTTGGTGAGATAACTACATTGATTAATTGGCTATGTCTCGTGATGGCACTGCCTACGGCAAATGCCGCCGAGCGAATGCGCGCTTGGCGCACGTTGAAAAGCGCTGGCGCTGCGGTACTACGCGATGGGGTTTATCTCCTGCCAGATGGCTCGGCTAGTCGTGAGGTACTGGAGTCCGTCGAGCGTGACGTACTGGATAGCGGTGGCTCGGCGTCGCTCCTGCCGGTCACTGATCCCCAGGGTGAGCGCTTCATACCTCTCTTCGATCGCAGCGATGATTACACCAGGTTGCGCTCGGAGGTTGAGCCCCAACTGGCCCAGTTGACTCCTGAGAATGCACTGGCGACTGCTCGCCAGGCCCGCAAGCTGCGCAAGTCGTTCGCTCAGATCCAGTCGATCGACTTCTTTCCGGGCGAACCTTTGCAACAGACAGACGCGCTGCTGCGTGATCTCGAAGTGGCCATCAACCGGGCGCTTTCCAAGGACGAGCCCACCAGCCATGAGCAAGCCATTGAGCAGCTCGATCCGCGGGACTACGAAGGGCGAACCTGGGCGACTCGCCAGCGCCCCTGGGTAGACCGCCTGGCCAGCGCTTGGCTGATCCGCCGCTTCATCGATCCGGGTGCCAGCATCCTCTGGCTTCCCTCTCCTGATGCATGTCCTGCGGAAGCACTTGGGTTCGATTTCGATGGTGCCCGGTTCAGCCACGTCGGCAACAAGGTCACCTTCGAAACCCTGCAGGCTAGCTTCGGGCTGGAGGCTCCAGGACTGCAGCGCGTAGGGGCACTGGTTCATTACCTGGACGTGGGGGGCGCGCAACCCACAGAAGCGACGGGTGTAGAGCGCGTACTGGCTGGACTGCGAGCCAGCATCCAGGACGACGATCAGTTATTGGCCGCAGCCTGCGCCATCTTCGATGGGCTGTTGGCCGCATTCGGCAAGGAAGGACAACGTGATGAGTGAGACGGCCATGCAAGCGACGGAGCAAGACCAGGAAAAGGTAGAAAAAGTCGGCCTACTCGAGGCATTCCTGTTCTGGCTGAAACTGGGATTCATCAGCTTCGGTGGACCTGCCGGGCAGATCTCGATCATGCACCAGGAGCTGGTGGAGCGGCGGCGCTGGATCTCGGAACGCCGTTTCCTGCATGCATTGAACTACTGCATGCTCCTGCCAGGCCCGGAGGCTCAGCAACTGGCCACCTACATCGGCTGGCTCATGCATCGCACCTGGGGTGGGGTGATCGCCGGCGCACTGTTCGTGCTGCCCTCACTGTTCATCCTGATTGCCCTGTCCTGGGTCTACATCGCCTTCGGCGAAGTGCCCGTGGTGGCGGGATTGTTCTACGGTATCAAACCCGCCGTCACCGCCATCGTCGTTCAGGCTGCTCACCGTATCGGTTCACGCGCACTGAAGAACAACTGGTTGTGGGCGATCGCTGCCGCCTCCTTCGTGGCGATCTTCGCGCTCAACCTCCCGTTCCCGCTGATCGTCCTGGGAGCAGCCATGATCGGCTACCTGGGCGGACGCTATGCTCCCGACAAGTTCAGCATCGGTGGCGGGCATGGCGCGTCCAAGCAGTCCTATGGGCCAGCATTGATCGACGACGACACGCCACCACCGGCCCATGCGCGCTTCCGCTGGTCGCGCTTGGCTCTGCTGGCCGCAGTAGGAGTCGTGCTGTGGGCTTTGCCGATGGGGCTGTTGACTGCCCTCTATGGTTGGGACGGCACCCTGACCCAGATGGGCTGGTTCTTCACCAAGGCCGCTCTACTCACCTTCGGCGGTGCCTATGCGGTACTGCCGTATGTCTATCAGGGCGCGGTAGGCCATTACGGTTGGCTGACCCCTACCCAGATGATTGATGGCCTGGCATTGGGCGAAACCACCCCCGGGCCACTGATCATGGTCGTGGCCTTCGTGGGCTTCGTTGGCGCGTATGTGCATCAGGTCTTTGGGCCGGAACAGGCATTCCTTGCCGGCGCTGTGGCAGCCAGCCTCGTAACTTGGTTTACCTTCTTGCCCTCGTTCCTGTTCATCCTCGTCGGCGGGCCGCTGGTGGAGTCTACCCACAACGAATTGAAGTTTACGGCACCACTGACCGGCATCACTGCCGCGGTGGTTGGCGTCATCCTCAACCTAGCGCTGTTCTTCGGTTATCACGTGCTGTGGCCTGAGGGCTTTGCTGGCAGCTTCGATTGGCCCTCCGCGCTGATCACTGTCGGTGCCGCAGTGGCGCTGTTCCGCTTCAAGCGTGGAGTCATCCAGGTGTTGCTGGGCTGCGCGCTGGTGGGCTTGGCTATCCACCTGCTGCGTTAGGGAGGGGTTATGGGGCGCATATCGATTCACGAGTTCGCTGAGTGGCAGGCTGCTGGTCGCAGCTTCGAGCTGCTCGATGTGCGCCGAGCCATCGTGCGCAACGCCGACGGGGCACAGATCGCCAACGCGAAATGGCAGGACCCCGAACTGCTTTTTTCCTGGAAGGATCAGGTGCCACGGGATCGCCCCGTGATTCTTTACTGCGCGCATGGGCATGAAATCAGCCAAGGGGGTGCCGCTACTCTCTGGGCGATGGGACTGGATGCGCGGTATCTCGTCGACGGCTTTGCAGGGTGGCGTGAAGCCAAGCAGCCGGTGTGCGATTTGGTCTAGCCATCTGGTTCTGGCCGCCTCGCGAGAGGCGACCAGCGCTGCCTTAATCAATGGCAGTGGTACGCCCCTGTGGAGTGGTTGGTATGGCAGCCCTTCGAGTCGGTACCGCCGCTATGGGCAATGGCAGCGGCGGAGGACAGGGCAATCACGGTGGCGATCAGGGCGGCAGAAAGCTTCTTCATGTTCAAACTCCGTTTCGATTAGCTCTTATATGTGATCTAGGTCACGCTCCGGATTATGGCAAAAGGCCTGCATTGAGCAAGGGAATTTTGATCGATCGGTCAGAGAGCCACACGAAGCAACGCCAGCACCGCTAGATGGCCGGGGTAGAAGTAGTAACCCCAGCGCCCCACTGGCCATATGTGTTGGGTGATTTTCTGCCGCAATAGCCACAGGCCAACCAGCGGAGCCGCAAAGGTCGTGGCCATGGCCCACCAGGTGCCAAAGGGAGCAGCTCCGATCCAGCCGTCACGGCTATTGGCCAACACGCTGAAGACTGCAGGTATGAGCCAGGTAATCCAGGGGCGCTGCACTGCCAGCACCATGGTCGCCGGCAGCAGGACGCCAAACGCGCCGTACATCAGCCGATCATGCAGCACTATCGAAACGGTCAGCGTGAATAGCCCCAGCACCAAGCCTGTACGATCGCTGTGATGGACGCTCCAAGCAACTATGAGCCCCAACATCAGTGTCGGCATCACATTCAGCGTATTGCTCATCTCGGACAGCGCCCGATACGGCATCTCGGATATGAGGCTGAAGGCCAGAATCCAACTCAAGTAGCGAAAGTTATTTTCGCTGTACAGATCTCCTGGGTGGGAACGCGACACATTGGCGGCGATGCCAAGGCAGAACAGCGGAAAGGCGAAGCGTCCAACCACGAAAAGCCATGCTGTTGCTTCGGGCCAGAGATAGCGCAGGTGGTCTATGACCATTGTCAGCATGGCGAGCCATTTGACGAGATCCAGGCTGGTCGAGCGCATTACCCCATGATCCCGAGGGTCACCACGGTGAGCACCAGGTATCGAGCCGCCTTGGCCAGCAGCACGATCAAAAAGAAGCTCCAGAAGGGTTCGCGCATGACACCGGCAATCAGGGTCAGCGGGTCGCCAATGATCGGTACCCAGCTCAGCAGCAGTGACCAACGGCCGTAGCGGTGGTAGGCCCGCTGCGCGCGGGACAGCTTGTCGTCACTTACCGGAAACCAGCGTTTGTGCCGATAGCGCTCGATATAGAAACCGAGCAGCCAGTTGACCGCTGAACCCAGAACGTTGCCTGTAGTAGCCACAACCAACAGTATGACCACCGAGTAATTGCCGCTTATCAGCAGGCCGGTGAGCACTGCCTCGGACTGTGCAGGGATCAAAGTCGCGGCACTGAAGGCCGCGAGGAATAGGCCCAGGTAGCCTGATAGCTCCCACATTTAGGCGGTCAGACCGATCCAGCCATGAACGCCGACATAGATACCGACACCAATGATGAGCACGCTCGAGAGGTAGGGCGCACGACGCGCGACTGCCCCCAGCCAAGGCCAACGATTGGAGGCCTGGCGAGCGCCCACCGCAGCAGCTGCACCGACGGACACCAGGGTCAACGCCAGGCCGACACTAAAGCACAGCACCAGAACAGCCCCGAGTGCGACTTCCTTCACCTGCAGGCATAGCAACAACACCGTAATCGCGGCAGGACAGGGGATCAGTCCTCCGGTCAGGCCGAACAGGATGATCTGGCCTGTAGTGACGTTGCGGTTATTGAAGCGGTTGCGGATGTCGTTGGCGTGGGCTCGCTCATGGGCATCCTGGTATCCCTCCAGCGACAGCTCCAGGCCCTGTAGATCGGAATGGTCGTGGCCGTGGTCGTGCTCATGGAAATCGAGGTCATAGTCGTGCGAATGGCCCGCGTGACCAAGGCTTAGACGCGCGGTGAACTGATGAGGCTCGGGAATTTCTGCGACCGACTCCAGGTATTCGCCGCGATGCACAAAGCGGAACAGCTGAGCTGTCCCGTCAGGACGCGTCGTCGACAGATTCACGTCTTCTGCTGGCCAAGAGTGACCACTCAGAGTGCGCAGACGCCAGCGCGGGGGAACCCCTTCCTCGAAGATCGAGAGTTCGATTCGCCCGTGTCCGGTATCGATTCGGCGAAGCTCGCCATGGTGGTGATCATGCGCATGATCACCTTCTTCGAAACGCCACATCTGTTCGCCACGCCAGGTTCGCCACAGCATCCAGAGCGCGATGGTGATGATGATCGCGGCGGACGCGAGCTGGAAATAGGGTTCAGTCGTTTCAGCATTCAGGTTCTGGCCCAGATACATGCCGCCCATGGCCACCAGCCAGACCACCGCGGTGTGCGAAATGGTTGCCGCCAGCCCCAGCAATACCGCCTGCTTCACGGTGCCGCGGATGGCTACGATGAAGGCCGCCATCATGGTCTTCGAGTGGCCTGGCTCCAGGCCATGCAATGCCCCTAGGAGGATGGCGCTGGGGAAGTACAGCCAGGCGTGAGACGCACCCTGCTGCAGCAATTCGGCAAAGCTCGACATGGGGATACCTACAGGTACTTCGTGATCTGCTTGAAGTCTTCAAGGGAGGTGCGCTCGCCAGTAGCGAGGGCGTCCATCGTGTGCTCCAGGCAGTGATCGATGTGATCTTGAATCAGGGTGCGCTTGGCCTGGCATACGGCCTTCTCCACGGCATGCAGCTGCTGCGCGATATCCACGCACTCACGGCCATCCTCGATCATGGTGATGATGCTGCGCAGATGGCCCTCGGCGCGCTTCAGGCGCTTCATGACATCGCTGTGGCTTTGGTGTCGGTGGCCATGGCTGTGTTCGTGATCGCTCATGCCTTGAGTCCTATGCCTCGATGATTTACGCTCGCATCCTATCCCCCTGGGGGGGATATGGTCAAACGACCCTGTTGGCCCTTTGCAAGCTGCAAGACATAGGAAAATGGCTCGCCGTAGTGCCTCGAAGAAACCCGTTATCGCATTGATACTGGCCTTGCTGTTGGCCTGGGTAGGGCATTCGCTGGCCGCCATCAAAGTACCGCTGATACCGGGGGATTACTCTGGTGCTGTGTCCCATGGTCATTCCCATGACGTGGACGCGCCGGCGTTCCTGAGCCACAAACATGCGGCTGACCATAGCCATGAGATCCCTTATCTCGGGTCGGCGCTGACACTGCTGTCACGCCCCGAGCGGGAAACCCCTCCCAACGCGTTGCGGACAACTGTCCCTGAAGTGCCGATCTACCTGATCGAACGGCCACCACGCTCCAGGTTCGTGTTCTGAAACCGGCCGCCTCGCGGCCCCAGACCACTACAACCTAGGAAATCATTATGAATTCGCTTCCCCTAAGCGGGGCAACGGCGCTGATCGCACGCCTGCGTCGATCGCTCTTTCTGCCCTTGCTTACCCTCGCTTTACTGATGGCAGTCATGCCTGAGGCGCTAGCCCACGGCGTGCCCGAAGGAGACAAAGGCTTCATCCAGGAAAGTACCGGCGTGATGTTGATGCCCTTCATCTACATGGGCGCCAAACACATGATTACCGGCTACGACCATCTGCTGTTCCTGTTCGGCGTGATCTTCTTTCTCTACCGCCTGAAGGACGTAGGGCTGTACGTCACGCTGTTCGCAGTTGGCCACTCGATCACTCTGCTCTTTGGAGTGCTCAGCAACATCAGCATCAGCTCGTATGTGATCGACGCGATCATCGGCTTTTCGGTCGTGTACAAGGCCCTGGATAACCTCGGCGCCTTCCAGCGCTGGTTTGGCTACCAGCCCGATACCCGTGCAGCAACGCTGATCTTCGGCCTGCTTCATGGCTTCGGTCTGGCCACCAAGATCCAGGAGTTCGAGATTTCTCCTGATGGCCTGATCGCCAACCTGATTGCCTTCAACGTAGGTGTCGAGATCGGCCAGCTACTGGCCCTCGGCGGCATTCTCATTTTGATGGGCTACTGGCGACGTACTGCCAGCTTCTGGCGCCATGCCTATACCGCGAACGTCGCCATGATGAGTGCCGGCTTCTTGCTCATGGGCTACCAGATCACTGGCCTGATCGTCTCTCAGTAAGGAATTCTCTCAATGTTCAATACCAAGCTTCCGACCCTCAACGAACTCCCATCGACAGCGCAGCTGCTTCGCTCCACGATCACCGCAGCAATCATTGCCTGCGTGCTCCTGGTTACCGTGGTGATGCCTTCGGAGTATGCGATCGACCCCACTGGCGTGGGCCGAGCACTTGGACTCACCCAGATGGGTGAGGTGAAGATCCAGTTGGCTGAAGAGGCTCTGGCCGATGAGGCCGCAGCTCCAGCGCCCACTCCGCAGCCAACTGAAGCTATCGCCGCAGTACCCGCAGCCCCGGCAACTACCCCGGCCGCTCCTACTGAGGTCACTCCCGCTCCGGAGCAATCGACGGCACCTGAGCCAGCACCTGGTCTTCAGCATGAAATGAGCATCACCCTGAGCCCGAATCAAGGCGCCGAGGTGAAACTGGAAATGAAGCAAGGTGCCAAGGTGAAGTACCTCTGGACTGCCAACGGCGGCGTCGTTAACTACGACACCCATGGCGATCCTTACAACGCACCGCGCGACTTCTACCACGGCTATGGGAAGGGACGCTCGACCCCAGAAGATTCAGGTGTACTGGAGGCCGCATTCGATGGCAAGCACGGTTGGTTCTGGCGTAATCGCACTAGCGAACCAGTGACCGTCACCCTGCGCACCCAGGGCGACTACATCAGCATCAAGCGGGTCATCTGACCCCTTACCAGGCAGCCCCGATGGGGCTGCCACTAGGCCCTGCGCCGGCGGATGTCGTGAAACAGAGGGGGTGGACGGCCTCAATCTCCCGCAGGAGTGCGTTACAGGACGCTGCTGGCCGGCCATATGTGAGTTTGCAGGCGCGTTGCGGCAGCATTGGTCATGCAAACGCTGCATCCTGATGTCTTTGAAGGCTTGCGTGGTAGGACCCTCTGGCAGAAAACAACCATTCACCTCGCTTCTTCTAGCCCGGATAGCTACGATTGTATTGGTTGGGGCCATGCGCCAGTGCAAGGAATTTATCGGCTTCGCGATGAAGCATCCTGGGTTGCTTAGGCTGCTCTAGGATGGGGTTTATAGGTTTTTAAAGTCAATTATAGAGCGATTATAGAATTCGTTCTGGACGTCTGATTTGCGCTGTCCGCTTACGGCGGTAGGGTAGCAGTCAACAGAGGCCAAGCGTGCAAGACCTAGGACCGGACGATACGAAAGCCTGTTGGTTATGCGTGCAACTGAATGCTGGCGGCTGTGCAAATGACTGGCAGCTTTCATGTGAATACTCGACCAGTACCAATGTCGGGGTAGGTGCCAACATCACAACCAGAGATTGGCATGATGAAAAGTCTTATCGAGCGACTTGGGCTGCCCCACAGCCATAAGAGCCTGCACCAGGCGACCATAACAGGACTCCCGGTTGAGCTAACCTCGCGCTTGGCGGAGGAGTTGGGTATTGATGCCTGCGTCGTGGCAGGCTGGATCGGCATCGCTCCAGAGGCTTCCCTCATGACTTCAGCAGAAGGCGATGCGTTTTGTCGACTGGCGAATCTTGTCGACGTGCTGATGAGTGTCTTGGAATCAGATCAAGCCGCAGCGACTCGCTGGCTCACGTCGCCAAATATTGCGCTAGGAAATGTGCAACCCGTTTCCCTGCTGAGCACCGAAGTCGGCGGTCGAGCTGTACGCCAGGTGATGCTTGCCATTGAGTACGGACTGCCGGTCTGACTGAGCCGCTGCTCTTGCTTCCGGAAAAGATATCTTGGGGCTTTGGCTCTGCGTCTGGCTGCGTCAGTATGGGCAATCACGAACCCAGGCGTATGCTGCCAGAGGAGTCGTGGTTCCAATGGAGACAGAAATGACAATGCCGAACGAGCGCTCTCGCGCGGTGATAATGACTCGAGACTTTCTCGTTGAACTGTCCCGAGATAGCAGCCTGCCTGAAAAGGTGCGGCGAGATGCCAAGTTCCTTTTGCGGCACTTCCCTACACAGGACGATGTGTTTCTGGCAGGGCGAATAGAAGAGCAGTCGGAGACCTTGCCACTGGGGGCTTTGGGACCAGTCTTCAGCTCCTCAATTACAGGCTAGGTATATCGCTCGGCGGGGCAGAAATGATAAAGGCGGCCTTAGAGGCCGCCTCGAACCAAGTTTCATCACCGGTACAGCGCCCGGGAGAGGAAGCTCTTGGGCTGCAGACATAGAGTAGCTGCAGGGGATTGCAAAACCAATTCATTTTACTGGGGGCTTTGGAACGGAGGCTTCCCAGGTGCTCACAAGCTCATCTACCCGATCTGGGATCTGTGGCGACTTACTGAGCACAAAACAGCGGGCGGTACCGACATACTCCTCAATGAGGAAAAGGCTGTCCCCGACGTCGACACCGAGCTCTTGGAGCACCTCGTCGGGAATGTGAAATAGCTCCGTCGCCATCCCAGTCTTCGATGACCAACTGCATCGATTTCATCTGCTCTGGCCGGCCAATGAAGACTCTTCCCGAGAAAACCCTGGACATCATTCAACAGCTTCCAGAGGGTGAAATTCTGACACCAGGCAGATTCCTGCATCAGGGGAATCGACATGCTGTGCAGCGAGGGTTCTCTCGACTGGTCGAGGGTGGAATGCTGTTTCGCGTTGCTCGGGGCTTTTATGTTGCAGCAGTCGAAACTCGGTTCGGCGTGCGCGCACCGGCACCTGAGACGGTCGTCCGCTCATTGGCAAACGTGCGGGGTGAGTTGATAGTCGCCACTGGGGCTAGCGCCGCAAACAAATGGGGGCTGACAACGCAGGTTCCTATTCGGTATGTCTTTCTAACCACCGGACGTTCTAGGGAGCTTCAGGTTGGCAAGTCCACCGTATCGATTCGGCATGCGCCTCAATGGTTAATGGCTCTTGGCGCTACTGGAGCGGGGGACGCCATCCGAGCATTGGTTTGGCTTGGCGAGGCAAGCGCGGGGGATGCAGTTTCCAAACTTCATGAGCTGCTACCCGAGAGCGAATGGGGTGCTCTTGTGTCAGCTCACCGCTCGTTACCTATCTGGATGGCGAATGCAATCTGCGCTCAGTCGAGTTGCACCTGCACCCACCCTGTCAAGTTGGGCTAGCGGTTAGCTGTAGCCTACTTACCGCCAGACCGGCATTATCTGGGATGGGGCAATTCGATGTGAAAGCCCGTGAGGCTAGCCGCTGAGGTGCACCAGATGCGGCCTTTGTGAGCCTCAATGATGGATCGGGTGATTGCAAGCCCGAGCCCGGCGTTGCTCGGGCTGCCCTCCCGCCGAGCGGGGTCAACCCGGTAAAAGCGGTCGAAGAGCTTCTCTAGATGCTCTGAGCTGATTGTGTCCCCTGGGTTCTCGATACTGAAGGTAGTGGAGTCCTCTGTCTCGCGGATCAGAACCGAAATTGTCTGTCCCGCCGGCGTGTAGCGCAGCGCATTGGACAGCAAGTTGGATAGCGCGCGATCAAGCATCAGCCGATCTCCCAGCACTTGGCCTTTGCCTGTGAGCGATAGCTCAATGCCGCGCTCTTCGGCCAGAAGGTGGTAGTAGTCAAACAGCTTGAAGACTACGTCAGCCAGTTCGATCCTGGCCTGCTCGGGGATGATCAGGCCATTATCAGCCTTGGCCAAGAACAGCATGTCATCAATCATCCGAGACATGCGCTTCAAGTCCTCCAGGTTGGAGTACAGATTCTCCTCATAGGCATTGATATCGCGTTTTTTACTCAGCACGACCTCGGTGTGGGTCATCAGATTGCTGACTGGAGTTCGTAGCTCGTGGGCAATGTCGGCCGAAAAATTGGAGAGCCTAACGAAGGCATCCTCTAGCCGAGCCAACATCGCATTGAAGGAGAGAACCAGTTGCTGAAGTTCCCGCGGCACTGGTTCGAGAGGGATTCGCTCCTGTAACGAGCGAGCGGACATCCCGGAGGCCACATGAGTGACTTGCCGCAGAGGCCTAAGGCCGCTGCGAGCAACCACCCAGCCGAGTGTGGCACTGAACAGGGCGCTGATGACCAATCCAATCCAAAACCATCGTTGCAGCGTGTCGAAAAAGTGTGTGTGATCGGTGACGTCAAGAATCAGCAACGCAGTGAGCGGCTCAGCCTGATCGGCTACCGAGATTTGCTCCGTCATGCCACGGTACATGTGTTGGCCGTTCTGCCACTCCCACATGCTCTGCTCATTTGCACGTCTGAAACGCTCAGGTACTTCGACTGCTCTGGGGTCGGAAAACAGTACAGAACCGTCACTGGCCAGGATAGTGGCGGCCAGATCCTGATGGGCTCCCAGCAAAGCTCGCAACTGCGGTAATTCTTCCGAAAGGCTCGCTTCACCGCGAGCATTGTTGAGGATATGTTTGGCGGATTCGAGTTTCTCCACCAGGGCCTGCCGATCCAGCATCTTGAAGTGGTGCTGGCTGAGCATATTGAAACTCAGCCCTGCTACCGTCAGGACTGCAATTACCGCGGACATGAACATCAGGCTCATGCGTGCGGTCAGCGAAAGGTGCTTCATATTCACTCCGGAGCATCCATCATGTATCCCATGCCGCGGGCGGTATGAATCAGCTTGAGATCGAAATCGTCATCGATTTTTGCGCGTAGCCGGCGTACCGCAACCTCAATAACATTGGTGTCGCTGTCGAAATTCATGTCCCAAACCTGAGAGGCAATCAGCGACTTCGGGAGCACCTCGCCGCGCCGGCGCAGTAGCAGTTCCAGCAGTGAAAACTCCTTCGCGGTCAGGTCAATTCGTTTACCGCCGCGGATGGCGCGACGCTTCATCAGATCGACTTCCAAATCGGCAATTTTCATCGTTGTTTGCGTGGGTGAGCCATTGCCTCTACGCAGCAGCGTTCTGACCCTGGCCAGAAGTTCAGAGAAAGCAAATGGCTTGATCAGGTAGTCGTCCGCGCCCAGCTCCAACCCTTTAACGCGGTCCTCCACACCATCGCGTGCCGTCAAGAACAATACGGGGACGTCTTTTCCTGCGGCGCGCACCATGCGCAGCACTTCCCACCCGTCCAGCCCAGGCATCATCACATCCAGGATCAGGAGGTCATAGGACTCACTCAGAGCGTGCTGTAGAGCATCTGTACCGGTCATAACCCGGTCGACATTGAAGCCCGCTTCACTGAGGCCTTGCTGCAGGTATGCACCGGTTTTGGGTTCATCTTCAGCTACCAGTAGTTTCATGCGAGCAGACTCCAAATATCGGGTGGCCTGAGTTTGCAGGCAAACCGCGGCCCCAACCAGAAGCTTACGAAAATGTAATTCTGGCTTCAGCTCGCTGACAGGGTGGCTTGTCTAAGGTGCAAGCATGAGCACTAGGTTGTGCTCTCGGCCCGCGACAGACCAAAAGCAGAGGTGCCGGCCATAGTTTGCACTGATGGAGACTGTCCCATGAAATCGCTGAAACCTTTGCTTCTGGTTGGCTCGCTACTGCTCTCTTCTATGGCTTGGGCCGAGGGGGGCAGCGACCGTGTATTCGAGCGCATCCAGCAGATGCGCGACAAAGCAGAAGTCGTGCTGAACCAGGCGGAGAAGGCCCCGGTCGGCGAGCGGCATGTGCACATGAAGGCGCATATGAACATGCTCGAAGACATCATGAGCCAGCTGCACAACGAGCATCCCGCGCCGAACATGTCTGCCGAAGAGCATCTGGCCTGGATGGAAAAGCATGACAAGTTGGTAGACGACGTGCTGGGTCAAATGATTCGAGAGCACAAGTTGATGATGGCCGATAAGGAATGCCATCAGTAAAGATTTCCCCCATCTTCCAGGCCTTTCGTGATTGCTCCTTTGGCCTAGCGGCGCCTTTGTGGCGCCGTGCTTTTTCCCAGCTGACGCAATTGTAGTTCTGGGGTCAGCGGCCTGGCAGCAAGCGGGGAATAGCATGAGATTTCCAGCACCCATCGCGAGGTCTCACCATGAAACGCTTACCCCTTAAACTGCTGATCAGCACTCTGTTCATCAGCACCACCTTTCCGGCATTTGCCGAGGTCGGCGGCAGTAGCAATGGCATTGGGCAGCAGGCCCAGGCGACGCCAGCGACTCGTACCATCTCGGTAAAGATGGACGACATCAACTACAGCCAGAAAACGATCGATGTGAAGCCAGGTGAAACCGTGCGCTTCGTTCTGAAGAACGAGGGCGCGTTGATGCACGAGTTCAACATCGGGCAGGCAGCGTCCCAGCTGGAGCACCAGCGCAAGATGGCGTCCTTGTTCAAGGACGGCACACTGACCCCGACCGGCATGGCCGAGCGCATTGTCTGGCATGAGCGTTATGGCACGGGAGACTCCAACCCTCCAGGCTATCCGGAAGTCATCAAAGCCAAGCATGACGACCCGAACGCGGTTCTCGTCGAGCCCGGCACAACTAAAGAGTTCGTGTGGACCTTCCCTCAGGCGGGCAGTTTGAGCTTCGCCTGTACATTGCCTGGGCATTACCAGGCGGGAATGGTCGGTGAGTTTGCTCTGCGTTAGTCCGGCACCGGTGCTACCCGTTGGCCGCGGGCTGGGTAGCACCGATCTGACGAACCTTACTGCGATGTAGTTTTCGCGTCAGCGTACCGCCAGTTGCACCTCATTAGCATCGGGACTCATCCCTCCTCAACACCTCAGAGGCACACCATGAAACTCAGACCCGCTTTCATAATCACCACCCTTGGTTTACTGCTCAGTGCTGCCAATGCGCTGGCCAGCCCGGGCCACAAGAAAGACAGTATCGGGCAACCGGGAGACAGTCAGGCAGTAGATCGCACCATCGAAGTCCGGATGGGGGACATCTTCTTTGAACCCAAGACAATGGAAATCAAGGCGGGCGAGACGGTTCGCTTCGTACTGCTGAACGAGGGAGCCCTGCTGCACGAGTTCAACCTTGGCAAAGCGGCATCCCATGCTGCGCATCAGAAAGAGATGGCTGCGATGTTTCAGAACGGCACGCTGTCCCCGACTGCAGCGCATGACATGAGCAAAATGGACCACGCCATGGGCGGCATGAAGATGGTCGGCATGGAGCACGACGATCCCAACAGTGTTCTTGTCGAACCTGGAGCACGCGAAGAGTTGATCTGGACCTTCTCCGCCGCCACCGAACTGGAGTTCGCCTGCAATATTCCAGGACATTATCAGTCGGGAATGGTCGGTAAGGTGACCGTACGCTGACGTTTATTGATACTCGCCAACTCCGTCCAGTCTGAGACACCTATAGTGATCCGGCCGCCATTGAAACGAGGCTATTGTCGTGGACCATACCCATCACACCAGTACCACTGAGCCGCCTTTTTGGAAGAGCAAGATTGGCATTGCGCTGATCATGCTGGCCGTAATCGGCATCTTCTATGTAGCGCGTGAGCATTACGGTCATCTTTCGCAGGCCCTGCCGTACCTCATCCTGCTGCTATGCCCGCTGATGCATCTGTTTGGCCACAATCACGGCGGGCACTCCCACTCCAGCAGCACCGCTGTTTCCAAGGACGAAGAAAGGACATAGATCGCATGCAAAAGACCTCCTGCCATCATGACCAGGATCATTCACATAACTCGCACGCCCACTCCGAGAGCCAGCGCGACCCGGTGTGTGGCATGGAGGTCAAACCTGATGGCCCTTATCGCGAGAGCTTTGAAGGGAAGGCCTATCATTTCTGCAGTGCGAAGTGCCTAGAGAAATTCCAAGCAGATCCTCATCAGTACATGAGCCATCAGTCTCATGGGGAGCATCACCAGCACGCGACTCCAGCACCCACATCGACACCTGTAGGTGCTGAATACACCTGCCCGATGCATCCAGAAATCCGTCAACCGGCTCCCGGAAACTGCCCGATCTGCGGGATGACGCTGGAACCTGTCATCCCGGAGCTGGAAGAGGAGGAAAATCCAGAGCTGAAGGACTTCTCGCTGCGGTTCTGGTGGACCCTACCGTTGACCGTCATCGTGACCGTATTGGCGATGGCCGGCCATTCCTTGCAACTGTTTCATGGCACGACCCAGAACTGGGTCGAGCTGGCTCTGGCGACGCCCGTGACGCTATGGGGTGGCTGGGTATTCTTCACCCGCGGCATTGACTCCATCCGCCACCGCAGCCCCAACATGTGGACCCTGATCGGTTTGGGAACGGCCGCTGCCTACCTCTACAGCGTGGCCGCTACCTTGGTTCCGCAGTGGTTTCCGGCGGCTTTTGCCCAGGACGGACGTATCGGCGTCTATTTTGAAGCAGCCGCGGTGATTATCTCACTCACGCTGTTGGGCCAAATGCTCGAACTCAAGGCCCGCTCGCAGACTTCGGCAGCCATCAAGTCACTGCTGAGGCTGGCACCAAAGACTGCGCGTCGCATCAAGCCCGATGGCCAGGAAGAAGATATTCCGCTGACACATGTCCATCAGGGCGACCACCTACGTGTCCGGCCGGGAGAGAAAGTCCCGGTGGACGGTACGGTTCTAGAGGGGGAGAGCGCCGTCGACGAGTCGATGCTTACCGGAGAACCGTTACCCGTGACCAAGCGGGTAGGGGATGCCCTTATCGGTGCCACCCTGAACACCCACGGCAGCCTGGTGATGGAGGCGCAGAAGGTCGGTGCCGAGACCATGCTGTCGCAGATCGTTCAGATGGTGGCCAGAGCCCAACGTTCCAAGGCCCCCATGCAGCGTATGGCTGATGCGGTGGCAGGGTATTTCGTGGTCGGGGTGATCCTGATCGCGATTCTGACCTTCTTCGGCTGGGGGCTATTAGGGCCGGAATCAGGCTGGGTATTTGGCCTGATCAATGCGGTGGCGGTGCTAATCATTGCGTGTCCCTGCGCTCTGGGTCTGGCAACCCCGATGTCCGTCATGGTTGCGACTGGCAAGGCCGCTAGCAGCGGTGTGTTGTTCCGCGATGCCAGCGCCATCGAAAATCTATGCAAGATCGACACGCTCATCGTCGACAAGACTGGAACCCTGACTGAGGGGCGTCCCGTATTTCATAGTGCGGAAGGGACAGGCGGTTACGACTCCAATGAAGTGCTGCGCCTGGCTGCTAGTCTCGACCAGGGCAGCGAGCATCCGCTGGCGCATGCCATTGTCGATCATGCGCGTGAACAGGGTCTTGCCCTGGTGAAACCGGAGACCTTCGAATCTGGCTCAGGTATTGGTGTACGCGGACAGGTCGATGGCCATCAACTGCAGCTTGGGAACACAGCGTTGATGGAGGAGGCGGGCGTCGATATTACTCCGCTGCGTAACCGTGCAGAGCAACTGCGCCTGGAGGGCATCAGCATCATCTATCTGGCCGTCGATGGTCGCCTGGCGGGTCTCCTGGCCGTTTCCGATCCAATCAAACCGACCTCCCAACAGGCTGTTGCTCAACTCCAGAACGCTGACGTGAAGGTCATCATGGCCACTGGCGATGGCCTCACCACAGCAAGAGCCGTGGCGAAGCAGTTAGGCATCGAGGAGGTGCATGGCGAGGTGAAACCGCAGGACAAGGAGAAATTAGTCGCCGAACTGCAGAGCTATGGCCGGCGTGTTGCCATGGCGGGCGACGGCATCAACGATGCGCCGGCCTTGGCCAGGGCCGACGTAGGCATCGCTATGGGCACGGGCACCGACGTGGCGATGAACAGCGCCCAAGTGACCCTGGTCAAGGGAGACCTGATGGGCATCCTGCGGGCGCGCACCTTGTCGGTGGCCACGGTGAAGAACATGAGGCAGAACCTTGCCTTTGCATTCCTCTACAACGCGATGGGAATCCCGCTAGCGGCCGGGCTGCTGTATCCGCTGACAGGACATCTTCTGTCGCCCTTGATCGCTGCTCTGGCAATGAGCGTCAGTTCAGCCTCGGTGGTTTTCAATGCGCTTAGGTTGAAAGCAACGGACGTTGGCTAGTCTGCTAGACAAGACGATGTGCCTACCTGCAGGGCGATTTTTTAAATGCGCATCTGACCGGAAAATACCGTACGGTAGCTTGCAACTTGACCTATCAGTCGCATCACCTGATGACGAGGGGACGTTCTATGGATCGTTCCCGCTGCGAGTAGGAGACTGACAGTCGTTACCCCATGAGGATTCTCCGTGGCCCGCATTCGCCGACTGCAAATTAGCAACTTCCGGTCTATCCAGGCGCTCGACTGGGTGCCGGCCCCCGGAATTAACTGCCTCATTGGTCCGGGTGACAGTGGGAAGTCCAGCATCCTGGACGCGATTGACCTTTGCGTCGGCGCCCGCCGAGGCGGCACGTTCGGCGACATGGACTTCTTCGCATTAAACGTCGATGTACCCATCACCATCAGCGTGGCGCTTGGCGATCTGCCGTTATCGCTGATGGATATCGATGTCTACGGCGAGTTCTTGCGTGGATTCCATCCCGGTACGGGGGAAGTCGAAGACGAACCGCGAGCGGGGCTGGAGACCGTCATCACCTTGCGTCTGCAAGTTGGTGCCGATTTGGAGCCTGTTTGGACACTTTTCTCCGAGCGCGCGGAGCAGCAGCAACTTGAACGCACTCTTCCCTGGAAAGAACGAGCGGCACTAGCGCCCGCCCGTATCGGCAGCTTTGCGAGCTCGAACCTGTCGTGGAGTCGTGGCTCAGTGCTCAATCGACTTACCGATGAGCGCGCCGAGCTTGGTGCTGAACTGGCGCGCGCCGCTAGGCAAGCAAGAGCGAACTTTGGCAATCAAGCAGCCGAACATCTGACCCAGACGCTTGAGGTCGTGCAACGCACAGCACAGCATCTTGGCGTTTCGGTCGGGGCTATGCCTCAGGCGCTCCTTGACGCACATTCTGTGTCGATTGGCGAGGGGGCGATCGCGCTGCACAGTGAAACAGGTATTCCGCTGCGCTCCCTTGGCACGGGCTCGTCACGCTTGCTAGTGGCAGGGCTTCAAAGGGCTGCGGCCAGCGCCGCGCCAATTGCCCTGGTTGATGAGGTGGAATACGGGCTTGAACCTCATCGGCTCATGCGATTCCTGGACTCGCTGGGTGCAAAGGACGCTGCCGCTCCGTTGCAAGTGTTCATGACGACGCACTCGCCGGTCGCGCTGCGCGAGCTGTCCGGCAGCCAGTTATTCGTTGTTCGGTCAGCACCTCAGCGCCACAGTGTTATGCCAGCTGGGGAAGCCAACGAGGTACAAAGTACCCTTCGGAAGGACCCCGAAGCATTCCTCGCCAAATCCATCATCGTTTGCGAGGGGGCCAGCGAGGTTGGCTTCGCGCGTGGCCTTGACCAATGGTGGGTCAGTCTTGGCGCTACCTCATTCCTGGCCCATGGCGGCGCGTATGTGGACGCCGGCGGGGGAAGCCCCGATAACAGTCTTATCCGGGGAACAGCACTTCTGAACTTGGGTTACCGCGTGATGGTTTTTGTAGATGCCGACAAGCCTTCGACCGCGGGGCTCGCTGAAGCATTCTTGGCCGCCGGCGGGCAAATTCTTACATGGCGACCAGGCCTCACGTTGGAGGACGAGATCTTCCGCCATCTCAGTGAGCAAGCACTCGATGCACTTCTGGCGAAAGCCGAAACAATAGTGGGTGCAGAGCTGATGAACGCACACATTCAGACGAAGTCCCAAGGCCGCGTGACGCTGAACGATATCCGAGCCAAGCGACTCGTGGATGGGTACTCACCTGAGAGACGAGAGCTGCTGGGAACCGCATCCCGTATCCGCAACAGCGGCTGGTTCAAGTCGCTGACAACCTATCAGGAGGTTGCAAGGGACATCGTCGGTCCGTCTTTACAGAACGCCGAACCGGGCTTCATGGCAGTCACGAATCAGCTCTGGACGTTTACAAGTGCCCCCTGAGATTGATCTTTTCGCTATCGAGCGTGGCTCCATAACGGCCCCCGCAGGTTGTGGAAAAACGCAATTGATTGCCGAGACGCTCATCGCGCATACGCAGAGCAAACCCATCCTCGTCTTGACACATACGAACGCCGGCGTTGCGGCCTTACGGGCGCGCCTGAGACGAGCCGGTGTTCCTAACTCCGCATATCGAGTCTCCACCATTGACGGATTCTCGATGCGCCTGATCGCTAAGTTCCCAGCGCGAAGCGGCCATAACCCGCAGATCCTACAGCTGCATCAACCCAATACTGACTACCCGGCAATTCGGGAGGCCGCCATGCAGTTGTTGCAGGCCGGTCACCTCGCTCAGCCCCTTCGCGCCACCTATGCACGGTTGCTTGTCGACGAGTACCAAGACTGCAACGTCGTCCAGCACGCCATCGTGTCTGGTTTGGCCCAGGTGCTTCCGACCTGCGTGCTCGGTGACCCGATGCAAGCCATATTCAGCTTCCGTGGCAATCGACTGGTGCATTGGGCGAATGAGGTGCAACCCCTGTTTCCCGCAGCGGGAGAGTTGAGGATACCGTGGCGCTGGCGGCTGGCTGGAGCTGAGAACCTCGGGCAGTGGCTGCTCGCCATACGGCAGCAACTTCAAGCTGGTCAGCCGGTGGATCTGCGCACGGCTCCAGCAGAAGTGCGTTGGGTGCAGCTAAACGCCGGAACCGAAGTTCAGCAGCGACTGGTGGCCGCGAGAACCGAAGCTCCCAACGCTCAGGGCAGCGTCCTCATCATCGGGGACTCCATCAACGTGCAAGGTCGCCATCAGCTCACGAGCCAGACACCCGGTGCCATGGCCGTAGAAGCCGTCGACCTGAGAGATCTCGTCAACTTCGCCAGGAACTTTGACTTGCAGGGTGCCAATGCTCTGGCACAACTTGTGGAGTTTGCTTCCAGCGTAATGACGGGGGTAGGTGCAGCAAACCTGCGAACGCGCGTGGAGTCGCTGCGTGCAGGAAGGGCCCGAACGCCTCCGACCGCGGCCGAGGCTGCGGCGATCGATTTCGTAGCAGCGCCAACATTGGGGCAAGCGCTCCGTGTGATCGATACGCTCGCTGAGCAGCACGGGGCACGTGTATACCGACCGGAGGTTCTGTACTGCTGCCGGTCTGCAATGCAAGCGGTGGTGGGAGGTGCTGCCGACTTTCTGAGTGCAGCCATTCAAGCGCGAGAGCGCAATAGACACCTTGCCCGACCGATCGCAAGACGCTCTGTAGGCAGCACATTACTTCTCAAGGGGCTGGAGGCGGATGTCTCGGTTGTCCTGCATCCTGAGCTTATGACCCCCCAGAATCTATACGTCGCACTGACGAGGGGCGCAAGGCATGTCGTGGTGTGTTCACCAACCCCCATCCTTACGCCCGTGGTAAACGGCTGATCCTTTTGTAGCGCTTACGGGCTTGACCTTGCCATCGTGTCAAGGTCGATGCTGTCCGTGCGGTAACTTGAGCCGCGGACGAAATGAGGTGAAAGACATGTTTAGTCTGAGTGTTGCGGGGATGGGCTGTGGCAGTTGCGTGAGCAAAATCACGAAGGCCATTCAAGCTCTGGATCAGGATGCACGAGTAGAAGTGGATCGAGCGGCCGGCAAGGTCACCGTTGAGAGCACAGAAAGTGCCGAATCGATCCGCGAACTCATCCAGGAGCTTGGCTATTCGGCCCAGGTCAGCGCTTGAGCGCTGACCTGCTATCCCACTAAATCTCCAGTTCTGAGAGCTCTTTTAGCCCTGGGATACTGGTGACCTCGTTGGTCATACCTTCTGAACCATCTCGGCCGCGAAGCCAGTTTGAGTGATCGCCTGGCTCGCGCATTTCCAGCGTGTCATAGGAGTACCGCTTGCGCTTGAACAGGCTTTTCAATGCAGCGAACTCGTGGCTTTTTTCGTCTTCTATGCCGACGACTTCTCCTGCAAGCCGCTCCCAGTGACCAACGCCGTCGGCCAGCATTGCCTGATAGGTCTCCGGGTCAAGCAAGGCTTGCTGTTTGAAATGAATGATGCGGTGAGTCATAGAAGCGCTCGGAGTGGCCAAAGAGAGAGCGCTAGCCTAAAGGTTCCGGGTCATTCGTGTAATAGCTGGCCGCGCTTTAGCAAACCGTCGTTGACCCACAACTTAAACCAGGTCGCGGCTTGCAAGGGAGCTTGCTCGCCATGCGTGGCGCTCAACGACTCGCAGAGTTCAGCGAACGATCCGCCCTCGATGAGAAACTGCAATGCCGAAGCCTCCGCTGGCTCCAGGCTCCGGTACTGGCAGACGAGTTCATGACGCCAAACAAGACAGGCTAGGTTCGTTGGCAGGCGGGTAATATCAGGCAGCAAGCTGCCGGACTTGGCGGCTTTCCACAACTCCAGCGTGTTGTACTGCAGCTGCAACCACCGGGCAGATGCAGTCAGGGAAACCCTGAGTGAAATCCAGTCTTCAGCCGAAAAATCACTGATGGCCTGCAGTGAAAGCACTTCGACGTCCTGAGCATCGAAAGCCAGTGTAAAAGCCCACTCAAGCTCCGCGAGTTCGCGCATCGGCGATAGTTGGGGTTCTTCGACGTAGCTGCTAATGAACTCGGGCAGCTTCTCGCCCAGCCAGCGAATGCTGAAATGTCGTGGTGGCCAGGCGGCCAAGTAGGCCAGTGCGAGCTGCTCGAATGATTCGTTGCCGATCCAGTGAAGCAGGGCAGGGAAGTCTTCTCGCAAGACCGCAAGCAGGCGCGAACGGTAAGCGTTGTGGTAGATCTGCAGGCCTTCGAGAGCACTCAGCGCTGTGCTACCTCGGATCTGCTCCAAAAGCTCGTTGGAGGGCAGGGCACTGTCACCTGTCAGGTAAGTTTCAAATGCAGTCTGTAGGGCGATCAGGCTCAAGGGGTGGCCCCCGATATCACAGATTTGGCGATAGCACGGGCATGTGCTAATTCGGACAACAGCTCTTCCAGCGGCGGAAACTGGTCATCCCGCTCGATCAAGGTCGATGTCGGGCCCAAGTAGCTCAAAGTCTTGCTGTAGAGAGACCAAACCGGATCAGCGATGGGCTGGTCATGGGTGTCGATGAGGTACTGCCCGTAATCGCTGTGCCCGGCCAGATGAATTTGACGAATCCGCTCGTGCGGCAATTCCAAGATGAACTGCCATGGGTCGAAATCCTGATTTCGTGCGCTGACGTAGACGTTGTTCACGTCGAGAAGCAGCTCGCACCCGGTCAGGTAACTGAGCTCCGAGAGGAACTGAGACTCGCTCATGCTGGATGTTGTCCACTGCACGTAGGAGGAAACGTTCTCCAGCACGATGGGACGCTCCAAAACATCCTGCACCAGGCGCACCCGGGCCGCGACATGCAGCAGGCTCTCCTGGGTAAACGGCAGCGGCAGCAGATCGTGAAGTTGATGGGCGTTGCCTCGACTCCAGCACAAGTGATCAGACACCCACTGAGGCTGCACCCGATCTGCCAGTTGCTTGAGCTGTCGTAGGTAGTCGATGTCCAAGGCATGTGAGCCGCCAATCGAAAGAGACACCCCGTGCATCACCAGGGGGTAGTGCTCGCCGATCGCATCGAGGAAGTAGAGAGCCTTGCCGCCTCCCACCAGGTAATTCTCGGAAATGATCTCAAACCAGTCGACCGCAGGTCGCTGTTCAAGAATCTGCTGGTAATACTCACTGCGAAGGCCAAGACCGAAACCCAGTGTTTTGCGCTTACTCATTCAAGACTCCAGCAGGGGAGTGGCAGGCACTCCCCGCAACGGCATTATTCGCTGGTCTTGCCACCGGCCTCATCGCACTTGGCCTGAGTCATCAGCTTGAAGCCCTGGCCTTTGCATTCTCCCTGGCCTTTGCAGGCATTTTTGGCGGTCATGCAGTCGTTCTGGCCCTTGCAACCGTTGACGCCGAAGCACTTCACTTCAGCTGCTTTGGTGTCCTGGGCGGCCTGGACAGGCAGGGTAGCAAACAGGCTGGCGGCCACGAGAGCCAGAGCGGCACCGGTAGCGACGTTGGATTTATTCGACATAGTGACAATCTCTCTTAATTGTTGGTGGTCTTATCCGCGGGTGCGAATGACCCTGAGTAGCTTAGGCATCGCTGCCGAGCATGCCCTCTCAAGAAATTCGCAAGGCTTTATGAGGGCATGAAAGACAGTACCGAGCCTTCTGGATGGGCTACAAGAAAGAAATAGCAACCTGACAGAACTGTAATGTTCGGCTCAGGTTGCTGACAGGCCCTCTTAGTTAACGTGACATCGAGCCTAAAGCTCGGCCTCTGCAGTTGCAGGGACCACTTAACTTACGAGGAATACCCAAAATGAAATCGATCAAAGCTCTGCTTGTAGTTACTGCTCTGAGCATCTCCAGCTTGGCAATGGCTGAAGGTGGTGCTGACCGAACCTTCGCGCGCATGGAGCAGGCACGCCAGACGTCTCTGGAGGCCTACCGGGTGGCCCAGCAGCAGAAAGTTGAGGCTCCTGTAGCCAGCAGTCCAACCGAGCAAGCAGAGCACACCAACTGCTGAAGTCATCTACCTTACAGAAATGTAATCACCCGGATGGTTGGGATATGGCAGTTTCATACTGCTCATCGTCGGTAAGGCTTGTGCAATGCACCGACGTGGAAAATTGAGGGGTAAATCCCCGACATTGAAGCAGCCATGAACCCGAGACCGGGCACACCATCACCGGCTCATTTGACGGATTGGACAAAACGGCATGCAAAGCAAAACCACAAGGCGCACCTTCGTCAAAGGCCTGGCAGCCACCGGTATTATCGGCGGACTTGGCCTGTGGCGCACGCCGGTCTGGGCGGTGAACAGCCCCGGCCAGCCCAACGTACTGACTGGTAACGAATTCGACCTATTCATCGGTGAAACCCCGGTGAACATCACCGGCGCAGCGCGCACGGCCATGACCATCAACGGCTCGCTCCCTGGGCCGATTCTTCGTTGGCGCGAAGGCGATACCGTCACATTGCGCGTGCGCAACCGCCTCAAGGAGGACACCTCCATCCATTGGCACGGCATCATCCTGCCGGCGAACATGGATGGTGTTCCTGGCCTGAGCTTCCATGGCATCGCCCCTGACGGCATGTATGAGTACAAGTTCAAGGTCAACCAGAACGGTACCTACTGGTATCACAGTCACTCGGGGCTGCAGGAGCAGGTCGGCGTATACGGCGCGCTGGTCATCGATGCCAAGGAGCCCGAGCCCTTCAGTTACGACCGTGATTACGTCGTGTTGCTGAGCGACTGGACGGATGAAAATCCAACGCGGGTACTGGCCAAGCTCAAGAAACAGTCGGACTACTACAACCAGCACAAACGCACCGTTGGTGACTTCATCGATGACGTAAGCGAGATGGGTTGGTCCGCCGCCGTAGCCGATCGCAAGATGTGGGCCGAGATGAAGATGAGCCCGACGGATCTCGCTGACGTCAGTGGCTACACCTACACCTACCTGATGAATGGCCAGGCACCTGATGGCAACTGGACCGGCATATTCAAACCAGGCGAAAAGATCCGCCTGCGGTTCATTAATGCCTCGGCTATGACCTATTTCGATGTGCGCATCCCAGGCCTGAAGATGACTGTGGTTGCGGCCGATGGTCTGCACGTCAAACCGGTCAGCGTCGACGAGTTCCGTATCGCCGTGGCCGAGACCTACGACGTGATCATCGAACCAGACAGCGAACAGGCCTATACCGTGTTTGCCCAATCCATGGACCGCACTGGCTATGCGCGCGGCACCCTTGCTGTACAGGAGGGGTTGAGTGCACCAGTACCCAGCCCCGACCGGCGTCCGCTGATTGCCATGGGCGACATGGGTATGGATCACGGCAGCATGGGCGGTATGGATCACGGGAACATGGCCGGGATGGATCAGGGCAATATGGCGGGAATGGATCATGGCAGCATGCAGGGTGGCATGGCTGGTATGGATCACAGCCAGATGGCCGGAATGGATCATTCAAACATGGCTGGCATGGCTGGCATGGCTGGCAACATGCAGGCACACCCGGCCTCAGAGACCAACAATCCTTTGGTCGACATGCAGACCATGACGCCGACGCACAAGCTGGACGACCCAGGTATCGGCCTGCGTGATAACGGCCGGCGCGTGCTGACGTACTCTGACCTGCGCAGCACCTTCCCTGATCCGGACGGGCGTGAGCCAAGTCGCACCATCGAGCTGCACCTCACCGGGCATATGGAGAAATTCTCCTGGTCCTTCGATGGAATCAAGTTCTCTGACGCCGAGCCTCTACGCCTCAAGTACGGCGAGCGTGTTCGCATCACGCTGGTCAACGACACCATGATGACTCACCCGATCCATCTTCATGGCATGTGGAGTGATCTGGAGGATGCGAACGGCAATTTCCTGGTGCGTAAACACACCATCGACATGCCGCCAGGTTCCAAGCGCAGCTATCGGGTGACCGCCGATGCGTTGGGGCGTTGGGCCTACCACTGCCACCTGTTGCTCCACATGGAAATGGGCATGTTCCGTGAAGTCCGTGTGGATGAGTAAAGGAGATTTCTGATGAGTACTTTTATGAAGCGTAATGCCCTGTTTGGCAGCGCAGCGATGTTCAGTTTTTTGGCTGCTTTGTACGCGCCGACGTCATTGGCAGGTGAGGGGCACAGCGAGCACGAACAACATGCTGCCGAGTCGGCTGCGCCCGAGGCCATCAGTGACAAGCCTGCAGATCAATCGAAAGGCAAGGCCGCTGGCCAGCAGATGGATCATGGCACCATGGATCATGAGGGCATGAACCATGACGATATGGGGCACGAGAAGATGATGGATAAGCATGGCGGCACCGAAGCCGAAGCAGGTTCGAACCATGACCACTAGGTTTTCACGCCCGTCCCTCATAGCGCTGGTCGTGTCGCTGAGTGCACTCAGCGGCGGCGTTACCCAGGCTGCGGAAGAAATGGATCATTCGGCAATGGGGCACGGCTCCATGTCGATGGACCACAGCCAGATGGGCCACGGTTCCGCCAAAGCGCCGATGGAGGGCATGGATCACAGCAAGATGGACCATGGTGCCATGCAGGGTGCTTCGGGCAGCATGGATCATAGCCAGATGGGCCACGGCCAGAGCCAAGAGAAGGCCCAGGCTATGGATCACAGCAAGATGGGGCATGGCGCCATGCAAGGACAGATGGAGGGCATGGATCATTCAAAGATGAACCATGGCTCCGCTGAAGCCCCGAGAACCACCAGCCGTACGCCGATTCCCGTTCTGACGGATGCTGATCGCCAAGCGGCTTTCCCGCCATTACCTGGCCACAAGGTTCACGACAGCGCCATCAACAGTTTTTTCCTGCTCGATCAGCTCGAATACCAGGACGCAGATGAGGGCAGCACCCTGGCCTGGGATGCGTCGGGCTGGGTAGGCGGTGATATCAACCGGGTCTGGTTCCGCTCCGAAGGCGAGCGTACCAACGGCGTGACCGAGGATGCTGAATTACAGCTGCTGTACGGCCGCTCGATCGGCCCTTGGTGGGATGTCGTCGCGGGCGTTCGCCAGGACTTCAAACCGGAGTCGCCGCAGACTTGGGCCGCCTTCGGTATCCAGGGCATGGCGCTTTACGCCTTTGAGGCCGAAGCCACGGCCTTCGTCGGCGAGAATGGCCAAACTGCTGCCCGACTGGAGGGCGAGTACGACATTCTGCTGACCAACCGGCTGATTCTCCAGCCAACTGCCGAAATGAACTTCTACGGCAAGAACGATCCTGAACGAGGTGTGGGGTCTGGGTTGGCCAATACCGAACTCGGTTTGCGTTTGCGTTACGAGATTGTCAGACAGTTTGCCCCCTATATCGGGGTTTCCTGGAGCCGCTCCTATGGCAACACGGCAGACATGGTGCGTGACGAGGGCGGTGATGTAGACGAGGCGCGTTTTGTCGCCGGTATCCGGATGTGGTTTTGAGAACCTGACATGAAAAGAACAATTAAAACTTTGGTGGCGGCCGGCGTGGTCGGTAGCACAGCTGTCCTGGCCGGCGCCTACTTTGGCGTGGTCAACGTGGGGGCCGATGATCCCCATTTTCCTGCAGTGTATGCGTTTCTCACGATGGCCCGCGACCGCTCTATCGAAGTCCGTTCGCAGGACATCGAGGTTCCCAACCTGGATGATCAAGCTCTTATTCGCGCCGGTGCGGGCAACTACAACTCCATGTGTATCGGCTGTCATTTGGCGCCAGGTGTGGCGGAGACCGAGCTAAGCCAATCGCTTTACCCTGCGCCTCCCAACCTCGCCAAGATCGGTGTCGATGGCAATCCGTCAGCAGCGTTCTGGGTGATCAAGCATGGCATCAAGGCAACGGGTATGCCTGCGTGGGGCAAGAGCATGGGCGATGAGTACATCTGGGGCATGGTTGCCTTCATTGACCAATTGCCGACGATGGATGCCAAGCAATACCAAGCACTCGTCGCATCCAGTGGCGGCCATCAGCATGGTGGTGGGGAAACGCAAATGCACAATCATGAAGGACAGCACGGCGACAACAAGCCTGGCCATCATGACAATAGTGGCGGTGGCGATGACCATCATGGATCAGGTGATGCTGGAGAGCCTGGTCATCACGATGCCGCGGCTACGGATAGCGAGGGTGGCTCCGCACCTAAGGCAGGTCACCATTCGGATATGAGTGGCGATGACCACCATGCTGGGGATGAGGCGTCGTCCAACGGAGGTGATCATCACGCCGAGCAGGCTCCGAACGCCTCGCCCAAGACCCACACCCACGCCGATGGCAAAGAGCACGTGCATGAAAGCTAAATATCTGGCCTTGCTGGCCGCTCTCTCCGTCACATCTGCAGTTCAAGCAGCTGATGCCCTGACGATTGATGTCCATCGTGATGCCAATTGCGGATGTTGCAAGAAGTGGATTTCACACCTCGAAGCGAATGGCTTCAAAGTCGTCGACCATGTCGAAAGCAACATGTCGGCAGTGAAGCAAAGTCTGGGCGTTGCGCCGCGGTTGGCGTCTTGTCACACCGCGGTGATTGACGGCAAGTTCGTCGAAGGTCATGTGCCGGCGGCTCAGGTCATCGAGCTCACCAAGCGCGATGATCTCGTGGGCATCGCTGTTCCCGGGATGCCGGCGGGCTCCCCCGGCATGGAAGTCGATGGCGTACAGCATGCCTACCAGGTCATTGGCTTGACCAAGACGGGTTCTGATCAGGTCGTTGCAGAATATCCCGCCCAGTAGTACTGCCTGCCAGCACGGCCGCTTGTGTGTAGTGGCCGACTCATTTTCATACGTCCTTTAACCTAAGTAAAAAAGGCGCCCTAGGGCGCCAAGGGCTGTCTCCAAACCAAAGGAGCACTACGAGGGGACAGCAGGACCAAGGAGCGAGCGGGGCAATCAACCCGCTCGCTTGCCAGGGTTAGAGAACTTCCAGCGGGTACTCGACAATCAGGCGGAACTCATCCAAATCCGACTCGAAGTCGGTGGCGCGAGTCGTGGCTTGTCGAATGCGAAAGGACATGTCCTTCAACGACCCAGACTGCACAACGTACTTGGCCTCGATGTCCCGCTCCCAGCGCTTCTGGTTGGTCAACGGATCGCCGTTGTCATCACGGCGCATATAGACTTCGTTGGCGTTGCTGTAGTCGGCATCCCAGCCCTGGGCATATCGAGTCATGAAGCTCAATCCAGGCACACCGAAAGGCTCCATATCCAGGTCATAGCGCACTTGCCATGACTTCTCCTTCGGCGAGTTGAAGTCGCTGTACTGGATGGAGTTGTCGAGGTAGATGGAGTCCGATTGGCGCAAGTAGTCGAAGTCATCATCGCCATTGTTGCGCTGGAGACCCACCAGCACTGTATGAGCGCCGAATTGGATGCCGACCTTGCCGCTCCAGATGTTGTTATCGAAGCTCCCGAGGAGCTGCCTCCCTTCATCGACCGCCTTGTAGTAGTTCAGCCCGCCGATCAAGGCGACATCGTCCGCAAGCGGGTAGCTCAGCGTGGTGCCCGCGTAATATTGATTCCAGGCATCCTTGAGGCGGCTGGTGTAGAGACTAAAGCCGACGTTGTCATTAAGCGTGTAATCACCACCGAAATAGGCGATCCATGGCGAGTCCACTTCGCCCGCGTAGAAGGTAGCGAAGCCGTCGCGCATGCTGCTGGTATTGGGTTGGCTCATCGAGTGGAGGCGACCACCTTGAAGCGACAGTCCTTCCACGCTGCTGTTGAGCACGGTGATACCTCGGAAACTCTCCGGTAAAAGCCGCGCATCACCGTATTGGACGACAGGGCTGACAGGAAAGACGTCGCCTACCTTGATCTCGGTATCCATGAACCGAGCTTTCACCGCGCCACCCAGTTTGGAGTAGTTATCCTCAGCCTGCCCGAGGCTGTTGTAAGGCAGCACATCGACTGAGCCACCGGCTCCTGAACGGCCGTCGCCGGTGTCAAGTTTGAGTCCTAGCATGGCAAAGGCATCGACACCGAAGCCTATGGTGCCCTCGGTGAAGCCAGACTCGAATCGGCCTATCACGCCATGCGCCCACTCTTCCGAATAGCCATTACCCGAGCTGCTGGACTGGCCTTTACGGAAATCGCGGTTGAAGTAGAGATTTCGATTGAGAATGGTCAGGCTGCTGCCTTCGATAAATCCCTCGCCTTTCTCGCCGGCGGCCATTGCAGCTTGCCCGGTACTGACGCTCAGAGTGAGCAGAGAAAGTCCTAACAGGGTTCTGTTATTCATAAATGCTCCTGATGTTATTGGCAGTTGTCATTGTGTGGTCGCATATATGTGCCAAGCGCGCCGGGCATAGCCAGGCACGCCTTGGTCATATTTCCACATGCCAAATAACGTCAGGGTGACTTGGAAATTACATTTCAGTCAGCGCGATGTCATTTATCTAGTTTTGATTACGGCAACCTGTCCCGGCTGCCCGGTATTCAAGAATATTCAGATCGCCATTGGAGTCCTCGTAGGTCATCTGGGCCGGCATCACACCGCAGCTAGAGTCCGTCGGGGTAGTGGCCACGACCCTGGCGATATCGAGTTTCATGCCGTAGCGGTAATGAATAACTTCAGGCGGATTCTTTCCGTTAGCGGCAGCATACTCTTGCATGGCCTGCTCATTGGCCTGAATCATCCGACCATAAACACGATCAGCGCCGCCTTCTGCCAGAGTGGCAGAGGAAACAACCATAGCGGCAAGGGCTGCAATAACTTTGAGGCTTTTCATGTTAAATCACTCCTTCAAGGTGGTGATTAAAATATATCCGCTCAACCTGTCATAAAAATGAAGTCAAAGTTACATCGCCGTAATGCTTCCTGCCGCGTTACCCGGGCGAGTCAGCTTGGCGCGTGGCTTGCCCGGGTTTGTAAAGCTATAGCTCCTGCGGTGCGCGAACCTTCTGTGTACGCTGCCTTCGCATCAGCCAGTACGCGGCCGGCAAAACCAACATGGACATCAGCGGCGCGGTAATCATGCCGCCGACCATGGGCGCGGCGATGCGCTTCATCACCTCAGATCCGGCACCTCCGCCCCAGAGGATTGGCAACAGGCCGGCGATGATCACGGCCACCGTCATCACCTTGGGCCGCACGCGCAGCACTGCGCCTTCACGAATTGCCTCCAGTAGTGCCGGGTCACCGCTGCGCCCGGCATCCATACGTGCATGCCAGGCATTCTTCAGGTACAGCAGCATGATCACCCCAAATTCCGCCGAGACGCCGGCCAAGGCGATAAAGCCGACCCCAGTGGCAACCGACAGGTTGAAGCCGAACCAGTAGAGCAGCCAGATGCCGCCCGATAGGGCGAAGGGCAGGGTTGCCATGATCAGTAGGGCCTCACCGAAGCGGCTGAAGGTCAGGTAAAGCAGCACGAAGATGATCAACAAGGTCGCCGGTACCACCCAGGTCAGCCGTGCATTGGCGCGCTCCAGGAACTCGAACTGACCGGAGTAGGAGACGGTCATGCCAGCATCGAGTTGTACCTGCTCAGCTACGCGTTGCTGCAACTCGCGCACGGTCGATGCCAGGTCGCGCCCACGGACATCGACATAGACCCAACCGGACAGACGCCCGTTCTCGCTGCGCAGCATTGGCGGCCCTTCGGTCAGACTAACCTGGGCGACGGTGCCCAAGGTGATCTGCTGGCCGGCTTGCGTGAGGATCGGCATACGCCGTAGTGCCTGCGGACTGTCTCGCCACTCCTTGGGATAGCGCAGGTTGATCGGGAAGCGGGCCAGTCCTTCAACCGTCTCACCAATATTGCTGCCGCCGATGGCGCCCGATACCACCGCCTGCACATCGGCGATGCTCAGGCCATAGCGCGCCGCGGCCAGTCGATCGATCTGGATGTCCACGTAACGGCCGCCAGTAAGGCGTTCTGCCAAGGCCGAACTCACCCCAGGCACCTCTTTGGCCACGGCCTCGATATCGCGCGTTATGCGCTCGATGTCGACCAAGGAGGTTCCGGACACTTTCACCCCAATGGGGCTCTTGATCCCCGTCGCCAGCATGTCGATGCGGTTGCGGATGGGCGGCACCCAGATATTGGACAGCCCCGGAACTTTTACCGCGCGATCCAGTTCCTCGATCAGCTTTTCGGGTGTCATCCCCGCGCGCCATTGATCGCGTGGTTTGAACTGCACCGTGGTCTCGAACATTTCCAGCGGTGCTGGATCGGTGGCGGTCTCTGCTCGCCCGGCCTTGCCGAATACCCGTGCCACTTCGGGCACCGCGAGGATCATCCGGTTGGTTTGCTGCAGCAGCTGGGTGGCCTTGCTGGCCGGCAAGCCGGGCAGGGCTGATGGCATGTACAACAGGTCGCCCTCGTCCATCGGCGGTAGAAACTCTCCTCCGAGTCTGCTGAGGGGCCAGAGACTGGACAAAAACACTAGCAAGGCCAGCGCTAGGGTCACCTTAGGCCAAGCCAGCACCCACTCCAGCACCGGCCGGTATGCACCGATCAGCCAACGATTCAAGGGGTTCTGTTGTTCGCTGGGGATATGCCCACGAATCCAATAGCCCATCAGCACCGGTACCAAGGTGATCGAGAGGCCAGCAGCGGCAGCCATGGCATAGGTCTTGGTGAATGCCAGCGGGCCAAACAGGCGACCCTCCTGGGCCTCCAGGGTGAAGACCGGGAGGAAAGACAGGGTGATGATCAAAAGGCTGAAGAACAGCGCCGGCCCGACCTCGGCCGCAGCTTCGCCGATCACCCGCCAGTGCGCCTCGCCCTGAAGCGGTTCACCGGGGTGTCGAGCCTTCCAGGCCTCGATGTGCTTGTGCGCGTTCTCGATCATCACCACGGCGGCATCGACCATGGCGCCGATGGCGATTGCGATCCCGCCGAGCGACATGATGTTGGCATTGACGCCCTGGTAGCGCATGACGATGAAGGCCATCAGGATGCCCAGGGGCAGGGTGATGATCGCGACCAGCGACGAGCGCAGGTGCCAGAGGAAGATCAGGCAAACCAGGGCAACCACCGCGAACTCTTCCAGCAGCTTGTAGCTGAGGTTATCGATGGCGCGGTCGATCAATTGCGAACGGTCATAGGTGGTGACCACCTCGACGCCGGCCGGCAAGCTGCCCTTCAGGCTGTCCAGCTTGGTCTTCACCGCGGCGATGGTATCGCGGGCATTCTTTCCGGAGCGCAAGATGACCACGCCGCCTACCACTTCACCCTGGCCATCCAGCTCGGCAATGCCACGACGCATCTCTGGCCCCAGCTGAATGGTGGCCACCTGACCCAGCAGCACCGGAACTCCGCTGGCCGAAGCCCGCAGCGGCACATTGCGGAAATCCGCCAGGCTCTCTAGATAGCCTGAAGCCCGCACCATGTACTCGCGCTCTGCCAGCTCCAGGATGGCGCCGCCGGTTTCCTGATTGGCGCTCTTCAGCGCCGCTTCGACCTCCTGCTGAGTTACCCCATAAGCCACCAGCTTCTGCGGATCGAGCAGCACTTGGTATTGCTTGACCATGCCGCCGAGGGTGGCCACTTCGGCTACGTTGGGCAGGCTCTTGAGTTCGTACTTGAGGAACCAGTCCTGCAGTGCCCGCAGCTGGGCAAGATCATGCTGGCCGCTGCGGTCGACCAAGGCGTACTGGTAGATCCAGCCCACGCCGGTGGCATCCGGCCCAAGGGTGGTGGTAACACCCTCGGGCAGGCGTTCCTGCGCCTGGTTGAGGTACTCCAGCACCCGCGAGCGCGCCCAGTAGAGGTCGGTGTCGTCCTCGAACAGCACGTAGACGAAGGAGTCGCCGAAGAACGAGTAGCCGCGCACCGTCTTCGCCCCCGGTACCGAGAGCATGGTTGTGGCCAGTGGGTAGGTCACCTGGTTCTCGACGATCTGCGGTGCCTGTCCGGGAAAGCTGGTTCTGATGATGACCTGGGTGTCAGATAGGTCCGGCAGTGCATCCAACGGCGTGTTGCGCAGCGACCAGAGGCCCAGGGCGGTGATGAACAGGGTGGCCAGCAGTACCAGGAAGCGGTTGCCGATCGACCAATGGATCAGGCGCGCGATCATGGCTGGTCTCCTTCCTTGCGGAGCTGCTCGATCAGCAGGCCGGAGTTTGTCTGACGTGCGGCGATGCGTACGTGATCTCCTGGCTTAAGTCCCACAGCTACTTCGGAGCTGACCAGAGGAAAAGCCATGGTCATACCTGGCATATTCAGGCTCTCGAAGGGGCCATGCTCCAGGGTGACTTGTTTCCCGTCCAGTGCGCGAATAACGCCGTGAGACACATGCAGCCCCTCCGTGCTGTCCTGTTCTGCATTGCCGGCCAGGATGCCCTGCAGGCTGGCTTCCGAATCGATGAGGAACTGGCCGGAGGTAACGACCGCCTGACCTTCCTCAAGACCGGAAAACACCTCCAGACGCCCATCGGCCTCGCGGCCCAAGGTGATTTCCTGGGGACGGTAGCGTCCGTCGCCTTCGGCCAGCATCACCAATGCACGCTTCCCGGTGCGAATCACGGCTTCACTCGGCACAAGAAGCGTGGATTGTTCGACGGCACTGTTCAGGCGTACGGCGGCGAACATGCCGGGGCGCAACTTACCGGCAGGGTTGGGTAGCTCGCTGCGTACCGTGAGCGTGCGCGTTTGCGGATCGGCACTCGGCAGCAAGGCTATGACGCGGCCCAGCAGCGGTCGATCAGGAAAGGCCGTCAGGTTGGCGCGGATCTCGTCCCCGACCTGGATACTTCCGGCCATGGCCTCGGGTATCGCCGCATCGAGCCAGACACTGGACAGCCCGTTGATCAACGCCAGATCCTGCCCGGCTTCAACGGTCATCCCGGCGCGTACCTGCAAGGCTTGGAGCTCGCCGCTGATAGGTGTGGTGAGGGTTTGCACTGCCCGCGGTTTGCCGCTGCGGCGAACCTGCTCTATCAACGCTTGTGGCATGCCGAGCAGGCGGAGGCGCTCTTGGGCCGCAGTGATCAAGCGGGCGTCACCGGTACGCAGTACCGCGAGGAACTCCAACTGCGCGGCGGACCACTCGGGAATCAGCAGGTCGACCAAGGGTGTTCCAGCTGGCAGTACATCGCCAGGGGCACGCCCGTAAACCCGCTCGACGAATCCGCCAGCGCGGGCCTGGAGGTTCGCTACCTCTCGCTGGTTATAGGCCAGGGAGCCGACCACCTCGATATCCGAGGGCAGTACACCGCGGATCACCGTCGAGGTCCGCATTCCGAGGTTCTGCACGGCTTGAGCGGGGACGCTCAGGACAGACGGATCTTGCTCGGATCCTGCGTATTTAGGGACAAGCTCCATATCCATGAAAGGTGACTTGCCCGGTTTATCGAAGCGCTGCTCAGGCTGCATCGGGTCGTACCAATAGAGCACCTTGCGCTCGTCCGTCGGTGCGGAGCTAGGCAGTAGCTCGTGTTTGGCTTGCCGCTGGGCCAGCCAGTAGCCACCGCCCGCCGCGCCAATGCCCACGGTCAGCACGGCGACCGCAAAACCAAATGTCGATATCTTCATTTCAGGCCCTCCACATAGGCGTAGTACAGGCTTGCGGAGAGCTGGCTCAACTTGCGCTGTTGTTCAATCTGCCGCAGTTGCGCATCAATCAGGTCGCGCTGGGCAGTAATAACGGATGTGAGCTGGCTGTTACCGGCTTGGTAGGCGGCCAGTTCGAGATCGGCACGTTTGCTTGCAAGCGGGATCAAGGTTTTTTCGGTGCGTGACAAGGTCCTGCGCAGTTGCTCAAGCTCGGCAATACCGCCTTCCAGCTCAGCCTGATGGGCGCGCAGTAATGCTTCCTGCTCGGCTTCCATCTGCGACACGCTTTGTTGTCTGGCGTTGATCTTGGGCCCCTGACGTGTGCCTACGAACAACGGCAGGTCGAAGGTAAATTGCACCATCACCATATCGCCGAACTGGTTGTCGCGATTGTTGTAGGCAAACTCAACACCCCAGTCGGGGGTCTTCTCGGCGATGGCCTCGTTCAGCTCGGCGCTAGCCTCGCCGACTCGGGCGGAGGCAGCGCGCAACTCAGGGTGTGAGGCAATGCGTTGCTGCAGGTGCGGTGCCACCAGGTTCAGACTGGGAACACCTCCTTGCAAAGGCTGGTCAGCCTCGTTGCCTATCCAGCGGCGCAGCTTGGCACGAGCTACTGCCACATCGCGATTCAGTTGATCTCGCCGATCTTGTAACGCCAAAGCTTCCTGGTCGGCCTGCAACAGCTCGCCAGACTGAGCACTACCGCCGGCAATCAGCGATTGCACGGTCGAGCGGAGCATCTCGATCTGACGGTCCAGTTGATCGAAGAGGCCAACACTGCGTTCGGCGTAGTACACATCCAGCCAGCTCACTGCCGTCTGGCGCTTGATCTCCAACTGCATGGCACGCTGCTCGGCCTCGGCTCGGCCTACTGAAGCCTCGGCCAACTGGCGCCGAGCCTGACGCTTGTCACTGTTGGGGACTTCCTGCATGAACCCAATGCGGCGCATGGTCATGGAGTCACGATTAAGCGTGTAACGGTCAGGGCCTTCGATCGGCAGGTTGTCGATGCCTAGAATCAGCTTGGGATCGGGCAGGGCGTCTGCGGGCTCGACAGCCTGCTGTGCCGATGCCACCTGCGCCTGGCGCGCGAGGTTCTCAGGGGCACTCTGCTCGGCCAGAGCTTGGGCTCGTTCGAAAGTTAGGGGCTGCGCCTGCGCGGCAAGCCAGGGAGCTGCCCAGAATGCGGCAGCCAACACACCGAGAAAGCCACGGCGTGGAAAAAGGAAAGCGGACATGCTTTCGCCTCCAATGCGATTGATCGAAGTCGCGACTACGAAACGTGACCGCGACGATGCGCCTGACTGTAAGGCGCGGGATGATCACTGCATTAGACGAAACGAGGAGGGCGCCAGAGTCCTGCGGGCTCTCGCTTAATCACCGACTGGGTCAGCAATATCTCGGGGCGTGAGGGGAGAGGGGATATGCTCTTGATCACGGTGGTCTGGAGAAGTCCTCCGGTCTTGCATTCCTGGCCGGGTTTGCAAGGGGACTTCTTGGCCACCCCATCAGACTTGTCCATTTGCTCGCAGCACGGAGCATCGGCCATTGCATGGCCCTGATGATCGGCGCTCTGCATCGGGCAAGGTTGTGCCGGCATGCTGAAAGCCACACCGCCGAAGGTCGGCAGCACGAGGCTAGCAATCATTAGCAGGATCAATCCAATCCGACGCACAGCAATTCACCAGGCGGGGCAATAGGCCGACGATAGCAGATTGCCCCCGAGCCATGAATGCTCCTTTTGACGATAACAGCACTTCGTTGATTTGGATCAAATAGAGTGTCTAGTCTCACAGGGCGAGCTGAGCAGAGCATTTCTAGTCTTGTTTTTATTTTTTTTAACCAGTCAAAATTGCTTCAGGAGTCCACTTTTTTGACTGTATATCGGCGGGCAACGAAAGGGTCTCCAGGATCCTGCAGCTTCCATATCATTGATTAATCTGTATTTTTTTTGAGCAAGATTTGTCTCTTTTATTGTCAGGAGCCACAGCTCTCCTGGGTTCTGTCGGGATGCTCTTAATTTAACATAATATACATTATGCGAAGCCTTTGATCAGGAAGGCAGCAGCGAGACGCTGTGCTTTACGATCTATGGCAACCCGCTACCTGGGCAGCACCTGACGGCGAAAACGCCACAGCGAGCTTTCCAGAGGCAGTAAGCAGGCTTCGTTGCTTCGCTCCGAGCCGAGCCGCTATGCAACTCAACCTGCTGGCGCGTGCTGGTGCTGCAGGTTTGACTCTCCGACTCAATCCCTGCATCCCCAACTCGCGCCAGAGAGCAATCCGAAGGCTTCGCATTCAATCGCACGAATAGCCTGTCGCACGGCGCGCGTACCATATTCGGTTACCAGCAGCTCGATCGGCCTCTCATTGGACAACGCCATATTCGGTGCCGTTAGCCAGCGGAGCGTACCCCCTAGATCACCCTCGTGCAGCTCCAGCAGCTCGGCGAGCAAGTCATCCAGTTCGGCATTGAGGGGAGGCGCCTTGGCCAACTGGCGGACTTCACCGACAAGGCGGGGATAGTCCTGCAGGACATGGCAAACGGCATCGAGATCGGAGCGCCCTGGAGCGTACAAACGCGCTTCCATGACGAGGTGTAGCGGGATCGGGAGGGGGACCGGCTTCAGCATAATGCGGATTACATTAAATCGGCACTAGAGATGTCGATAGTCTCCAGTGCCGACTTAACGTGAATCCGCCCCATTATGCGAACTAACGTATTGCGTATCAGGAAAGTCACACGCCACTTTCGAATCGGAAATCCGGCAAAGCCAGACTGACACTCAGTCAGCCCGGGTATCCAGGGTCATCACCACGCGTCCGCCCGCCGGGCAGGTTTCCATGAACTGGTTGGCCGCGACGAAATCCTCGAAGGCAAAGGTCTTGGCGATGGTCGGCTTGAGCAACCTGTCTGCAGCCATCTGGTTGATGCGTACGATCGCGCGCTGCACGGCTGCCTCGTCACGCTGCAGACCCAGTTCGGGCTGGCCGGTGAAATCCATCACGCAATGTCGGAAGAACTGGAGATGCTTCTTGAACGCGGCACAGGCCGGAAACGCGGCATCGTTGCCGCCGTTGACGCCGTAGATGATCAGCTTGCCGCGGGTCGCGGCCACGTCGCCGAGCAGCTTCATCTGCGGGCCCGCGCACTGGTCGAGCACGACTTCGACGCCCTTGCCGTCGGTGAAGCGCTCGACTTCCAGGACCAGATCCTGTTCTTCCGTATCGATCACCTTGTCGGCGCCCAGCTCGCGCAAATAGCCACGGGTGCTGCCGTCGCTGGTGGCTGCGACGACCTCGGCGCCGAGCGCCTTGGCCATCTGCACCGCCTGTGGTGCCAGGCAATGGGCCGCCTCGGTGATCAGCACGCGCTGCCCCGGCTGGACTTCGGCAAGTTCGACCAGGGCGAAATACGCCAGCATGTAGGGGGTGTAGAGAACGGCAGCCTCGGCCGGCGTGAGCACATCCGGGTAGCGAGCCAGGCCCCTGGCCGGCATCAGCACCAAGTCGCCCCAGGCCGGGTACTGGTTGGTGCTGAACGCGGGAAAACTGGCCACGGCCATGCCCGGCGCGAAGTCCGTCACGCCCGGCCCGACCGCTTCGATCACGCCGGCCAGTTCGAAGCCGACGCCCGCCGGCAGCTGGGCGGTCTGATCCGGCGCCAGGTTCTGCCGCCACAGCACGTCTCGCCAGCCGACGCCGAGCGCCTGGGTACGCACCAGCACCTCGCCGTGGCCGGGTTTCGGAGTCGGCAGTTCCTCCAGGCGCAACACGCTGGCGTCACCGAACTGATGGAAGCGGATCATGCGGGACATCACACACCTCGCCGTAGTCTCTATGGCCACGGACTCTATACGGGCTTTCCCTCGGGCACCACCCGGACGGATTGATAGTCACCATAAACGGTGCTGATCCGCGAGCGGCGGCGGGCTTGACGTTATCTTGCCACGGCCGCACCTTTCACACACCCAAAGTGGAAGCCCGCCATGAACCGCAACGATTTGCGCCGCGTCGATCTCAACCTGTTGATCGTGTTCGAGACGCTGATGTACGAGCGCAGCGTGACCCGTGCCGCGGAAAAACTCTTCCTGGGCCAGCCGGCCATCAGCGCTGCCCTCGCCCGCCTGCGCAACCTCTTCGACGACCCGCTGTTCGTGCGCACTGGCCGCAGCATGGAACCCACCGCCCGGGCCAACGAGATCTTCGCCCTCCTCTCTCCCGCGCTGGACTCGATCTCGACCGCGGTCAGCCGGGCCACCGATTTCGACCCGGCCACCAGCACCGCGGTGTTCCGCATCGGCTTGTCCGACGACGTCGAGTTCGCCCTGCTGCCGCCGCTGCTGCGACGCCTGCGCGCCGAGGCGCCGGGCGTCGTGCTGGTGATCCGCCGGGCCAACTACCTGCTGATGCCCAACCTGCTGGCCTCCGGTGAAATCTCGGTGGGCGTGAGCTACACCGATGAGCTGCCCGCCAACGCCAAGCGCAAGGTGCTGCGCCGCAGCAAGCCCCGCCTGCTGCGGGCCGACAGCGTACCTGGCGCCATCAGCCTGGACGACTTCTGCGCCAGACCCCATGCGCTGGTTTCGTTCGCCGGAGACCTGACCGGCTTCATCGACGAGGAACTGGAGAAGCTGGAGCGCAAGCGCCGGGTGGTGCTTGCGGTGCCCCAGTTCAACGGGCTGGGAACCCTGCTGGCAGGCACCGACATCGTCGCCACCGTGCCGGACTACACCGCCGCCACGCTGACCGCCGCGGGCGGACTGCGGGCCGACGATCTACCGTTGCCGACCCGCACCTTCGAGCTGCACATGGCCTGGCGCGGCGCGCAGGACAACGACCCGGCGGAGCGCTGGCTGCGCTCGCGCATCCAGATGTTCTGCGGCGATCCGGACAGCCTCGGCTAAAGAAGACGCGGATCGAGCCTCAGTTCCACCTCGCGGGCCGTGGCCTGGCAGTGGGCGAAACCGGAATGACGGGGGTTGAGCAGGACGTTGTACTCCGGCGGCACGATCACCGAAGGCACCACCAGCCCCAGTGAACCCAGGCTATCGAGCCAGGCGTCGCCGGCCTGCTGGGAGGTCGGTGTCAGCGGCTCGGCGTTCCATTGCTCGGGCAAGGGAAACAGGCGCATCAGGCTGTCGTCTGGCACCTGGATTTCCAGAACCACGAAGTCCTCCAGCGCCTGCTCGTCCTTGAGGTGAACGAGCACCTCGAGGATGGCCAGGGAGATGCTGGTCGCGCAGTACACGGCGCGCCGCCCGACGCTGTTCCAGCGACCACCGTACAGCTCTGCGCCCAGGCCGCTCCAGCAACTGTCGAGATGGCGACGCCGGCAGATGCGATAGAGCTTCACATGAACACGCCGTGTTCCAGACGATGGATCAGCGCCAGGACTTCCCGGGTGCCGAGTTCGGTGCGCAGGTACTCGACGGGCGTCTGTCCGCCCAGCGCCCGCTCGGCGCTGTTGAGCCAGCGGGAAGCCGCCTCGGCGTTGCCGCCGAACAGCTGCAGCGCCGCGTCGTAGATGGTCAGCAGACTGACTAGGCGATCGCTCTCCTCCCGCTGCAGGCGGCCGCTCTCGCGGCGCCTGGCCAGGGTGCGTTCGCTCAGGTTGAGGCTGCGCAGGATCTGCGTTGGCGCCAGGTGCGAGATACGGGCGAAGCGCTCGATCAGCGCGTGGTTCATGCCCTTCTCTATCTCGCGTTGCAGCAGCCTGACGTCGGTGGGAAGGCCGAGAAGGCTCCAGATCGAGCCGTCGCGGGGCGGCGGCGGCTGGAAGCGCGGCATTTCGGCCAGGGCAGCTACGATAGCCATGGAGAACTCCTTCTGTCAGATGGCATTAAAATATATGCCATATGGCAATCATACTGCCTGGCGCCGTCCTCGCCAACTCCATAACCACGCCCTGCTTTGATGAACCAAAATCACGCGCATTGATAATTGAATTTGTGGCGTTCGATTCGTGCCTTCAAATTCCGCGCCGCAGACTCCGCCCATCCACAAATCCGACTGGCGGAGTCAAACATGGAACAGTCACGCAATCTCTCCTGGCGCTTCCCCCTGGCCCTCGCGGCCATGCTGGTGCTGAGCGCCTGCGGCAAGGGCGAGGAAGTCGGCCAGCAGCCCTCGGCCGCCAAGGTCAGCGTCGCCGAGGTGATCGAACAGCCGATCAACGAATGGGACGAGTTCACCGGCCGCCTGGAGGCGCCGGAATCGGTCGAGGTGAGGCCGCGCGTCTCCGGCTACATCGACCACGTCGCCTTCGACGAAGGCAGCCTGGTGAAGAAAGGCCAGCTGCTGTTCCAGATCGACCCACGCCCATTCGAGGCCGAGGTCAAGCGCCTGCAGGCCCAGCTGCAACAGGCCCGCGCCGGTCAGACCCGGGCCATCAACGAAGCCCGTCGCGGCGAGCGCCTGCGCCAGAGCAACGCGATTTCCGCCGAACTGGCCGATGCCCGCGCCAGCGCCGCGACCGAAGCCCAAGCCGCCGTCGCCGCCATCCAGGCCGAGCTGGAGAACGCCCAGCTCAACCTCAGCTTCACCCGCGTCGCCTCGCCGATCGACGGTCGCGTCAGCCGCGCCGAGATCACCGAGGGCAACCTGGTCAACGCCGGCCAGTCGCTGCTGACCTCGGTGGTTTCCACCGACAAGGTCTACGCCTACTTCGACGCCGACGAGCGCGTGTTCCTCAAGTACATCGAGCTGGCCCGCAAGGCCGGCGGCGACGCCCGTGGCGCCAGCCCGGTGTACCTCGGCCTGTCCAGCGAGAGCGGACACCCACACGCCGGCCAGCTGGACTTCCTCGACAACCAGGTCAACCCGCGCACCGGCACCATCCGTGGCCGCGCCGTGTTCGACAACAGCAAGGGCGAATTCACCCCCGGCCTCTATGCCCGTCTCAAGCTGGTCGGCAGCAGCACCTACCCGGCCGCTCTGATCAAGGACGACGCAGTCGGCACCGACCTCGGCAAGAAGTTCGTCCTGGTGCTCGGCGAGAACAACACCGTGGACTACCGCGCCATTGAACTCGGCCCGAAGCTGGAGGGCCTGCGTATCGTCCGTACCGGTCTGGCCAAGGGCGAGAAAATCGTGGTCAACGGCCTGCAGCGCGCCATGCCCGGCGCCACCGTCGAGCCGCAGGCCGTGCCGATGGCCGACGAGGCCACCCTCGCCCAGCTGGCGAGCCTGCGCCAGGCGGTCGACAACCGCGATGCACCGCGCGTGGCGGAAAAGAACACCACCCTGCCCCGCTCGCCGTGTAGCTGAGCCAGACGTAGGGCGGGCAATGCCCGCGCCTCACCGAACCCGCGGGTTTCACCCGCCCTGCGAATGACCCAAGCCTGGCGCGCATGACGCGCCAAGTTCGAGGACTCCATGAACTTCTCCCAGTTCTTCATAAAGCGGCCGATCTTCGCCGCCGTGCTATCCCTGCTGGTGCTGATCGCCGGCGCGATCTCGCTGTTCCAGCTGCCGATCAGCGAATACCCGGAAGTGGTGCCGCCCACCGTGGTGGTGCGCGCCAACTTCCCCGGTGCCAACCCCAAGGTGATCGGCGAGACCGTCGCCTCGCCGCTGGAGCAGGCCATCGTCGGCGTGGAGGGCATGCTCTACCTGTCCTCCCAGTCGACCAACGACGGCAAGCTGACCCTGACCATCACCTTCGCCCTCGGCACCGACCTGGACAACGCCCAGGTGCAGGTGCAGAACCGCGTGACCCGCACCATGCCGACCCTGCCCACCGAGGTGCAGCGGCTCGGCGTGACCGTGGACAAGGCCTCCCCCGACCTGACCATGGTGGTCCACCTGACCTCGCCGGACCAGCGCTACGACATGCTCTACCTGTCCAACTACGCCGCGCTCAACGTCAAGGACGAGCTGGCGCGGCTGGATGGCGTGGGCGACGTGCAGCTGTTCGGCATGGGCAACTACTCGCTGCGCGTGTGGCTCGACCCGAACAAGGTAGCCTCGCGCAACCTCACCGCCACCGACGTGGTCAGCGCCATCCGCGAGCAGAACCGCCAGGTCGCCGCCGGTGCCCTCGGCGCGCCGCCCTCGGATGCCGGCAACAGCTTCCAGCTGTCGATCAACACCCAGGGCCGCCTGGTCAGCGAGGAAGAGTTCGAGAACATCATCATCCGCGCCGGCGACGACGGCGAGATCACCCGTCTCAAGGACATCGCACGCATCGAACTGGGCTCCAGCCAGTACGCCCTGCGCTCGCTGCTGAACAACCAGCCGGCCGTGGCCATCCCCGTGTTCCAGCGCCCGGGCTCCAACGCTATCGAGATTTCCGACTCGGTGCGCGAGCGCATGGCCGAGCTGAAGCAGGCCTTCCCCCAGGGCATGGACTACGAGATCGTCTACGACCCGACCATCTTCGTGCGCGGCTCCATCGAGGCGGTGGTGCACACCCTGCTCGAGGCCATCGTGCTGGTGGTACTGGTGGTGATCCTGTTCCTGCAGACCTGGCGCGCCTCGATCATCCCGCTGGCCGCCGTGCCGGTGTCGCTGATCGGCACCTTCGCCGTGATGCACCTGTTCGGCTTCTCGCTCAACGCCCTGTCGCTGTTCGGCCTGGTGCTGGCCATCGGCATCGTGGTGGACGACGCCATCGTCGTGGTGGAGAACGTCGAGCGCAACATCGGCCTCGGCAAGTCGCCCATCGACGCCACCCGCCAGGCCATGAAGGAAGTGACCGGCCCGATCGTCGCCACCGCCCTCGTGCTGTGCGCCGTGTTCGTGCCGACCGCGTTCATCTCCGGCCTCACCGGGCAGTTCTACCAGCAATTCGCGCTGACCATCGCCATCTCGACCGTGATCTCGGCGTTCAACTCGCTGACCCTGTCGCCGGCCCTGGCCGCCGTGCTGCTGAAGGACCACCACGCGCCGAAGGACCGTTTCTCCCGGGTGCTCGACAAGCTCTTCGGCGGCTGGCTGTTCAACCCCTTCAACCGCTTCTTCGACCGTGCCAGCCATGGTTACGTCGGCACCGTGAAGCGCGTGCTGCGCGGCAGCTCCATCGCCCTGTTCGTCTACGCAGGCCTGCTGGCGCTCGGTTACCTGGGCTTCTCCAGCACCCCGAGCGGGTTCGTGCCGCAGCAGGACAAGCAGTACCTGGTCGCCTTCGCCCAGCTGCCGGATGCCGCCACCCTCGACCGTACCGAGGACGTGATCAAGCGCATGTCGGAAATCGCCGGCAAGCATCCGGGTGTGGAGAACACCGTGGCCTTCCCGGGCCTGTCGATCAACGGTTTCACCAACAGCCCGAACAGCGGCATCGTGTTCACCCCGCTCAAACCGTTCGACGAGCGCAAAGACCCGTCGATGTCAGCCGCTGCCATCGCCGCCGAACTGAATGCCCAGTTCGCCGACATCCAGGATGCCTACATCGCCATCTTCCCGCCGCCCCCCGTGCAGGGCCTCGGCACCATCGGTGGCTTCCGCCTGCAGGTGGAGGACCGTGGCAGCCTGGGCTACGAGGAGCTGTACAAGCAGACCCAGAACGTCATCGCCAAGGCGCGCCAGCTGCCCGAACTGGACCCGATGTCGATCTTCACCAGCTACCAGGTCAACGTGCCCCAGGTGGATGCGGCCATCGACCGCGAGAAGGCCAAGACTCACGGCGTGGCCATCAGCGACATCTTCGACACCATGCAGGTGTACCTGGGCTCGCTGTACGCCAACGACTTCAACCGCTTCGGCCGCACCTACCAGGTCAACGTCCAGGCCGACCAGCAGTTCCGCCTGGAGCCGGAGCAGATCGGTCAGCTCAAGGTGCGCAACAACCGTGGCGAGATGATCCCGCTGTCGACCTTCGTCAAGGTGGAAAACAGCGCCGGCCCGGATCGGGTGATGCACTACAACGGCTTCCTCACCGCCGAGATCAACGGCGCGGCAGCACCCGGCTACAGCTCCGGCCAGGCCGAGGCGGCCATCGCCAAGCTGCTCAAGGAGGAACTGCCCAACGGCATGACCTACGAGTGGACCGAGCTGACCTACCAGCAGATCCTCGCCGGCAACACCGCGATCTTCATCTTCCCGCTCTGCGTGCTGCTGGCCTTCCTGGTGCTGGCCGCCCAGTACGAAAGCTGGAGTCTGCCGCTGGCGGTGATCCTGATCGTGCCGACCGTGCTGTTCTCCGCCATCGTCGGGGTAATCCTGGCCGGCGGCGACAACAACGTGTTCACCCAGATCGGCCTGATCGTACTGGTGGGCCTGGCGTGCAAGAACGCCATCCTCATCGTCGAGTTCGCCAAGGAGAAGCAGGAAGAAGGCCTGGATCGCGTCGCCGCGGTACTGGAAGCCTGCCGCCTGCGTCTGCGCCCGATCCTGATGACCTCCATCGCCTTCATCATGGGCGTGGTGCCCCTGGTGCTCTCCAGCGGTGCCGGTGCCGAGATGCGCCATGCCATGGGCGTGGCGGTGTTCAGCGGGATGATCGGCGTGACCTTCTTCGGCCTGTTGTTGACCCCGGTGTTCTACGTGCTGATCCGCGCCTTCGTGGAGAAGCGCGAAGCGCGCAAGGCCAACCAGATCGCCCATGAGGTGCATGCATGAAGCCGTTGATTCCCGCCCTGCTCGCCCTCGCGGTCAGTGCTTGCGCCGTCGGCCCGGACTACCAGGCGCCGGATACCCGGCCGGCGCAGATCGCCAGCCTGGAAGCCGGCGACTATGACCGTACCGGCTTCGAATCGGCCTGGTGGCAGCAGTTCGACGACCCGACCCTGAGCCAGCTGGTGCAACAGTCGCTCAAGGAAAACCGCGAGTTGCGCGTGGCCTTCGCCCGCCTGCGCGCCGCCCGCGCCATCCGTGACGATGTCGGCAACGACCAGATGCCGGTGATCACCAGCCGCGCCAGCGGCGAGTTCGGCAAGGCCCAGCAACCGCCGACCACTGAGGAGCGCGTGCGCCAGGAACGCTACGACCTCGGCCTGGACATGGCCTGGGAACTCGACCTGTTCGGCCGCATCCAGCGCACCATCGAGGCCAGCGACGCGCAAAGCGAAGCCGCCGAGGCCGAGCTGTACCAGTTGCAGGTCAGCCTGATCGCCGAACTGGTGGACGCCTACGGCAACCTGCGCGGTGCACAGCTGCGCGAACGCATCGCCCGCGACAACCTGAAGAACCAGCAGGAGTCGCGCGGCCTCACCGAGCAGCTGCGTGACGCCGGCGTGGGCAGCGAGCTGGACGTGCTGCGCGCCGACGCCCGCCTGGCCGCCACCGAGGCCAGCCTACCGCAACTGCAGGCCGAGGAAGCGCGGGCCCGCCATCGCATCGCAACCCTCCTCGGCCAGCGTCCGGAACAGCTCAGCGTGGACCTGTCGCCCCGGCCGCTGCCGGTGATCGCCAAGGCCCTGCCCATCGGCGATCCTGCCGAACTGCTGCGCCGCCGCCCCGATGTGCGTGTGGCCGAGCGCCAGCTGGCCGCCGCCACCGCCAATGTCGGGGTCGCCACGGCGGACCTCTTCCCGCGGGTGAGTCTGTCCGGCTTCCTCGGCTTCACCGCCGGCCGCGGTTCGCAGCTCGGCGCCGCCGATGCGCGGGCCTGGGGCGTGGCGCCGACCATCAGCTGGGCTGCGTTCGACCTGGGCAGCGTGCGGGCCCGCCTGCGCGGCGCCGAAGCCGAGGCCGAGGGCGCCCTGGCCAGCTACGAGCAGCAGGTGCTGCTGGCCCTGGAAGAATCGGAAAACGCCTTCAGCGACTACGCCAAGCGCCAGCAGCGCCTGGTCTCGCTGGTCCGCCAGTCCGAGGCCAGCCGCGCGGCGGCGGCCCAGGCCGCGGTGCGCTATCGCGAAGGCACCGAGGACTTCCTGGTGCTGCTCGATGCCGAACGCGAACGCCTGGCCGCCGAAGACGCCCAGGCCCAGGCGGAAGTCGAGCTGTATCGCGGCATCGTCGCCATCTACAAGGCGCTCGGCGGCGGCTGGCAGCCCAGCGCCTGATCCATCGAGCCCGTCCGCCACGGCGGGCGGCATGATCCTCCTGGGCCGACACTGCCCTTTGTCGGCCATTGCGCATCCCCACGGTTCAGCTCCTGTCCGTGGGGATTTTTTTGTCTTCAGACATCTCCTGCGCGCGAGTACCTGACTCCACCTCCACCGAAGCCCGCGCGCGGATCATAACCGGCCCAGACCTCGCCCCAGCCATACAGGCCGGGCGCCCAGCCGCGCACGGCCAGCCACTCGCGCAGTGCCTTGGCGCGACGACGCTCCTTGGGCTCGGACCATTCATCCCAGCCACGGCCATAGGCGCTTTCGTCATCGTGGAACAGCACGCACTCCACCAGCGCACCCTGGTGGAAGGCCAGCTCGATGCCCAGCCGGAAATCTCCGTCCAGCCACGGTTCGAGCCGGTACCAGACCCAGCCCGGCCCGGTCTCGCGCCCATGCAGGATCAAGCTCCCATGGCTTCCCACCAGAAACGACTCCTCCAAGCCTGGCGCAATATGCAGACCCGCCGGGTGCGGCAATTCGAAGACCTTATTCACTCACCCAAGGCTCCGGATGAATCGCATCGGCGCCCACGGGCACGCCGTCGGCAGCAACGGCATAGCGGCTGGGAGCTTCGGGACAGTGAGTCGTATCCATGTGACGCTCGAATCCATAGCGGTTCTATATGATGGGACGGCTATTACCTCGCGACCAGCCTGGGAACGATCAAGCGCCCTGCTCACCCCTGGAAACCGCCATGCCGATCCTGCCCACCGCCGTCCGCCAGTTCATCGAAGAGGCCATCGCGCCGGGCAGCATGCCCCTGCCCTGCCGCTACCCACGGCAGGAAGACTGGGATGGCTGGCAGATCGGCTTCCGCCGCCACGGTCTAACCGGTGAGGACCTGGTCGGCACCTCGCCTGGCGCCTGGCAGCCCGAACGACTTCGGCGACCCGTTCTTCATCGATCTCGACGAAGAAGCACAAGGCTTTCCCGTCTACTACGCGCCCCATGGCGCCGGACGCTGGGACGCCGAGCGAGTCGCCTCCAGCCTGCGGCACTTCGCCGAGATACTGGCCGCGCTGCGCGATATTGGCGCAGACGAGACGGCGGCGCAGAATAGAGCAAACGTAAAATCTCATCTTCTTGAGTTTCTGACGGAGCGAGCCTTACGTCTCGACTGCGCGCAGAGACTGATCTAACTATTGAAAACTTAAGATCTGCCTGAGCCTTTATCAAAGATGATAAATATATTTATCTTCGAAATCCAGACTCTCATACTGAGTAGCGCCCGCGGCAGCCAATAAGTGCGAATTTTCTCTCTGAAATCCTGTTCTTTGCGCGCTTCCTCTTGTACCCGCCGAGCTACGCATGGCCTACACGCAGCAGCGCTGCTGTCTGCCCCGAGACGGAACAATAAAGTGTTTATGGTCGCAATGTTTACAGAAAATATTGGCGCCTTCTTTGCCGCCCCCCTTTTCTCTTTCTCCGCTCATACATTTGCACATTGCAGTGCAGACAAAAAATCAGCTCCAACTGGATCGGTGAAAACACATTGATCAACTATGCAGCATTGGCGCGACTTTTAATCCAGGTAACTTCTTCCTCGGAAAAGGTGAATTCGCGTTGCAACTCGGCCCTCGAATACGAGCACGAAAGAACTGGATAGGCGGTACGTTCGAGGGATGCCATGGATCACTCCTTTCCTGAGCCAATCGGAAAAGATAAACCACGCATCTGGAACAGCTTTTTCTTTATAAAATATCGTTTAAAAAAATATGCATACAGACAAAATAAATGAATTTTCTCCTTATCTCGGCATGACCCCTTGCACACCTTGTGGGAGCGGATTTATCCGCGAATTTCGCGGCCAAGGTCGCTCCCACAAGAGCAGAATTACGCCACCAACACGTAACCGGGTACATAGCCATGAAAAAGCCCGCCGAAGCGGGCTTTTTCATGAGCGGCCACAGGTCAGGCGGACAGCTCGACCAGCAGCTTGTTGAGGCGACGCACGTAGGTGGCCGGGTCCTTGAGGCTGTCGCCGGCGGCCAGGGCGGCCTGGTCGAAGAGGATGTGCGACAGATCGGCAAAACGATCCTCGTCAGCCTCGGCGTCCAGCTTCTCGATCAGCGGGTGCTGCGGGTTGATCTCGAAGATCGGCTTGGCGTCCGGCACCTTCTGCCCGCTGGCCTCGAGGATCTGGCGCATCTGCAGGCCCAGGTCCTGTTCGCCGATGGCGAGGATCGCCGGCGAGTCGGTCAGGCGGTGCGACACGCGCACCTCGGCGACCTGCTCGCCCAGCGCGCCTTTCAGGCGCTCCAGCAGCCCTTCCTTGGCCTTGGCGACTTCTTCCTGGGCCTTCTTGTCCTCTTCCGAGTCCAGCTTGCCCAGGTCCAGGTCACCACGGGCCACGTCGACGAACTGCTTGCCGTCGAACTCGGTCAGGTAGCTCATCAGCCACTCGTCGATGCGGTCGGTGAGCAGCAGCACCTCGATGCCTTTCTTGCGGAACACTTCCAGGTGCGGGCTGTTCTTGATCTGCGCGAAGGTCTCGCCGGTGAGGAAGTAGATCTTGTCCTGGCCTTCCTTCATGCGGCCGATGTAGTCGGCCAGGCCCACGGACTGCTCGCCGTCGTCGCCCTGGGTGGAGGCGAAGCGCAGCAGGCCGGCGATCTTCTCCTTGTTGGCGAAGTCCTCTGCCGGACCTTCCTTCAGCACCTGGCCGAAGGCCTTCCAGAACTGCTTGTACTGCTCGGGTTCGTTCTTCGCCAGCTTCTCCAGCATGTCCAGCACGCGCTTGGTCAGCGCCGACTTCATGGAGTCGATCACCGGGTCCTTCTGCAGGATCTCGCGGGAGACGTTCAGCGACAGGTCGTTGGAGTCGACCACGCCCTTGATGAAGCGCAGGTACAGCGGCAGGAACTCGTCCGCCTGGTCCATGATGAACACGCGCTGCACGTAGAGCTTGAGGCCCTTGGGCGCCTCGCGCTGGTACAGGTCGAACGGCGCGCGGCCCGGCACGTAGAGCAGCGAGGTGTATTCCAGCTTGCCCTCGACCTTGTTGTGGCTCCAGCTCAGCGGATTCTCGAAATCGTGGGCGACGTGCTTGTAGAACTCCTGGTATTCCTCGTCCTTGACCTCGGTACGGCTGCGGGTCCACAGGGCGCTGGCGCGGTTGACGGTCTCCCACTCGGGCTCGGCCGGCTTGCCCGCCTCTTCGCCGTGCTCTTGAGAAGAGATGGGGTCTTTCGGCAGTTCGATCGGCAGGGCGATGTGGTCGGAGTATTTCTTGACCACGTTGCGCAGGCGCCAGCCATCGGCGAACTCTTCCTCGCCGCTCTTCAGGTGCAGGACGATGCGGGTGCCGCGCTCGGGCTTGTCGATGGTCGAGACCTCGAAGTCGCCCTCGCCCTTCGACGACCAGTGCACGCCCTCGGTGGCGGGCAGGCCGGCGCGGCGGGTGAACACGTCCACCTTGTCGGCGACGATGAAGGCCGAATAGAAGCCCACGCCGAACTGGCCGATCAGGTGCGAATCCTTCTTCTGGTCGCCGGTGAGGTTCTTCATGAAGTCGGCGGTGCCGGACTTGGCGATGGTGCCGAGGTGCGCGATCACGTCCTCGCGGCTCATGCCGATGCCGTTGTCTTCGAGGGTGACGATCCTGGCGTCCTTGTCGAAGGACAGGCGGATCTTCAGATCGGCGCCGCCTTCGAGCAGTTCCGGCTTGGCCAGCGCTTCGAAGCGCAGCTTGTCGGCGGCGTCGGAGGCGTTGGAAATCAGTTCGCGGAGGAAGATTTCCTTGTTGGAATACAGCGAATGGATCATCAGGTGCAGCAGCTGCTTCACCTCGGTCTGGAAGCCCAGGGTTTCTTTTTGAGTCTCCACACTCATGGTCGTCGAACTCCACATGCATGACAGGCCGCGCGATGGCGGCGGGTGTCATACAGATGGGGTGTTCGGGAGGGATTTCAAGGCCTTGCGAAAATCAGGGCTCCAGCAGTTCGATGCCGCCGATGTCTTCCGGCCTGAAGCTGAAGCTGGCCTGGCCGCCGCCGCTGCCGATCTGCTGGATGAGGCGCAGGCTGCCATCGGCATCCAGGCCGACGAAGCGCCCCTCCACCGTGCCGCCGCCCGCCTTGCTCACGCGCATCGCGAGGTTGCGGTACTGCTCCGGGTTGCGCTGCAGGCGCGGCAGGGAGAAGCGCTGGCGGCGGTCCAGCGCAGGACGGGGGTTCTGCGCCGCCACGACCTCGGCCGCCGCCGGCTCGGCCACCTTGCTCGGCTCCGCGGTGCGCGTCTCGTCCAGCGGCGGATGGTTGTCGCCCTGCACCTGCCAGCCCAGCGCGGTCTTTTCCAGCACCAGGTCCAGGCTCTGTTCCTTGCCGTTGATCCGCGCCTGGACGGTGATCGGCAGGCGGGTGGCCGGGAAGCTCACCTCCGGCAGCTCGGCCAGTTGCACCAGGCGGGTGGCGAAACGGCGCTGCAGGTAGTCGTCGATGACCTTGGCCAGGGTCTCCCGCGAGTCGAAGCGGGCATCGAGGCGCCCGTGCTGGTAGCGCAGACGGTCGGCGAACAGCTCCAGGCGGCCGCTCAGGCTGGTCTTGAAGGACGGCGGCAGGACCAGGTGAAAGTCGCCCTGCAGCTTGTTCGGCGGTAGCGGCTGCAGGTTCAGGTGCAGGGTGTAGCCCCGGCTCAGGCGCCGGGCCTCGGGCAGGTCCTGGTCGGGCAGCAGCCAGCTGATCTCCACTTCCGGCCCGCCGGTGTCTTCCGGCAGCACGTCCAGCTGCACCGGTGTCTTCTGCGTCCTCGGCAGGCGGATCGCCACCTCGCGGCGGGCGAAGAAGTCCTCGCCTTCACGCAGGCTGAGCACGCCGTCGATCAGCTCGGCGTACTGCGGGGCGAAGGGTTCGCCGTTGAGTTCGCCATACAGACGGATTTCCAGCTCCGCCGGCGCCTTGGGCGGCTCCTTCAGCCAGCGCAGGCTGAGAATCGCCTCGAGGCGGGCGGCATCCTGGCTGGCCATCAGCACCATGCCCACCACCAGCGGGATGATACCCAGGGCGGCCAGCATCACGGCCTGCCTGGCGCTGCGCCAGTGGCGCAGCGCGTAGATCAGGGTGATGGGAGGAATCAGGCTGCCCCAGCCCCACAGCAGGCTGGTGGAGAAGGCCCGCATCACCAGCCACACCAGGCCGGCGAGAATCAGCAGCAGGCCGCCGAGGATCAGCAACGCATCCATTCGAGTTCCTTGTTGTTATGTGCCCGCTCCGATCAGGGTTCGTCGACCTTGAAGTGGGCGCGGGCGGTGGCGATGGGTTCGCTCTGGCTGGTCTGCCAGGCCGTGATGGCGACGTTGGCCACCCGGCGTCCCTGGCGCCAGACCTGGCACTGGGCGTAGGTGTCACGATAATGACCGGCGCGCAGGTAATCTATCGAGAAGTCGATGATTTTCGGCAAATGTGGGATGCCCATGAACATCAGCAGGTGGAGCATCGCGGCATGCTCCATGAAGCCGGCGATCACCCCGCCGTGCAGCGCGGGCAGGGTCGGATTGCCGATGTTGTCCTTGTTCGCCGGCAGGCGGAATACCATGTCGTCGCCCAGGCGCAGGCACTCGATGCCGATCATCCGCGCATAGGGGATCAGGCTGATCAGCGCGTCGTACTCGTTCTTCTCGTGGGCTTCGCGCACCAGCGCGTTGAAGTTCAGCGAGGTCATCACGCGGCTCCTTGGGCGGGCGTCTTCGGGCCGCCCGGCTTGCCCATGCGCATGAAGGCGCCGACCACGTGGGCGATCGGCTCGGCCGGGTCGTCTTGGTAGGCGTAGCCGCGGGTGAAGATGACGTTCTCGGTCACCCGGTAGCATTCGGCGAATCCATAGACATCCATGTGCGGCTGGGCCGGGCGCATGTAGTCGATGCGCAGGTCCAGGGTCGGGCAGATCTCGAATTCCGGCAGCACGCAGACGGTCGAGATGCCGCAGGTGGTGTCCATCAGGGTGGTGATGGCGCCCCCGTGGATCACCCCGCTCTCGGGGTTGCCGATGATCTGGGTGCTGTAGGGAAGGCGCAGGGTCAGCCCCTCCGGCCCGGCCTCGTGCACGCTCAGGCCCAGGACCTGGCAGTGGCGCAGGGCGGACAGGAAGCGCTGGGCCCTCTGCAGAACGGCGTTGTCGCTCATCGTCGATACCTCGTGGCGATGCGGAAAATCCGCCCATGATAGCGGCGCGGCCGCCGCGCACATAGCCGCGGGCAAAACAGTCTGAACCTTCCCCGCGGGGGCCGTCTCGAAAGAGCGATGGCCTTACCACAAGGAGAAACAGCCCATGCACAAACCAATCGCCTATGCGTTCATGCTCGCTGCCACGCTTGGCCTCGCCGCCTGCGACAAACCGTCCGAAGACAAGGCGGAAGAGGCGCGCGAAGCGCAAGAGGAAGCCCGCGAATCGCTGAAGGACGCCGCCGAGCACAGCAACGACGCCGCCCGCGCGGCGGACGAAGCGGCCCGTGAGCGCGCCAAGGAGAACAACGAGGCGGTGCCGCCGGCCAACCCGACCATCCCCGCCCCGCCGCCTCCCGCCGGCCAGCAACAGCAGTGATTCCCGCCGATGCCCGCGCCAGCCGCGGGCATCGGTCCCCTCCCCTCAGGAACTTCACCTGCGCCGCTTCGCTCCAAGCGAGACGGGTGCCGTACACGCGCATCCGCATCGAACAGGAGATCGAATCGTGCACAAGCCCCTTACCTACGCCCTCCTCCTCGCCATGACCCTGGGTCTGGCCGCCTGCGAGAAGACTCCGGAAGACAAGATGGAATCGGCCAAGGAAAACGTTTCCGAAGCCATGGAGTCGCTCGGCAATGCCGCCGAGGACACCGGCGAGGCCATCGAGAAGAAGGTCGACCAGGCCACGGGCCACGAACCCACGCTGGGCGAACGCCTGGATGAGGCGGCCGAAGACACGTCCGATGCCGCGAAAGGCGCCGCCGACGAGATAGGCGACGCCGTCCAGGGCCGCTGAGGCACCGCATGAAAGAAGCCCGCCATCTCGGCGGGCTTCGTCGTTTCAGACCGTCACGAGCAACCAGCGCAGCGCCGGGCTGAGCATCAGCAGCAGGCAGCAGACCAGGCCCACCGTCCACACCAGCGAGCGCTGCCAGGCCAGGTCGCGCCAGTAGAACAGCAGGTAGAGCACCCGCGCGACGATGAACAGGATCGCCAACAGGTCCACCCACCAGCCGAACACGTTGGTGGTGTGGGCCATCAGCACGCCGGCAGCGAACAGCGGGAACATCTCGATGCTGTTCAGATGCGCCGCGTGGGCCCTGGCGCCGAGGCCGGTGAGCCGGGCCTGCTGGGCGCGCGGGTTGTGGTTGTCATAGCCGCCGGACTCGGCGTTCATCGCCCGCGCCACGGGCAGCTTGGCGGCGTAGATCAGCAGGGCCGCGATAAACACACACCAGAACGGAATGCTCATTGCCTTTCTCCTTGTTATTCGGCGCTGGGCCGCGTGATCCGATGGCGACATGCCGGTAGCCTTTCGAGCCGCCTGGCTTGCCACTTGTTGCAATTGAATCATGGCTGCGGTCGCGGCCGGATGCACGATACACGTGCGGCCTGCGCGACTCCGCGTCCGCGGGCGGGTATGATGCGGAGCTTCATTGCCTGCGTGGTCATCCGCGCCGGGCCGCCGCCCGCAGTGCGCCGGCCGCGCGGACGGACGATACGGAACTCTTTCAACAGCCCTGGAAACCTCATGGAATCTAGCACTCAGAAACTGGCTCAGCAGTACACCGCGATTCTCGGCCAACTCGGCGAGGACGTTTCCCGCGAGGGCCTGCTCGACACTCCGCAACGCGCCGCCAAGGCCATGCAGTACCTCTGCCGCGGCTACCAGCAGACGATCGAGGAAGTCACCAACGGCGCGCTGTTCAGCTCCGACAACAGCGAGATGGTGCTGGTCAAGAACATCGAGCTGTATTCCCTGTGTGAGCACCACCTGCTGCCCTTCATCGGCAAGGCCCACGTGGCCTACCTGCCCAAGGGCAAGGTGCTCGGTCTGTCCAAGGTGGCGCGCATCGTCGACATGTACGCCCGCCGCCTGCAGATCCAGGAAAACCTCAGCCGGCAGATCGCCGAGGCCATTCAGCAGGTCACTGGTGCCCAGGGCGTGGCCGTGGTCATCGAGGCCCAGCACATGTGCATGATGATGCGCGGCGTGGAGAAGCAGAACTCCTCCATGGTCACCTCGGTGATGCTCGGTGAGTTCCGCGAGAACGCTGCCACCCGCAGCGAATTCCTCAGCCTGATCAAAGACTGAACATGGTAAAGAAAGCCGGCTTCGGCAGTCATTGTGCAAGCAACATTGACCGCGCCCACGTGAGCACGGCTGTGTCGGCAAGGATGCCCGCTCCGCCCGCAGGTTTTGAGTTTTGACTGGCCCAAAATTTCAGCTGACTCCACTATTCTAAATTGTTTATGCACTGGCAGTTGATTAGTACGCTTGCCGAGAAGGTACCCATCCCTAAGAAACGTTGAATATTCCGTCTCACCAAGCTTATGCCCAGCCTCACTGAGCACATCAAGGAAGTGCTAGTCAGAGAGACTTCTGCACATGCAATCTCTCACATCCAATTTCTACAGGGATGTTTCTGATAATGAAGCTTTTACTATCTCGTCTTCTTCTACTGCTTATACCTATCGGGCTTGTATCGAGTCTCTGCATTGCAATCACTCCTTCCCTTGCTATCGCGGCTACTCCCGAAGCAGTAGAGTTTACGGTTGCTAGTCTAGGGGGAACATTCAAGTCGCTAGAGGCGGCAGAAGAGGCTATGCGAGGGCAACCTGTCACGACTGTTGGGGGCCAAGTCTCGATGTATGAAAAGCTGCAGTTTTCGCACCTCGCCAATAGAAGCAGTCGACGATATCGGGTCCCTCCTGTCCCAGCGTCCCTTAGCGCATGGCAATATCGTGCCCAGCTTCAGACAACTAGCGAGTGGTACGACAGCGAGCAGCAAGCAGCCCAGAAGTTGTATGAATGGACTACAAAAAACGGTACCAACGCTAATTGTATTGTCGATGTGTACCCATCAAGTGACTGGCACCCCATATACCCCAATATCCCCGCTGGGCCAGAGTATGTCTTGTACTGGGGAGGGAGCGCCGAGGAACGCATAGATTACATCATCGAGGTTAGCTGCCCTAATCAATCGAAGCCGTCCAAGGCCAGCACCTTTCTCATACGCAACAAAGACTTAAGCTGCCCAGCCAACCACAAGCTTGAACATGTCGAATATACAGAGGCACTTCAAAAGCCCTCCGGTCAGCAATACATACTTCTGTCTGAAGGCTGTCAAAATCCTACCAAGGGAACAATTACAAGCAAGGCAATAGCCTCCCCATGTGATCAGCATCGAAACCCGCAGATTGGCAACCCCTGCAACCCCGCTAACGGCAATAAAAACGAAACAGAACGCGACTTTAGTGATTTGGGGCCGCGTACGGGGCTAGACTTTACCCGCTCTTATAACTCTCTCCATGTCTCCCAGCATGAGAGCTCATTAGGCATTGGTTGGACCCATTCATATTCAGCACGACTTATCGCAGCAAGCGCGAATAACCTCTATGGCATTAGCTGGGCAAGCGGGCAGTTCGAGACGTTCCGATTTCTTCAGCCTGGAGTCTATGTTTCTGATTGGGGCACTGGTAGACAAGCGCGCCGAACTGGTAGTAATTGGTTTGTTACTCATCCTGATGGTGTAACCGACAGCTTTGGTAGCGACGGCCGTTGGCTTCGAAGGGAATCGGCAACTGGAGAGACTGTCAGTCTTACTTATGATCCTGCTGGACACCTCCAACAGGTAACAGGCCCATGGGCATAAGCTCACATTCACTTACCATCCGGATGCAAAGCTGGCAGCTGTCACTGACAACACCGGTCGCCACGTACAATTTGCTTATGCCGATAACTACCTAGTGAGTGTCACTCAGCCAGATGGCAATGTTCGCAGTTATCACTACGAGGATTCCGTCTTTCTTGGTCATCTGACGGGTGTTTCATTTAACGGTATTCGCTACAGTACCTTTGGCTATGACAATCTGGGGCGTGCAGTCTCGACTGAGCATGCGGGAGGCATGGAGCGTCATACGCTTGCCTATAATTCCAATGCCACAACTACAGTGAAAGATGCAAACGGAACCGCTACCACTTACCACTTCGTGCAGCCTCAAGCAGGTCAACGTTTTGTATCTCGCGAGGTGGGTCCTTATGGCACGCGGGCACTCGCTTATGACCTCTCCAGCCGACAGTTAACTTCGGTAACTGATGAGCGCGGCAACAAAACCTCTTACACCTACGACACCTACCACCGCACCAGCATGACCGAGGCGGACGGTACGCCTCAGGCTCGCACCACGACCTACCAGTACCTGAATGACCTGAGCGATCTCCCTACCCTGGTTGAGAAGCCCAGCGTGTACGCCGGGCAGAAATCGCGTACAGCCATCAGCTATCAGGACATCCGCTTTCCAAGCCTGCCAACCAGCATCACGCAGTCCGGCTATACGCCGACAGGTGCGTCGGTCTCTCGCACGGTAGGTGTGACCTATAACCTGAATGGCCAGGTATCCGAAATCGACGGCCCCCGTACCGATGTGGCCGATGTCACCCGGTACGATTACTACCTCTGCAACACCGGCGGCAACTGCGGTCAGCTGCGTACCGTTACCAATGCCCTCGGCCAGATCACCCGATACGAAGACTACGATGCGGCTGGCCGTGTCGGACGCATCGTTGCTCCCAATGGGCTCACCACCAGTTACACCTACGATCCTGTTGGCCGGGTAAGCCAGACCGTGGCCTCCAGCGGCGGGGCTTCGCGCACCACGGCGCTTACCTATACCCCCGCCGGAGACATCGCCACCGTCACTCAGCCGGATGGCGTGCAACTGACCTACACCTACGATGCCGCTCGCAAGCTGCGTAGTGTCACCGACTCGCATGGCAACAAGGTTGAGTACGACTACGACTCTCGGGGCAATCGCACGAAGGAAGATCTCTTCAACCCCGACGGCACTCAGGTGAACAGCCGCAGCTACGCATACGACCTGCGTAACCGCGTCCAGAGCCTCAACAATGACATCGATGCGACCCGGACCAGCATCACGACATTGGTCTCCGATGCGGTGGGCAATCTGCTTTCCGAGAAGGATCCCAATACCAACGCAGCGGGTGGCACCCTTGCCACCCATCACGAGTACGACAGCCTCAATCGGCTGTTCCGCACTACTGATGTGAGGTTCGGTATCACCAGCTACGACTACGACGTCAATGACCAAGTCATTGCCGTCGCAGCGCCCAACAATGCAGTGACTACCTACGCTTACGATGACCTCGGTAACCGACTCTCCGAAGACTCACCGGATCGTGGCCTCACGCATTACGCCTATGACGCCGCTGGCAATCTGATCAGCCGTCAGGATGCACGTGGAGTTACCGCACTCTTCAGCTATGACGCCCTCAATCGCGTCACCGCCGTCGACTACCCCGGATCGGCAGAGGATGTGCAATTCGGCTACGACTGCCCGACCTCGATCGGGCGTCGCTGCCAGGTCATCGATGGCAGCGGCACCCAGGTGTTCGAGCATGATGGCTTCGGCAATGTCCTCAAGCACACCCGCAGCGGGACGTGGGGAAGCTTTATCACCGAGTACACCTATGACGCAGGCAATCGGGTCAGTCAGGTCACGGCCTCCTCCGGGACACAGGCGACCTATACCCGGGATGACCTGGGCAGAGTCATCGGTGTCAGGGCCATCGTCGATGGGCAGCAGAAGGCCCTGATCAGTGGCCGTAACTACCGGGCCGATGGGCTGCCCACAGCACAGTTCTTTGGCAATGGTCTGGTGGAGTCGCGCAGCTATGACCTGTCGGGCCGGCTCAAGCAGATCAATCTCGCGGGCGAGGTCTGGAACCACGAATACGACTGGAACAGCAACCTGACGCTTCGCCAGTCTCCAGCAGGCACCGATCAGTTCGAATACGACGAGCTTGACCGCCTGGATGGTTTCACTATCGGCAACCTGTCGCCCGCCTCGTACACATACGACAAGAACGGCAACCGCCTGAGTGAAACCCTCAACGGGGCGACGTATCAGCATGACTACTTCAATGCCTCCAACCGCCTGCTCAGTCGAGCAGGGTCGCCGGTCAGCCATGATGAAGCTGGCAACCGAACCAGCCATGGTTTGCGGACACTCACCTACAACTCGGCCAATCGCCTGTATCAGGTGCTGGAGCACGGGCTCGTTGTGGCGACCTATGTCTACAACGGACTCGGTCAGCGCGTGCAGAAGATTACCAACAGCGGTACCACCCTCTACCACTATGGCCTGGACGGCGAGCTGATTGCTGAAACCAACGCAAGCGCCAGGCTGCGCGATTACATCTGGCTCGACGGACAACCGTTGGCACAAGTGGAGGCAGGCGGGGACATTATCTTCCTCCACACCGATCACCTGGCAACGCCTCGTCGTGCTTCCAATGCGGGCGGTCAGGTGGTGTGGCGCTGGGACAGCACGCCGTTTGGCGAAACCTCACCCTCTCAAGACCCGGATGGCAACGGCCTGGCGACCATCGTCAACCTGCGCTTCCCGGAGCAGTACTACGACAGCGAGAGTGGGCTGCACTACAACTACTTCAGGGATTACGACCCGCAGACTGGGCGGTATGTCGAGAGTGATCCGATTGGGCTTGAGGGTGGGCTAAATACTTACGGGTATACCTATCAGAATCCGATCAACAACTTCGACCCAGACGGTCGGGCAGTTTGGTTCTTAGGGTTCCTTTTCGCAGGCACAGGGACGACAGCCTCCACCGGCACAGGCGTTTTACTGACAGGAACAGCTCTTACAGGGACAGCTCTTGTCGGGTCATCAATGCTAATGACTGGGTCCACACCCACAGGTGGGAGTAGCACTGCGTCTGCCGGTGGAGGGAATGGAGACTACTGCTTGCTCTACCCTAACGATCCTATATGCAAACAAGATTTCAACCCAGATCAATGCCCAGGAATCAGCAACAAAAATTTGAAACACACTGGAAAGCATCTGCCACAGTTCCAGCAGCTGGATCCAGCCTTTACCTTGCAGAACCAAGTCAATCTAGGGCAAAGAACAGCAAGTAATCCGAGTAATTTTGTTGGTGCCTCTGGCGGCCGATCCGCTTATCAAACAAATGCTACAATCGGAGGGAAGTCCGTTCCAGTAAGAGTTATGGTCAACTCATCGAATAATATTAGAACTGTTTACATAGTGGACTAATCCATGTTCAAGATTGAGTACCTGCTGGACCCATCAAGCCCAACAGATTCGGAGCCACTTGGAGACCTGAAAATTTGTGACGATCAAGGCGAGATTCGCATAGAGAATACATACATTGATTCATGGCTATTGTCTCTACTGCAATTTTCATCGCTGCCCACCAAAGAGGGCTCGGCAAATATCTCAATTCTAGAAGAGCCAGAGCCAATCTCCGTAGAAGTAAGCAATGGCAAAATATACTTTTTCCATGCCAATGCGCTCGTCTCTGGAGAGCTATCTGAATTTTCTACAGAGATAAGTAGGGCGGCTCGCGAATTCATCTCTTTGATCAAGGCAAAGCAATGGGATAGCTGCAATAGCACCATCAGCATTCTGGATGATCTATTGCGGAAGCCACTATAAGCTTACTGAATAGAGCGCTATTGCAGATCTTGCGATAGCGCTCTACCGACTCTACCGCCTATCAAACTCCCAGCAGCCGTTCAGATCTTTTCGGTTCAGGGTGCCAGGTTCGACCGACACGGCGTTCAGGTTGCTCTGTCATACCGCTTTAGTCCCCCATGCCCTTTATCATCCACCCCACCACCCTCGACGACGCCAACCTTCTGTCCGTCCGAGGTCGAGCGTTCCGCGGCCCAGGCCTTCCGTTCGATAGAGGCGTTGGGTTGGCTTGCCGACGGGGAACCGATGACGGAGAAGTGGCCTCGCTAAGTCGATCGCGCAAGGCCTAGGCCGGTTTTTTCGTCAGTCGAGCATCGCCACGTGCCGTGGGTGGCTGGCGACGCGCTCGAGCCAGGCGTTGATCGCCGGGAAGCCGGAGAGGTCGAAGCCGCCCTCGTGGGCCACGTGGGTGTAGGCGTACAGGGCGATGTCGGCGAGGGTGTAGTGCTCGCCCACCAGGTACGGCGTGCGCTGCAGTTGCTGCTCCATCACCTTGAACGCCTTGTAGCCGCGCACGTGGCATTCCTCGTACTCGGCCCTGCGCGCTTCCGGCAGGCCCTGGTAGAGCTGGATGAAGCGGGCCACCGCCACGTAGGGCTCGTGGCTGTACTGTTCGAAGAACTGCCATTGCAGCATCTGGGTGCGCAGGCGCGGCTCGCTCGGGATGAATTCGCTGCCGTCGGCCAGGAAGTTGAGGATGGCGTTGGACTCCCACAGGAAGGTGCCGTCTTCCAGTTCCAGCACCGGAATCTTGCCGTTGGGGTTCTTGGCCAGGAACTCGGCGGTCTGGGTCTCGCCCTTGAGGATGTCGATCGGCAGCCACTGATATTCGTGGCCGAGCAGATGCAGCATCAGCTTGACCTTGTAGCAGTTGCCGGAACGGTAATCGCCGTAGACCTTGAACATGACTAGCGGCCCTCCTGCGCTTCGCGGATCACGGCGGCCAGTCGGCGCAGGCCTTCGCCCAGGCGCTCCGGCGGCACGTGGCTGAAGTTCAGCCGCAGATGGCCGAGGTTGTCGTCCGGCTCGCTGAAGAACGGCTCGCCTGGCATGAACGCGACGTTCTGCGCCATGGCCGGCTGCAGCAGGGTGCGGGTGTCCAGCGTGTTCTTCAGGGTCAGCCAGAAGAACAGGCCGCCTTGCGGCACCTGCCAGGTCGCCAGGTCGCCGAAATGCTCCTCCAGCGCCACCTGCATGGCGTCACGGCGCACCCGGTAGAAGTCGCGCAGCTCGGCCAGGTGGGCCCGGTACTTCTCGGTTCCGAACCACTGCAGCGCCTGCCACTGGCCGATGCGGTTGGTGTGCAGGTCGGCGGCCTGCTTCAGGCGCAGCAGGTGCGGGAACAGGTCCGGGGTGGCGATCAGGAAGCCGACGCGCAGCCCCGGCAGCAGGGTCTTGGACACGGTGCCGGTGTAGATCCAGCTGGCGCGCTTGAGGCGGCTGACGATGGGGGTTGCGCTGCCGGCGTCGAACACCAGTTCGCGGTACGGCTCGTCCTCGATCAGGGTGACGTTGAATTCGTCGAGCAGCGCCGCCACCGCGTCGCGCTTGGCCTCGCTGTAGCGCACGGCGGAAGGGTTCTGGAAGGTGGGGATCAGGTAGGCGAAGGCCGGCTTGTGCTTCTGCAGGCACTCGCGCAGGGCCTCCAGCTGCGGGCCGTCTGCTTCCTGGGGCACGGTGAGGCAGTCGGCGCCGAACAGCTGGAAGGACTGCAGCGCGGCCAGGTAAGTCGGCCCCTCGACGAGGATTTCGGTGCCCGGGTCGATGAACAGCTTGCTGGCCAGGTCCAGGGTCTGCTGCGAGCCGCAGGTGATCAGCACCTGGCTGGCATCGCACTGCACGCCCAGCTTGCTGGCCTCGGCGGCGATGGCCTCGCGCAGCGCCGGCTCGCCCTCGCTCATGCCGTACTGGCCGATGGAGGCCGGCATCTCGCTCCAGTCCACCTTCGGCAGCATCGGCTCGGCCGGCAGGCCGCCGGCGAAGGACATCACCTCCGGACGTTGCGCCGCGGCGAGGATTTCACGGATCAGGGAGCTTTTCAGGCGGGCAACGCGTTCGGAGAAGGCCATGGGAGTCACCGGTAGCACAGGCAGGATGAATTGGGTCAAACTGTTTGACCGAAACTACGACGGCCAGGACAGATACGTCAATATGCTTGACCTGAAAAAGCCAAGTTCCCAACAGATCGCCATGGAAGCCTTCTTCTTCGGCTATCAGGCGTTCACCGCCAAGGCCGACGAGATGCTGGCGCGCCGTGGCCTGTCGCGCGTGCACCATCGCATCCTGTTCTTCATCGCGCGCCACCCCGGGCTGAGCGTGAAGGAATTGCTGGGATACCTGGGCGTGACCAAGCAGGCGCTGAACACGCCGCTGCGCCAGTTGCAGGAGATGTCCATGGTGGAGAGCGTGGCCGCCAGCGACGACAAGCGCAAACGCCAGCTCGGCCTCACCGCCGAAGGTGCCAGGCTGGAGCAGGCCCTGCGGCGCGAGCAGTCGCGGCTGCTCGCCCGGGTGTTCCGGGAGGCCGGCGAGCCGGCGGTGCAGGCCTGGCTGGCGATCAACCAGGCGCTGGGCCGGGCCCGCCTGGCGGGCGACGAGAACTGATCAGGCCGCCTGGCCGCCCTTCAGCTCCCTGGCGCCCTGGAAGAACACCAGGGCGCTGGCGACCATGGCCGCCAGCATCGGCAGCACCCCGACCAGCATCAGGATCACCGAGGCCACCAGCACGCCGCTGGCAATGTTGAGCCAGGCCAGCACGCGCACGACGGGATAGGCATCGGTGATCCTGAGCAGCGCGATGCCGAGCCACAGGATGACCAGGCCGAGCAGCGCCAGCAGGCCGAAGTAGAGGGCCGACTGCAGGCTGAGCTCCGCCAGCGCGTCGTCGCCCCAGTACAGCTGGACCGCCTCCAGCACCAGGCTCAATCCCACGCTCAGCCACACCGGCCAGGTCAGGCCGGTGGCGCCGAAGCGCGCCTCCAGGAAGGCCTTGAGGCGCACCACCAGGTAGCTGCCCAGCAGCGTACTGGCCACGCTCAGCCAGTCGCCCGTCATCTTCAGTTCCGGGGCGAAGGCGAGGCCGATCACTGCAACGGTGGCGACCAGGTAGGCGAGGTTGAGCCAGCCGAGCACCTGCAGCTGGCCCGAGCTCCAGCCCGGCAACTGCTGGGGCCGACGAGCGTCGATCAGTTCCACCCGGGGTGCCGCGTAGGGATTGTTCGGGTCCATGCCACTTCCTTGCTGTGATGGGAACAGTGATTCGAGCCTCGCCGATCCCGCGCGACTGTACCGGCGATTGTCGGTGCCGCTGTACGGCGACGCCCGGACGGGCTGCGCATAGGCTGCCAGCATTCACGGAGAACCGCCATGACCCTGGAACTGTTGATCGCCTTCGTCCTCTTCGCTTTCGTCACCTCGGTGACGCCCGGCCCCAACAACATGATGCTGCTCGCCTCGGGGGTGAACTTCGGGGTGCGTCGCAGCGTGCCGCACATGCTCGGCATCAGCCTCGGCTTCATGGTGCTGGTGGCGGCCGTGGGCCTCGGTCTCGGCCAGCTGTTCGAGCGCTTCCCGCCGCTGTACACCGCGCTGCGCTACCTCGGCGCCGCCTACCTGCTGTACCTGGCCTGGAAGATCGCCGGCTCGGGCGCCCCCGACGCCGAGGGCAAGAGCACCGGTAAGCCGTTCACCTTCCTCCAGGCCGCGGCTTTCCAGTGGGTCAACCCCAAGGCGTGGATCATGGCCATCGGCGCGATCACCACCTACACGCCGCAGGAAGGTTTCCTGGTCAACGTGCTGTTGATCGCCGCGCTGTTCGCCCTGGTCAACTGCCCCAGCGTCGGCCTATGGACGGTGGCCGGCAGCCTGCTGCGCCGCTGGCTGGACCGGCCGCGCGTGCTGCGCGCGTTCAACATCGGCATGGCCCTGCTGCTGGTGGCCTCGCTCTACCCTATCCTGGCCGACGTCAAGGGTACCTTCTGATGAACGACGCCACGGAAGCCATGGACACTTCCAGCCGCCCTCGCCCGCTCGCCGACTCCTCGCCCTCCGCCGTGGTGGCCGGCTTTGTCGCGGCGCTCACCGGCTACACCAGTTCGCTGGTGCTGATGTTCCAAGCCGGCCAGGCCGCCGGGCTCAGCGCCGCGCAGATTTCCTCCTGGCTGTGGGCGCTGTCCATCGGCATGGCGGTGTGCACCATCGCCCTGTCGCTGCGCTACCGCACGCCCATCGTGGTGGCCTGGTCGACCCCCGGCGCGGCCCTGCTGATCACCAGCCTGCCCGGCGTGAGCTACCCCGAGGCGGTCGGCGCCTTCGTGGTGTGCGCCGTGCTGCTCAGCCTGCTCGGCCTGTCCGGCGCCTTCGAGCGGGTCATGCGCCACCTGCCCGGCTCGCTGGCGGCGGCGCTGCTGGCCGGCATCCTGTTCCGCATCGGCAGCGAGATATTCGTCGCCGCGCAGACCAGCACCACGTTGGTGCTGGCAATGTTCTTCAGCTTCCTGATCAGCAAGCGGCTGGTGCCGCGCTACGCGGTGATGGTGGCGCTGGTGGTCGGCGGCGTCCTGGCCGGCGCGCAGGGCATGCTCGACTTCAGCCACTTCAAGCTGGAGGTGGCGGTGCCGGTCTGGACCACGCCGAGCTTCTCCCTGAGCGCGGCAATCAGCATCGGCATACCGCTGTTCGTGGTGGCGATGGCCTCGCAGAACATCCCCGGCCTGGCCGTGCTGCGCGCCGACGGCTACCAGGTCCCGCCCTCGCCGCTGATCGCCAGCACCGGGCTCGCCTCGCTGCTGCTCGCACCGTTCGGCTCCCACGGCATCAACCTGGCGGCCATCAGTGCTGCCATCTGCACCGGCGCCGAGGCCCACGAGGACAAGCGCAAGCGCTACACCGCCGCGCTCTGGTGCGGGCTGTTCTACGGCATCGCCGGCATCTTCGCCGCCACCCTCGCGGCACTGTTCGCCGCCCTGCCGAGCGCCCTGATCCTGTCCATTGCCGCGCTGGCCCTGCTCGGCTCCATCGTCAACGGCCTGGCCCAGGCCATGCAGGTGCCGGCCGAACGGGACGCGGCGCTGATCACCTTCATGATCACCGCGTCGGGCATGACGCTGCTGGGCATCGGTTCCGCCTTCTGGGGGCTGGTCGGCGGTGCCGTCACCCTGCTGATACTCAACTGGCGCAAGGGCTGAGTGCTGGTGCGCGCGGCACTCCCGGAGCGAAACTGACCCTCCGCCAGGGTGTGCCGTGCACATCTGCGACGATGAGCAAGCCTATAACCGCGACTCAGCGTCGATAGATGTCCAGCAGCACCTGATCGAGGATGGCCGAGGCGCCCCAGGGGCGTGGGTCGTTGAGGATGGCGACCACCACCCAGTTCTGGCCCTTGGCCGTGCGGGTGAAGCCGGCGATGGCGCGCACGTTGTTCAGGGTGCCGGTCTTGATATGGGCCTGGCCTTCCATGCCGGTGCGCTTGAGGCGTTTGCGCATGGTGCCGTCCATGCCCACCAGCGGCATCGAGGCGATGAATTCCGGGGCGTAGGGGCTGTGCCAGGCCGCCTGCAGCATGCCGGCCATCTCCCGGGCGCTGACCCGTTCGGCGCGGGACAGGCCGGAGCCGTTCTCGATCACCAGGTGCGGCGCGGTGATGCCCTTCTTCGCCAGCCAGCCGCGGATCACCCGCTGGGCGGCCTTGGCGTCGTCGGGGTCGGCGCGATCGCGGAAGGTCTGGCCCAGGCTGAGGAACAGCTGCTGGGCCATGGTGTTGTTGCTGTACTTGTTGATGTCGCGGATGACTTCGACCAGGTCCGGCGAGAAGGTGCGGGCCAGCAGCTGGGCCTTCTTGGGCACATCGCCGACCCGGTCCTTGCCGAGGATGCTGCCGCCCAGTTCCTGCCAGATGGCGCGCACGGCGCCGGCGGCGTAACCCGGGTGGTCGAGCAGGGCCAGGTAGGTCTGCGCGCTGCAGCCCTCGTTCAGCTTGCCGGTCACCACCAGGGTGGTACCGTCGAACTGGGTGACCGGGTTGTAGCGCACGTCCGGCCAGGCGGGGCACTTGGCGGCGCCGAGGGCCTTGACCTGATTGTCGATGCGCACGTTGGTCAGCGGCGGCTCCATCATCACGCTGACCTTGCCGCCACTGGTGCGGGTGACCATGCGCACGGCCTTAAGGTTGACCAGCAGCGAGTCGGGGGTGACCAGAAACGGCTTGTTCGGGTCGCCGCCGTCATCGTTGAAGGCCGGCAGCTGCGGGTGGTTGAAATGGTTGCGGTCCAGCACCAGATCGCCGGTGATGCGTTGCACGCCGTTGGCACGCAGGTCACGCATCATCAGCCAGAGCTTTTCCATGTTCAGCTTGGGGTCGCCGCCGCCCTTGAGGTAGAGGTTGCCGTTTAGCACCCCGTCCTTCAGCGGGCCGTCACCGTAGAACTCGGTGCGCCACTGGTGGGTGGGGCCGAGCAGTTCGAGGGCGGCGTAGGTGGTGACCAGCTTCATGGTCGAGGCCGGGTTCACCGATACGTCGGCGTTGTGGATGATGCCTTCGCCGCTGCCGTCCAGCGGCAGGGCCACCAGCGACAGGCTGCCGGCCTTCAGCTTGTTGGCCGTGAGCGCCTGCTGCACCTTGGCCGGCAGTGTGCTGCTGACCTGGGCGGCGGAGAGGGGAAGAGTGACCGGGAGGAGGAGCGAAGCAATGACGATGTTGCGCAGCGTTCTGATCATTTGGCACGGGCCCAGGCAGAAAAAAGGGCGAAAAGAGGGTGCAGCTGGAGTGATTTTGTCGCGCATTATGCCCCATGCATCTCGTCCTCGGGGCCCTGAAAGCCGGCTGCGCGGGCTTTTTTCCGAACGGGCGGGCAGCTGGCGCGGCAACCTGCTAGAGTGCCGCCCGTTGCAATCATGAGTATCTAGGAGTGTTTATGGCCACCAACCGTTCCCGCCGCCTGCGCAAGAAGCTGTGCGTCGACGAATTCCAGGAGCTGGGCTGCGAGTTGACCCTCGACCTGCGCGAGGGCCTTGGCGAGGCCGAGATCGACGATTTCCTCGATGCCTTCCTGCGCGACGCCATCGAGGGCAACGGCCTGGGCTACGTCGGCGGCGAGGACTACGGCTTCGTCTGCCTGTCCAGCCGTGGCTCGGTCAGCGAGGAGCAGCGCTCCCGGCTCGAGGCCTGGTTGAAGGATCGCAAGGAGCTGAGCGGCTACACCCTCAGCCCGCTGCTGGACGTGTGGTACCCGGAGAACCCGATCAACCCGCAGGGCTGATGGTTCGACCGATCGGTAGAACAAGGCGCTGTCTTCTCCCGAGAGAAGACGGCGTTTTTTTATGTCGGTGCCGGTTGAACACGCGGCCCGCCCGTGTCGCCCGCATTGGGAACATCGCCCGGATAACATCCCTCAGCGCGGCATCGCGCCCCAGATATCGCGGGCGTATTCGCGGATGGTGCGATCCGACGAGAACCAGCCCATCCGCGCGGTATTGAGCACCGCCGCCCGCCACCAACGCGCCGGCGAGCGCCACAGTTCGTCGACCCGGCGCTGGGCCAGCCAGTAGTCGTCGAAGTCCGGGCAGACCATGAAGCGGTCGTCATAGACCAGCGCGTCCACCAGCCCCACGTAGCGGGCGGGGTCGTCGGGCGAGAAGACGCCGGCGCGGATCGCTTCCAGGGCCGCTTCCAGGCGTGGCGACGAGGCGATCACCGAGGCCATGTTCAGCTCGCCGGCGCGCTTGCGCTCCTCGACCTGCTGGGCGGTCATGCCGAAGATGAACATGTTCTCGCCGCCGACCCGCTCGCGCATTTCCACGTTGGCGCCGTCCAGGGTGCCGATGGTGAGCGCGCCGTTGAGGCCGAACTTCATGTTGCTGGTGCCGGAGGCCTCCAGCCCGGCGGTGGATATCTGCTCCGACAGGTCGGCCGCCGGGATGATGGTCTCGGCCAGGCTGACGTTGTAGTTTGGGATGAACACCACCTTGAGCCGGCCGCGCACCGTCGGGTCGTCGTTGACCACCCGGCTGATGTCGTTGGCCAGCTTGATGATCAGCTTCGCCTGGTGGTAGCTGGCCGCGGCCTTACCGGCGAAGATCTTCACCCGCGGCGTCCACTCGGTGGCCGGGTCGTTGCGGATAGCCTGGTACAGGGCCACCGTGTGCAGCAGGTTGAGCAGCTGGCGCTTGTACTCGTGAATGCGCTTGACCTGCACATCGAACAGCGCGCTGGTGTCGAGCACCACGCCCAGGCGTTCCTGCACCAGGGCGGCCAGCGCCGCCTTGTTGTGCTGGCGCAGTTCGGCGAAGCGCCGGTGCATGGCCTTCTTGTCGGCGTGGGCCTCCAGTTCCTGCAGCACCTGTTCGGGCGAGTCGAGCACCTCGGCGCCCAGGGTCTCCACCAGCAGGCCGGTCAGGCCCGGGTTCACCTGGAACAGCCAGCGGCGGAAGGTCACGCCGTTGGTTTTGTTGTTGATCCGCGTCGGGTAGAGGCCGTGCAGGTCGCGGAACACCGTCTTGCGCATCAGCTCGGTGTGCAGCGCGGAGACGCCGTTGACGCTGTGCGCGCCGAGGAACGCCAGGTTACCCATGCGCACCCGGCGGCCGTGATCCTCCTCGATCAGCGAGACCGAGCGCAGCAGGGCGAAGTCGTGGATGTCCTGGGCCCGCAGCGAGTCGATGTGGTAGGCGTTGATCAGGTAGATGATCTGCATGTGCCGCGGCAGCAGGCGCTCCATCAGCGACACCGGCCAGGATTCCAGGGCCTCCGGCAACAGGGTGTGGTTGGTGTAGGACAGGGTCGCCACCGTGGCCTGCCAGGCGTCGTACCAGGGCAGTTGGTGCACGTCGACCAGCAGGCGCATCAGCTCGGCCACGGCGATGGCCGGGTGGGTGTCGTTGAGCTGGATCGCCGCATGCCGCGGCAGGCTGGCGACGTCGCCCTGCTCGCGCAGGTGGCGCTGCAGCAGGTCCTGCAGTGAGGCGGAGACGAAGAAATATTCCTGGCGCAGGCGCAGCTCCTGGCCGGCCTCGGTGCTGTCCGCCGGGTAGAGCACGCGGGAGATACTTTCGGCGCGCACCACGTCCTCGACGGCGCCGAGATGGTCGCCGGCGTTGAAGCGCTCCAGGTGCAGGTCTTCCTCGGCGCGGGAACGCCACAGGCGCAGGCTGTTCACCGCCGAGCGGCGCCAGCCGACCACCGGGGTGTCGTAGGCGATGGCGCGGATGGTCTCCATCGGCTGCCAGACCTGGCGCGGCACGTCGCCGTCGTCGACCTGGCTCAGCACGCTGCCGCCGAAGCCGACGCTGTAGGCGATCTCCGGGCGCTCGAATTCCCAGGGATTGCCGAAGTCCAGCCAGCTCTCGGTCTGCTCCAACTGGAAGCCGTCGGCGATCACCTGGCGGAACAGGCCGTGCTCGTAGCGGATGCCGTAGCCGTGGGCGGCCAGGCCGAGGGTCGCCATGCTCTCCATGAAGCACGCCGCCAGGCGGCCGAGGCCGCCGTTGCCAAGCGCCGCGTCGGGCTCGACCTGGCGGATGCGCTCCAGGTCCACACCCAGCTCGGCCAAGGCCTCGCGGGCGGTTTCCAGCAGGCCCAGGTTGCTCAGGTTGTCGATCAGCAGGCGACCGATCAGGAATTCCAGGGAGAGGTAGTAGACGCGCTTCTGGGCGCGCCGGTCGAGTTCGACCGAGGCCTCTTCCCAGCGGTCGATGACGTGGTCGCGCGCGGCCAGGGCCACCGCCTCGAACCAGTCATGGTCGTAGGCGTTGCTCGGGTCCTTGCCGACCGCGTACTTGAGCTTGGCCAGGATGCTCTGCCGGAAGCCGGCGACATCCGCCTCCGCCGCGCGCTCTTGCTCGGCCATCGCCACCTCCTCAGGCACTGCGGCGCAGCGATTCCCGGGCCACTTCCGCCACTTGCGTCAGGATTGGAACCGGCTGCAGCGGACGGGCCACGCCTTCGCGCAGGCTGTCCAGCAGGTCATGACCGAGCAGGGTCAGATTGCGACCGATCAGGCACGGCTCGCCGTCCCACGGCTCGTCCAACTCGCACTCCACCAGGCCGGCCTGGTCGAGCAGGTGCAGGTGGTACTTGACCGACGCCAGGTCGTGTCCGGCGAAGGCCTCGGGGATGAAGTAGCGGCCCTGCTCGCGGCTCTCGATTTCCAGCATCAATGCCTTGATCAGCTCCCAATCTCGTTTCATTACAACGTCCCTCCTGCGGGCTACGAGCGTGTAGTGGCTCCAACTCAGATACAGGCCGCGCCCGGCCGCGCTTAGTTCCCCTTTTCTCACTCGGGTATCGGCTCGGGTATCGCTCGGGTATCGGACGGGGAGAAAGTCTGAACTTCCGCCTCCGTGGCCGGTTCGGAAACCATAGGTTCCGAAAAACGCACTGGAGGCCGTTCATGATCGCCAGGATCGCTGTCTTGCTGGTCGGCAGCCTGTTCGGCTCGCTGGCCATGGCCGAGGGTTGCCACGTTCTCACCCGCTCCGCCAGCCCCGGCGTGGAGGCGGTGGAGACCGAGAGCTGCTACGAGTTCAAGGGCATGCCCGACGGCTCGATCAACTGGTCGTGCAGCAACGAGAGCCAGGAAACCCTGGGCACCCAGAAAGAGAAGGTGGCCCGCTGCGAGGCCGACTACGACGCCAGCTGTACAGCCGCCATGACCCAGGAGACCCTGGCCAACCACAAGTCGTCCAGCGCCAACCCGCCGGCCAACGAGCCGAACGTGCCGGACGAGGCCCAGGTGGTGACCTACTTCTACGGCCTGGAGGATCGCACCCAGGCCCGCAGCGACTGCGAACGGGGCGGCGGCAAATGGCAGGACCGCTGAACCCCAGGGAGGGCGTGGTACTGCTGCCCGGCGACTGCGGCGTGAGCCGGCACGAGCTGGCGGTGCACCACATCCTCGGGCGCAAGATCGCCGCCCTGCTCGGCACCCGCTTCCTCGGTGAATTCGACCCGGCCCACCACGGCCAGGGCCGTTTCTATTTCATCCCCGGCGAGGCGCTGACCGTCGCCGAGGCCCGCCAGCGGGGCATCCACGGGCCGGAGGACTTCTTCGGCGGCATGGTGGAGCGGCCGTTCATGGCGACCAAGGCCATCACCCATCCCCTGCCCGAGCATGCGCGGCGGGTGCCGGAGGGCTGGTCTGGAAGGTTTTCCGAGGAGGTGGCCAACGCCATCCTCGGCGGCGTCACCGTGTTCGACCTGGCCGACGCCCAGCTGGCCGGCGAGCGGCTGCTGGAACGCGGCACGATCCGCCTCAAGCCGGTGCTGGCCAAGGCCGGTCGCGGCCAGCAGGTGATCCGCGACCGCCAGGCGCTGGCCGAGCACCTGGCCGCGCAGAACGCCGAGGAAGTCGCCGAGTGGGGTCTGGTACTGGAAGAGAACCTGAACCAAGTGGTCACCTTCAGCGTCGGCCAGGTGCAGGTCGGCGACCAGCTCGCCAGCTACTACGGCAGCCAGCGGCTGACCCGCGACAACCTCGGCGAGGAGGTATACGGCGGCTCCGACCTGACCGTGGTGCGCGGCGACTACGCCGAGCTGATGCGCCTGGACATGCCGGAGACGATCCGCCTGGCGGTCTCCCAGGCCCAGGTCTACGAGCGCGCCGCCTTCGCCGCCTTCGGCCTCAGCGCCTCGCGGCGCAACTACGACGTGGCCCAGGGCGTCGATGACCGGGGCGACCCGCGCTCCGGCGTGCTGGAGCAGTCCTGGCGCGTCGGCGGCGCCAGCGCGGCGGAAATCTTCGCCCTGGAAGCCTTCGCCGGCGACCCGCGGCTCGACTGCGTGCGCGCCTCGACCTACGAGTGCTACGGCGAGAACCTGCCGCCCGACGACGCGCTGCCCCTGTACGAGGGCGACGAGCCGGAAATCGGTCGGATCAGCAAGTACGTCAAGGTGGAGCCCCATGCCGTCCCTTAGCGAACAAGTGGAGATCCGGGTGGATGACGATGTGCTCGCGGGCACCATGGTCTCGCCGCAGACCAAGGTGCCCGGCGTGCTCTTCGTGCATGGCTGGGGCGGCAGTCAGCAGCGCGACCTGGCGCGGGCCAAGGGCATCGCCGGGCTGGGCTGCGTGTGCCTGACCTTCGACATGCGCGGCCATGAGTTGACCCAGTCGCGTAAGCAGAGCGTGACCCGCGAGCAGAACCTGGCCGACCTGGTCGCCGCCTACGACCGACTGGCTAGCCACCCGGCCACGGACACCGGGGCCATCGCGGTGATCGGCACCAGCTATGGCGGCTACCTGTCGGCGATCCTCAGCACCCTGCGGCCGGTGAAGTGGCTGGCGCTGCGGGTGCCGGCGCTGTACTGGGACGACGAGTGGGAATCACCCAAGCAGATGCTCGACCGCGAGAAGCTGGCCGAGTACCGCCGCACCTTCGTCCCGCCCCAGGGCAACCGCGCCCTGTCAGCCTGCTCCGAGTTCAAGGGGGACGTGCTGCTGGTGGAGTCCGAGCACGACGACTACGTGCCGCACACCACCCTGATGAGCTACCGCGCCGCCTTCGTCAAGGCGCACTCGCTGACCCACCGCATCGTCGACGGCGCCGACCACTCCCTGCGCAACGACAGCGACCAGCGCGCCTATACCTCGATCCTCACCAGCTGGATCAGCGAGATGGTCATCGGCGCCCGGGTGGGCGACTACCCGCATCATTTGGCGATCTATTCCTGAGCGGCACGCCCGGCCGTAGGGCGGGTGAAACCCGCATCGCCGATCACGCGGGTTGCACCCGCCCTACACGATCTTCTCACCCCGCCGCGGCGAGGCCTTAGGCACCTTTGAGGAACATCGTCATTGCCGCGCAGGCGGCAATCCAGAGGCCCACCGCACCTAAGCTCCCGCCTGCGCGGGAGTGACGGGGAATGGCTGCCAAAGGGTGCCCCCTACACAGCAACGAGCCGCTCCAAGGCTGTCGGTGCGCACAGCGCACCCTACGTGCGTAGGCGGCAATCCAGAGGCCGCCGCACCTGGGCTCCCGCCTGCGCGGGAGTGACGAGGAAGGGCTGTCAGAGGGTGCCCCCTGTGCAGCAACGAGCCGCTCCAAGGTTGCCGGTGCGCGCGGCGCACCCTACGTCCGTAGGGCGGGTGAAACCCGCGTTGGGCCGCGGCGCGGTTTTCAACCCACAGCCGGGGATGCCACGCGCCCACCGGCGACAGAAAGGCTGAACCCTGCCCGCCCGACTCCGTCACAACCCTACACTCCGTAACGGCACGGGAGGATCTGCCATGTCCAGACACTTCACCCCGCGCGGCGCCATGCTGTGGCTGCTGCTGTTCTTCGCCACACCGCTGCTGGCCGCACCCAAGGTCGATCCGCAGACGTTCGTCGAGCAGGCCGTGGCCGCCCGGGTGGCCGACATCCAGGCCGCGCAGCTGGCGCTGCGCCAGAGCCAGTCGGCGGACGTCAAGACCTTCGCCCAGCAGGTGATCGACCACCATCCCCGGGAAAACGCCGACCTGCAGGCCTTCGCCCGCAGCCGCACGGTGGAGGTGCCGGCCGACGAGGACCTGCTCGCCCAGGCCGAAGCGGAGTTGCGCGAGCTGGCCGGCGACAACTTCGACGCCCTGTACGCGGACTGGCAGATGCGCCGCTACGAAAGCAGCCTGGCGCTCTACACCGACGCCGCCGAACAGGGCGACGAGGAACTGCAGGCCTTCGCCCGGGCCAAGCTGCCGGTGCTCAAGCATCACCTGCAGATGGCCAGGATGCTGACTCGGGCCCATCCGCTTTCCTGACCCCGGCCGGCGCCGCGCCGGCGAGCCGGCGCAGGCGCTTGTTCTCGCGGTGCAGCTCGCGCTGCTGGAAGGCCTCGCGCAGCTGGTTACGCAGGTCCTCGGGCTCGCACGGCATGGTGACGAAGCGGTAGATAACGCCCTCGTTGACCGCCTTGAGGATGTTGCCCACCTCCGCCGCGCTGGTCAGCAGCATGCGGATCACCTCCGGGTAGATCGACCTGATCCTGCGCAGGAAGTCGACGCCGCTCATGTCGCCCAGCAGCAACTCGCTCAGCACCACGTCCACCGGGTAGGTGGCCATGATCTTCAGCGCATCGGCGCCATCGCTGGCGGTCAGCACCTTGTAGCTCTCCAGGCGCAGCGTGCGGCTGAGCAGTTCGTGGGCCGCCCGGTTGCCGTCGATCACCAGCAGGTAGCGCGCGCTGCCGTCGATGATGTTGGCCGGAAGGCTGAGCGGGCCGCCGCTCTGCAGGAACTGCATGCAGGCCAGCGGCGGCAGCGGCGGCGAATAAAAGTAGCCCTGCAGCTCGTCACAGCCGGCGGCGCGCAGGAAGCTCATCTGTTCGGCCTGCTCGACCCCTTCGGCGATCACCTTGATCCCCAGGTTGTGGCCGATGGAGATCATCGAGCGCGCCAGCGAGGCGCTGTCCGGCTCGGAGAGGATGTCGGTGATAAAGCTGCGGTCGATCTTCAACTGGCTGAACGGGAAGCGCTTGAGGTAGCCGAGCGACGAGTAGCCGGTGCCGAAGTCGTCGATGGAGAAGCGCACGCCCTGCTCGCACAGGTGCTCCATCCTGCGCTGCACCACGTCGGCGTCGCTGGCCAGGATGGTCTCGGTCAGCTCGATCTTGATCCAGCGCGAGGGAATGCCCTCCGCCCGCAGCACGCCCAGCACGTGCTCGATGAAGTGCTCGTCGGCGAAGCTGATGGCGGAGAAGTTCACCGCCACGCTGAGGTCCTGCTGGCTGAAGCTCTCGCGCCAGATCGCCAGCTGCCGGCAGACCACCTCGAACACGTAGAAGTCGATGGCGACGATCCAGCCGGTCTCCTCGGCCAGGGGGATGAACTCGCCGGGCGAGACCATAGTGCCGCCGCGATTCCACCGCACCAGCGCCTCGAAGCCGCACAGGCGGCCGTTCTGCAGGTCCAGCTGCGGCTGGTAGAAGACGATGAACTCCTGGTTCTGCAGGGCGTGGCGGGTCTGCTGCTCCATCGCCAGGCGCGCCTGGACCTGCTCGTTCATCGCCGGCATGAAGGCGCAGATGCGGTTGCGACCCTGGTGCTTGGCCTGGTACATGGCGGTGTCCGCGTTGCGCAGCAGGGTGCCGGCGTCGCGGCCGTCGGCGGGGTAGCAGCAGAAGCCGATGCTGCAGCTGACCGCCACTTCCTGGCCGTCGAGCAGCATCGGCCGGGCGACGCTGTCCTTGATCCGCTCCATGCGGCCGAGCTGTTCGCTGAGCTGCTCGGTGTCGGCGAGCAGGATGATGAACTCGTCGCCGCCCAGGCGCGCCACCGTGTCGATCTCGCGTACGCAGCCGCGCAGGCGCTCGGCGACCTCCACCAGCAGTTGGTCGCCGGCGCCGTGGCCGAGGCTGTCGTTGACTACCTTGAAGTGGTCGATGTCCATGAACGCCAGGGTGAACTGGCCGCTGCCACGGCTGGCGAAGGCGATGGCCTGGCCGATGCGGTCGCCCAGCAGGTTGCGGTTGGCCAGGCCGGTCAGGCTGTCGTGGTTGGCCTGGTGTTCCAGTTCCTCCTGGTAGCGCTTGCTGTCGGTGACATCGTGGAGGATGCCGACGAAGTGGCTGACCTTGCCGCGGTCGTCGAATACCGGCGCCACCCGCAGGTCGTTCCAGAACTCCGAGCCGTCCTTGCGGAAGTTGCGCAGCAGCGCCGCGCCCTCCTCCTCGGCCGCCAGCGCCCGGCGGATGCCGTCCAGCCCGGCCTGGTCATGGTCGTCGCCCTGCAGGAAGCGGCAATTGCGCCCCATCACCTCGTCCACCGAATAGCCGGTGATGCGCTCGAAGGCCGGGTTGGCGTAGACGATGGGCTGGTCCGGCTGGCGCGCGTCGGTGATGATCACCGCGTTGACGCTGGCCTCCACCGCCCGGGTGCGGGTGCGGATTTCCTGGTCGCGGCGGCGCTGCCCGGTGATGTCCTGGATCACCACGATAGCGCCCTGGATCACCTTGTCGGCGTCGAGGAACGGCGCCGCCGAGTTGAGGATGGTCTTGCGCTCGCCGCGGAAGGTCTCGATGTCGATCACCTCGTTGCGCGACACCAGCCCCTGGCGCACGGCGCGGATCATCGACCAGTCCGCCTCGGTGATGCGCTCGCCGGTTTCCGCCCACCAGCCCCGGTAGTGACCGTAGCCCTCCGAGCCGCTGGGATGGGGCCCGCCCCAGATCAGGCTGCTCTCCGGGTTGCTCATGATCAGGCGGCCCTGCTGGTCGGTCACCAGCACTCCCACCGGCAGGCTGTCGAGCACCTTGCGCAGCAGTTCCTCGCTCTTGGTCAGGGCCCGGGTGCGCTGCTCGACCAGCTGCTCCATGCTCTCGAACAGACGCACCCGGCCCAGCGCCATGGCCAGCTGGCGGCCGATCGAGGCCAGCGCGCTGAGCGCTTCCTCCGGCCAGGGCCTGGCGTCGCGCTGGACCACGTTGAGCATGCCGATGATCTCGTTGCCCATCTGCAGCGGGATGCTGGCGTGGATGCCCTCGCCGGACTTGCCGGCCAGGGCCGGGCAGTTGCCGATGTTGCTCGGCTGCGACAGCCTGTCACGCAGCCAGGCGTGGCGGCAGGGGCAGTTGGCGGCGCACTGGTCCAGTTCCTCCTTCGCGTAGTTCTGCCCGCGGGCGCGGGCGCCGGCCACGTGGGCCCGCTCGCCGGGGTCGCCGGCGTCGGCCAGCAGCAGCCAGGCGCCGCTGGCGTCGGGGAACTCCAGGATGCGGCGCAGGGCGGCGTCGATCACGTGGCGCTCGCTCTTGGCGTCGGTCAGGCCGCTGGTGAAGTGGAACAGGCAGTTGAGCAGCGAGTTGGTCCGGGCCAGCTCGTCGTGCTTGGTCTGCAGCTCGTGGTTCAGGCGCACGCCCTGCTCGTAGGTGGAGATCAGCAGGTCGAGGATCTGCTGGCGGCTGGCGGTGATGAAGTGCCGCTCACCCTCCAGCACCACCTCCACGCCCATCTGCACCCGCTCGTGGGTGCGCAGTTCCAGGTTGACCAGGAAGTAGCGGATGCGCGACATCAGGTACTTCTCGTCGAAGGGCTTGACGATGAAGTTGTCCGCCCCCGAGGCCAGGCCGTGGACCACGTCGCGGGCGTCGGCCAGGGCGGTGACCAGGATGATCGGGATGTTCTGGGTCTGCGCCGAGCTTTTCATCTGCCGGCACAGCTCGTAGCCGTCCATCTCCGGCATGACGATGTCGCTGATGACGATGGTCGGCTTGCGCAACGCGACCATCTCCAGCGCCTCGCGGCCGTTGCCGGCGACCCGCACCTTGCAGCCGACGGCTTCGAGCATGTACTGCAGTTCGGTGGCCTGGGTGGGGCTGTCCTCCACCACCAGGATTTCGGCATCCGCATACATGATCACTCCCTCCCTTTGCTTCCATTCACCACGGACATGTGGACAGCGATCGCGTTGAGCAGCTCCGCTATTCCTTCCGGCGCCAGTACCTGGCTCGCCGCCTGCAGATCGATGGCCGCCCTGGGCATGGAGTCGACCACCGCCGTGGCGGGGTCCTGCACCAGGGTCAGCGCGCCGGCCTGGCGCAGCTCGGCCAGGCCCTGGGCACCGTCGCGGCCCATGCCGGACAGCTGGATGCCGATCGCCTGGCGGCCGAAGCGGCGGGCCACCGAGCGGAACAGGTAATTGGCGGCCGGTCGCACGTGCTCCTCCGGCGGACCGTCGTCGAGGTTCACGCTGCGATCGACGGCGAAGCCCAGGTGATGCCCGTCCGGCGCCAGGTACAGGGTGCCGGGGAGCAGCCGCTGGCCATGCTCGGCAACCAGCACGGGCATCGCCGTCAGGCTCGCCAGCCAGTCGCGGAAGCTCGGCAGGAAGCCCGGCGCGATGTGCTGCACCAGTACCAGCGGCCAGTACCGCTGCGGCGCCATCCGCTGCAGCAGGGCCTTGATCGCCATCGGCCCGCCGGCCGATGCCGAGATGGCCACCAGCTGCGGCGCGCCGGCGACGGTCTGCGCCACCAGCGGCGGCGTCTCGTCGGCGGCGCCGGCAGCGACCCGGCGCTTGCGCCGCACGATCTTGACCTGGGCCATGCTGCGCAGGGTGCGCAGCAGGGTGTCGATGCGCTCGTTGAAGTCCTCGGCGCTGGGTCCGGAGGGCTTCTCCAGCACCGCCAGGGCGCCGGCCTCCAGCGCCCGCATGGCGGTGGCCGAGGCCTGGTGATCGACGCTGGCGCTGAGGATCACCACCGGCAGGGCGTACTGTTCGAGGATGCGCTCGGTGGCCTCGTAGCCATCCATGCCGGGCATGTGCACGTCCATGGTGACGATGTCCGGCGTGAAACCGGCGAGCAGGCGCAGGGCTTCCTCGCCGGAGTCCGCCTCGCGTACCTCGTAGCCCTCGCCTTCGAGCACCGCGCGTACCAGCATGCGGCTGACCGGCGAATCGTCGACTATCAGTACACGCATCCCCGTCTCCTCATATCAGTCGGCGGATGGCTTCGAGCAGGCTGTCCTGCTCGAAGCCGCTCTTCGCCAGGTAGGCGTTGGCCCCGGCCTCCAGGCCGCGGGCGCGGTCCTCGGCGGAATGCAGGGCGGTGACCAGCACCACGGGCAGCTCCGCCAGTTCGCGATCGGCGCGGATGCGGCTGGTCAGGGTGAAGCCGTCCAGGCGCGGCATCTCCACGTCTGACACCAGCAGGTCGAACTGGCCCTGCTTGAGCGCGTTCCAGGCCTCCAGGCCATCGTTGGCGGTGGTCACCCGGTAGCCGGCGGCCTCCAGGATCGCCTTGAGCAGCCCGCGTGAGGTGAAGGAGTCCTCGGCGATCAGCAGGCGCCGCGCCGCCTGGCCGTCGCGTGGCCGGGCCTGCTGGCTGAGGCTGGAGCCCTGGGCCTGCAGCGCGCTGCGGTAGAGGTCGCCGGGGTGCAGGATGGGCACCAGCTGGCCGTCACCGAGCTGGGTCGCGCCCATAAGGTTGCGCACCCGCACAAGCTGGCGGCCGAGGCTCTTGACGATGATCTCCTGGTCGCCGAGCAGTTCGTCCACCAGCAGCACGAAGCGCTCGCCGCGCACCTTGAGCAGCAGCAGGGTCTGCTCGCCCTCGCCCAGCGCCGGCTGCGCCAGGCCGAGCACGTCGCCCAGCGGCCAGAGCGGCAGCACCTCGCCGTCGAGGGTGACCGAGGGGCGGTTCTCCAGGGTGCGGATGGCGCTCGCCGGCAGGCGCAGGCAGCGCTCCACCGCCAGCGCGGGCACGGCGAAGGTGCGCTCGGCGTTGCGTACCAGCACGGCGCGGAAGGTCGACAGGCTGAGCGGCAGGTGCAGGTGGAAGCAGGTGCCGGAGCCCGGGGTGGACTCCAGCTCGATGCGCCCGCCGAGCCGTTCCACCGTCTCCTGGACGATGGCCATGCCCAGGCCGCGCCCGGAGATGTCGGTGATCATCCGGCTGGTGGACAGGCCGGAGGCGAAGATCAGCGCCAGGGCCTCGCGCTCGGTCATGGCCTGGGCCTGCTCGGGGGTGAGCAGGCCCACCTCCTCTGCCCTGGCCTTCAGGCGCCGCGCGTCGATGCCCTGGCCATCGTCGGCGACCCGCAGTTCAAAGCGATCGGCCGACTCCTGGACCAGCTCCACCTGCAGTACGCCCGCCGCCGCCTTGCCCTGCGCGAGGCGCTGGTCGGGACTTTCCAGGCCGTGGTCGACGGCATTGCGCAGCAGGTGGGTGAGCACGCTGCGCAGCTCGTCGAGGATGCGCTTGTCGACCTGCAGACTCTCGCCGCGCACGCGCAGTTCGGCGCGCTTGCCGGCCTGGGTGGCGAGGTCCTGGACCATGGCCGGCATGCCTTCCAGCAGGCTGCTGCCGGACAGCAGCAACAGGGCCTGCAGCTCGCCGTTGAGTGCGTCGGACAGTTGCCCCAGGCCCAGCGCCAGGTGCCCTCCGGCCCTGGCCAGGCGGCTGGCGCCGGCATGCAGGCGATCGAGCTGTGCCAGGCTCCAGTCGAGGTGGTCGAGCAGGCTCTTGAGGCCGTCACGGGCGCTGGCGGGCATCTCGTCGAGGCTGTCACGCAGCTGCCGGAGCGCCGCGGAACCGAGCATCCGCCGGGCCCGCTGCGGGTCGAACGCCTGGGCGTGCTCCTGCAGGCCGCGAGCGTGGGCCTGGGCCTCCAGCTTGTGCTGCAACAGCACCTCGCCGTGGTACAGCAGGGCATCCAGATGCTCGGCGGCCACCCGCACCCGGGCCAGGTCCTGGGGCGCTTCCGGCGCGGCGGCGGGAACCGCGGGCAGTTCCACGTCCAGGCCCTGGACGCTGTCGTCGAGGCTGTCGATCACCTGCAGCAGCTCGTTGCGCTCCACCGCCTGGCCGGCATGCAGGCGCTGCACCAGCCGCAGGGTGAGGCGGCACAGCTCGACCCGCTCGGCGGTCAGCTCCAGGTCGCCGTGGCGCACCGCGCCCAGTAGGCTTTCCCAGGCGTGGCAGAGCTGCTCGATCTCGCCAACCCCGGCGGCGCGGGAGGCGCCCTTGATGCTGTGTACCTCGCGGAACAGCGACTCGATCGCATCTTCGCTAGCGCCCCCCTCGCGCCAGTTAGCCAGCAGGTCGGCGAGCGTGGCCAGGCGCTCGGCCGCCTCGCTGCGGAAGCTGGCCAGCAGGCGCTGCCTGAGGGCCTCCCGATCCAGGGTCATGCGCGGCTCACAGCTTGAAGCGGGCCGCCAGGCCCTTGAGCTTGAGACCCAGCTGGTGCAGGTTGCGCGCCGCCGTGTCGACCTGGCGCGCGCCGGCCACGTTGTCCTGGCTGGCCTGGCGGATGTTTTCCATGGCGCTGCCGATCTGGTCCATGCCGATCATCTGCTGCTGGCTGGTGGCGGCGATCTGCAGGGCGATCTCGCTGGATTCCTCGACGCTGCTGCTCAGCGTGCGGATCGCGTCGCCGCTGACCTGGGCACGCTGGTAGCCGCCCTCCACCGTCTTGCTGCCCTCCTCGGCCTGGATCACCGCCTTGGTCATGGCCTTCTGGATTTCGCCGAGGATGCCGCGCACCTGGGCGGTGGCCTGCTTGGACTGGTCGGCGAGGATCTTGACCTCCTGCGCCACCACCGAGAAACCCTTGCCCGCCTCGCCGGCCTTGACCGCCTCGATGGAGGCGTTGACGCCGAGCAGGTTGGACTGCTCGGCCAGGTCGTTGACCGAGGCGACGATCTCGCCGATGGTCTGGCTCTGCTCGCCCAGGCGCATGATGCTCTCGGCCACCACCTGCATCTGCTCGCGGATCAGGCCCATGCCGCGCAGGTTTTCCTCCACCGACTGGCGCCCGCTCTGCGCCACCTGGCGGGTGCGTTCGGCGCTCTCGCTGACCGATTGCGACTTGCTGCCGGCCAGCACCGCGGTCTGCTTGACCTCCTCCACCGTGGTGGCGATCTCGCTGATCGCCGTCGCGGTCTCCTGGGTGCTGGCGGCCACCTGGGTGGTGACCGCGAGAATCTCCTCGCTGGCGCTGGCCAGCACCGAGATGCTCTCGTTTAGCTCCTGCACCAGCTCGCGCAGGTACTGGCCCATGCTGGCGAAGGCCTGGCCCAGACGCCCCACCTCGTCCTGGCGGGTCTCGTCGGGCAGCTCGCGGGGAATCTCGCCACGGCCTATGCGCTCGGCCAGGCCGGTCAGGCGCGCCAGCGGCTGGGCGATGTGGCGGCTGAGCAGCCAGGCCAGAAGCGCGCCGCCCAGTACCAGGGCGATCCCCGCCTGGAAGATCCTGCTGCGCAGCGCCTCGATGGTCTGTTCCGACTGCGCCATGCTCTCGGCGATGCGCTGGTTGGTGCGCGCCACCAGTTGCCCGGCCAGTTCGTGCAGGCGCTCCGCCCGCTGCTTCTGCGCGCCGGCGATCAGCGCCCGGGCCTCGTCGATGCGCCCGGCCTGGATCATCGGCACCAGCTCGGTATCGCGGCTGCGCAGGTAGGCGGCGCGCACCTCCTGCATCCGCTCCAACAGTTCCGAGGTCAGCTGGTCCCCCTGCACCTCCTCCTGCAGGCGCCGCAGCAGGCGGTCGTTCTGCTCGCTGCCGTCGCGCACGCTTTCCAGCAGCCCCTGGCTGTCGCCGCCCACCGCGGTGAGGATTTCCACCCGCTGCAGGTTGATGTTGACCAGCAGGTCCTTGACGTCGCTGACCCTCTCGTAGCGCCGGGCGAACTGCTCCTCCTCGGCCTTCTGCAGGGCGACGAACTGCTCCAGGGTGGTCAGCAGCAGCACCGCGAAGCCCAGGATCAGTGCCGCGAACGCCAGCATCAGCTTGGTGCCGATGCGCAGGTCGAACAGGTTTGCCAACATGGTTTCTCCTTGGTCAGTCATCGTCCCGGATGCGCAGGGCGGGGTCGCCGAGCAGGCGCGCGCCGTCGAGCACGGTCTTCTGGTCCTCGGTCACGCCCAGCAGGTAGCTGGCGCGGATGCCGGTGAGGTTGGCGAGCCCCGCCTGCAGGCCGTCGCGCTGCAGTTGCTCGATGCCGAGGATGCGGTCGGCCAGCAGGCCGAACTCCATCTCCTCGCCACGCAGGATCACCAGGTAGTTGCGGTCGGAAAGCCCGTCGATGGGCAGCTCGAAGAACACCCGCAGGTCGAGCACCGAGACGATGTGCCCGCGCACGCTGACGATGCCCAGCACGAAGGGCGGCGTGCCCGGCAGCGGGGTGAACTGGGGCAGCGGCAGCACCGCCGCGACATGCCTGCTTTCCACCGCGTAGACCTCCTCGCCGAGGGTGAAGCGGAGCACTTCGAGCAGACCGTCCGGGCGCGCCTCCTCGACGCTGCGGGCCCATTCGCGGGTGCGCTCCAGCAGGCGCGCCTCGCGCTCGGCCGGGTCCAGCGAGAAGCCTTCGTCGATGCGCCGCTCGAATTCCGCCAGGCGCTCGCGGATCAGCCCCCAGCGCGCGTCGTCGCCCTGCGCCCGGTCATCCTGCGGCAATTCGCTCATGGCCGGCCCTCCAGCAACTGGTCGCACAACTGGCCCAGGCGGCCATGGCTCAGGCCATCGCCGAGCGGCACCGCCGCGTCGGCGGCGGCGCGCTCCAACAGGTCACGACAGGTGCGCAGCGCCCTGTCGCCGGCCTCCCGGCGGCCCTGTTCGCGCAGTAGCAGGCCCTGCTGGAAATGCGCCATGGCGCAGGAGGGATCGAGGTAGAGCACCTTGTGCAGCAGTTTCAGCGCGGCCTGTCCGTCGCCCTCCTGGCGGGCCAGCAGGGCCTGCAGCCAGTGGGCCGGCAGCGCCACCGGATCGAGTTCGACGGCACGCTGCAGCCACTCCCGCGCCTCGCCCCCGTGCTGCTGGTCGGCCCAGCTGCGCGCCATCAGCAGGCAGGCCCGATAGCGCCGGGGCTGGGCCAGGCCGGGGCTGGCCAGGCAGGCCCGCAGCAGGTCGCGGGCCGGGTCGTGGCGGCCCTGGGCCAGCGCCGCCTCGGCGTCGCGCAGCAGGCTGTCGGGGTCCGGCGCGGCAGGCACCTCGACGAGCGGCAGCGCGGGAGGCGGCACCGGGATCGCCACGGGCCTGGGCGACGGCGGCGCCTGCACGGGCGCGACGAATGCCGGCGGCGCGGACTCCCGCGCCTGCCCGCCGGGCGACAGCGCATAGTTGCTGCCCGCCCAGAATCCGCTCAGGCCGGCCTGGGTGGCGAGGCCGGCCTCCACCGCGCTGAGCACCAGCATGCCGTCGCCGCCCAGGCAGTCCAGCAGGCGCCGCAGCGCCGCCGTCGCCTGCCCGGCGGAGAAGTACATCAGCACGTTGCGGCAGAGGATCAGGTCGACGGCGGCCAGGCCGCGCCCCGGGTCGGGCAGGGTTCCGCTGGCCAGGTTGTGGCGCAGGAAGCGGATACGCCCACGCCATTCGGGGCGCACCCGCCAGGTCCGGCCCTCGGCCTGGAAGTAGCGGGTGCGGAAGGCTTCCTCGTTGCGGCGGAAGGCGTTCTGGCCGTAGCGGCCCTGCTCGGCCCGGGCCAGGAAGCCGGCGTTGATGTCGCTGGCCAGCACGTCCAGGTTCCAGTCCCCGCGCTCGCCGCCGAGCAGGTCGTCGAGCAGGAACAGCAGACTGTAGGCCTCCTCGCCGGTGCAACAGGCCGCGCTCCAGATGCGCAGGTAGCGATGCCCCTCGGCCCGGCGCCGTTGCAGCAGCGGCGCCAGGTGGCGACGCGCCAGCCAGTCCAGGGCCTCGGCATCGCGGCGGAAGTAGGTCTCGCCGACGGTGAACGCGGGGGTCAGCAGCTGCAGGCGGGTATCGTCCCAGTCGGCGAAGGCCAGGTCTTCCAGCCAGGTCGCCGGCGCGCCCTCCTGCTCCTGGGCCAGCTGGCCCAGGCGCCGCTCCAGATCGGCCCTGCGCGCCCCCGAGAAGTCGAGGCCCAGGTGCTGGTGCACCTTGCCCGCCAGCACGTCGAGCAGGCGCGGCGAGCAGAGCGGCTCAGCCTGGCGCATGTCCCGCTCCGCTGGCGTCCAGGGCCCGTTGCAGGTCCTCTTCGTCGGCATCGGACAGCAGTTGCTCCACATCCTGGATCAGCAACAGCCCCTCCTCCGTCCGCAACACGCCTCGCAGCAGTTCGGTGGGCACCGCCGGCTGGGCCGCCTCGACCAGGTCGGCGACACTGCAACGGGCGGCCGTCTCCACCTGCTCGACCGGCACCAGCAGCTCGCGCGTGCGGCTGCGCAGCCAGAGGAACGGCTGCCACAGGGCCAGTGGCGCGGCCGGCCAGGCGAAGCGCCGGGCCAGGTCCAGCACCGGGATGATCTGCCCGCGCACGTTGGCCAGGCCGAGCACGGTGCGCGGCGCCCCCGGCAGCGGCGTGCACTGCAGGGCCGGGATGACCCGGACCACACTGTCCAGAGGCACGGCCAGGTGCTGCCCCGCCAGTCTGAAGGGCAGCACGAAGAATCTATCCATAGAAGCGTCCAGTTGCCGCAAGCGGTACTCCATTACCCTAGCCCAGCGCGGCATGGCGTCCAGCGCACCGGCCCGGATCGTCTCCCGGGAAAGCGGGCCACCGTCCACCCGCCAAATGGATTGAACGCAATCCCCCCTTCGAGCCTCATAGGGGGTGTCGGAATCATGCTCGCGAGCACGAACCCCTTACCTGGCCTCTCCAGCACCCAAGCCATGCAACTGCTCTCCGCTATCGCCCCAGACGGAGCCTCCGTCGGACATCCGGGTTCCTCCCGCCATGACGGGTCGGTCGACGCGCTGCTGAAGAAACGCGACTGGAGCGATTCGCCCCTCGGGCCGCCCGCCGGCTGGACGCCCGCCCTGAAGATCCTGATGGCCACCGTGCTGCCGGCCAGCGCGCAGATCGTGGTGTTCTGGGGGCCCGAGCTGGTGGCGCTGTACAACGATGCCTATGCGCCGACCATCGGCACCAAGCACCCCCGCGCCCTGGGCCGGCCCGGCATCGAGAACTGGGCCGAGCTGTGGGACGACCTCGAACCGCTGCTGCGCGGCGTGCTGGAGACCGGCGAGACCTTCGCCGCCCGAGACCGTCCCTTCTATATAGAGCGCCACGGTCTTGGCGAGACCGTCTATTTCGACGTTTCCTACTCCGCGGTGCGCGAGGCGGACGGCTCGATCGGCGGCGTGCTGTGCATCGTCACCGAGACCACCGAGCGGGTGCAGTTCGAGCGGCGCCAGGCGTTCCTCCTCGAACTCGGCCAGACCCTGCCGTCGATCCGCGAGCCCGAACAGATCCAGAACATCGCCCTGCGCAGGCTCGGCGAGGCCCTGGGCGCTTCGCGGGTGTTCTACGGCGAGGACAACGGCGACGACGCCACCTTCGAGGTACGCCAGGCCTACGTGCGCGACGGCGGCCCGATGATCGGCCGCCACCGCTACCGGGACTTCGGCCGGGAGCTGCTGCCCGTGCTGCGCGCCGGCGGCTCGGTGGTGCGCGAGGACATCGCCCGCGAGGCCCTGCTGAACGCCGGCGAGAAGGCGCTGGCGACCGGCCTCGACCTGGCCGCCGCGCTCCACGTCCCGCTGCTGCGCCACGGCCGGCTGGAGGCCGTGCTGGCAATCCACTACAACCGGCCCCACGCCTTCTCCGAGCACGAGCGGCGGCTGGTCGAGGAGGCGGCCAAGCTGGCCTGGGTGTCGATCGTCCACGCCCGCGCCGAAGTGGCGCTGCGCGCCAGCTCGGCGCAGCTGTCGGCGATGTTCGACCAGGCCAGCGCCGGTATCGCCGTGTGCGACCACGCCTGGCACTTCACCCGGGTCAACGACCGCTACTGCGAGATCGTCGGCCGCCCGCGCGAAGCGCTGCTGGGCTTGCGCATGCACGACATCACCCACCCCGACGACCTCGCCAGCCACGCGCCGCTGTGCGAGCGCCAGGTCGAGGATGGCGCCTCGTTCGAGATCACCAAGCGCTACACCCGCCCCGACGGCACGCCGGTCTGGGTGCAGAACCAGATCACCCCGCTGGTCGGCGAGCAGGCGCCCGGCGGCCTGCTCTGCGTGTGCGTGGACATCAGCGAGCGGGTGCGCGCCGAGACCGATCTGCGCGAGCTGAACGAGGGCCTGGAGGAGCGTGTCGCGGCCATGGTCGCCCAGCGCGAGACGGCCGCGGCGCAGCTGCACGAGGCGCGCAAGATGGAGATGATCGGCCAGCTCACCGGCGGCATCGCCCACGACTTCAACAACCTGCTGACGCCGATCATGGCCTCGCTGGAACTGCTCCGCCGGCGCCTCGACGACGAGCGCTCGACCCGCCTCATCGACGGCGCGCTGCAGGCGGCCGACCGCGCGCGCATCCTGGTCGGCCGCCTGCTGAGCTTCGCCCGCCGGCAGACCCTCAGGCCCCGCGCCGTAGCCCTGGAGGAACTGGTCAACGACATGCGCGATCTCATCGAGCGCTCGCTCGGCCCAATGATCGACGTGGCCATCGACATCTCCGACCGGCTGCCGGCCGTGGTGGTCGACCCGCACCAGCTCGAACTGGCCATCCTCAACCTGGCGGTGAACGCCCGCGACGCCATGGAGGACGGTGGGCGGCTGGAGATCGGCGCCGGCCTGGACGAGGTGGTCGAGGGCCAGGTCCACGGCCTCGCGGCCGGCCGCTACGTGTGCCTGGCGGTAACGGACAACGGCAGCGGCATGAGCGAGGAGACCCTGAGCCGCTGCGTCGAGCCGTTCTTCTCCACCAAGGGCGTGGGCAAGGGCACCGGCCTCGGCCTGTCCATGGTCCAGGGGCTGGCGGCGCAGTCCGGCGGCGGCTTCGACATCGTCTCCCACAGCGGCCAGGGCACCCGGGTCAACGTCTGGCTGCCCATCGCCCCGTGCGAGGCGGCCAGCGTCGACAACGGCCCAGCGGAGGCCCCGGTGGCGCCACGGCCGGCCCACGTGCTGCTGGTGGACGACGAAGCGCTGGTGCGCCAGACCACCGCGCTGCAGCTGGGCGACCTGGGCTACCAGGTCACCGAGGCGTCATCCGCCGCCGCCGCGCTGCGCGCCATCGAATCGGGCCTGACCCCGGACGTGCTGGTCACCGACCACCTCATGGCCGACAAGACCGGCGCCCAACTGGCCCAGGAGCTGCGCCGGCGCTTCCCCGCCCTGCCGGTGCTGATCATCACCGGCTACGCCAACCTCACGCCCGCGCAGATCAGCGGCTTCGAGGTGCTGGCCAAGCCGTTCCGCCGGGCCGAGCTTGCCGCCCGGCTGGCCCAGCTGGTCAGTGCAGCCGGCTGATCAGGCGTCGACCCGCAGCACCGACGCGAAGCCTTCCTCGACGGTGGGCGGCTCCAGCATCCCGAATACGCTGCGCAGCGCCTGCTCCGGCACCACCTTGTCCGGCGTGCGCGACCCGTTGCGGGCCAGTGCCTCTTCCAGGGTCGCCTGGACGAACACCGCCACCACCGGCACGCCCCGCGCCCGGGCCAGCGCCAGCAGCGGCGCACGGTGGCGGGCTGTCGGCAGCGCCGCGTCGAAGGACACGGCGCTCTCCTCCAGTTCGGCGGCATGCCGCGCGATCCAGCTCGACTTGCCGGCGCCCTGCACACCCATGACCAGATAGAGCCGGCTGGCGTCGGCCAGCAGCGTCTCCACATCCGCATAGGCCCGCTCCCAGGCCTGGCGGTTGCGCTCGGCGCTGAACACCCGCCCCTGCGGCGTCTCCAGGTAGGCGTCGGGGTCGACGACTCGCCCTGTCACCGCAGCGGGCGCCCGGAAACGAAATGGGTCGGGTCGTTGTAGCCCGGCGTCGAGGCGTGCCCCGGCGTCACCAGGGCATCGACGAAGGCCTCGTCCTCCGCCGTGATCGCCACCTCCAGCGCCCTGGCGTAGGTGGCCCAGTGTTCCTCGGTGCGCGGGCCGGCGATGGCCGAGGCGACCGCGGCGTTGTGCAGCACCCAGGCGATGGCGAACTCAACCACGCCGACGCCGCGCCGCTCCGCGTGCTCCCGTACCCGCTGGGCGATGTGCAGCGACTCGTCGCGCCATTCGGTCTCGAGGATGCGCTTGTCCTGGCGCCCCGCGCGACTGTCGCCGTCCGGCGCCTCGCCCGGCCGGTACTTGCCGCTGAGCACGCCGCGCGCCAGCGGGCTGTAGGGCACCACGCCGAGGCCGTGGAAGGCGGCGGCGGTGATCTGCTCCACCTCGGCCTGGCGGTTGACCAGGTTGTACAGCGGCTGGCTGACAATGGGCCTGGCCACGCCCAGGCGCTCGGCGACGTTGACGATCTCGGCGATGCGCCAGCCGCGGAAGTTGGATACGCCCCAGTAGCGGATCTTGCCCTGGCGCAGCAGGTCGCCGAGGGTCGAGACGGTCTCCTCCAGCGGCGCCTGGTGGTCCTCGCGGTGCAGGTAGTAGATGTCCAGGTAATCGGTGCCCAGCCGGCGCAGGCTGGCTTCGATGGAGCGCAGGATGTGCTTGCGGCCCAGGCCGCGCCGGTTGGCAGGCCCATCAGCAGGCCCCATGCCGACCTTGGAGGCCAGCACCCAGTCGTCGCGCCGGGCGGCGATGGCCTGGCCGACGATCTCCTCGGAGCGCCCGGCGTTGTACACGTCGGCGGTGTCGATGAAGTTGATGCCCTGGTCGAAGGCGGTGTCGATGATGCGCCGCGAGGTGTCGGCGTCGGTCGGCCCGCCGAACATCATGCTGCCGAGGGTCAGGGGCGAGACCAGCAGGCCGGAGCGGCCCAGGGGACGGTGACTCATTGCATTCTCCTGTGGTGGATTGTAGGAGCGGGCTCTGCCCGCGAAGCGCTTGTGTCGTGTCATTCGCGGGCAAGCCCGCTCCCACATGTGGATGGCTCACACCGCCTCGGCGGAGTCCTCGTGGAAGGAGCCGTCGGACTGCCGGCTCCACAGCCGGAAGTAGTAGCCGCGCTTCTTCAGCAGCTCCTGGTGGCTGCCGTCCTCCACCACCCGGCCCTTGTCGAACACCAGGATACGGTCCAGGTGGGCGACGGTGGACAGGCGGTGGGCAACGACGATCACCGTCTTGCCGTCCATGATCTCGTCCAGCTTGTCCTGGATGAAGCGCTCGGTGATCGAGTCCAGGCTGGAGGTGGCCTCGTCCATCACCAGGATCGGCGCATTCTTCAGCAGCACCCGGGCGATGGCGATGCGCTGGCGCTGGCCGCCGGAGAGCTTGACCCCGCGCTCGCCGACCAGCGAATCGTAGCCCTTGTCCATGGACTCGATGAAGGCACTGGCCCCGGCGCGGTGGATGGCCGCCGCGACTTCCTCCGGCGAGGCGTCCAGGCGCCCATAGTGGATGTTCTCGCGGATGCTGCGGTGGAACAGCCCCGGCTCCTGGGGAATCAGGCCTATCTGCTGGTGCAGGGAGTGCTGGGTCACCTCGCGCACGTCCACGCCGTCGATCAGCACCTGGCCGGCGTTCACGTCGTACAGGCGCAGCAGCAGGTTGAGCAGGGTCGACTTGCCCGAGCCCGAGGAGCCCACCAGGCCGACCCGCTGGCCCGCCGGGATACGCAGGTTGAGGTTCTGGAAGATCGGCCGGTCCGGCGAGTAGCCGAAGGCCACGTCGCGGAACTCCACCTCGCCGCGGCTGACTTCGAGCCGCCTGGCATCCGGTCTGTCCACCACCTCGTGCGGGCGGATCAGGGTGCGCACGCCGTTGGCGATGTTGCCGGTAGCCTCGAAGAACTCCAGGAAGCGCCGCGACAGGCTGGCCACGTCATTGATGATCAGCAGCGACAGGCTGGTGGACATGACGAAGGTGGCGATGCTGATCTGCCCGCTGCGCCACAGGTACAGCGACAGCAGCAGCACGCCGACCTTCAGCAGCATGCCCGAGACCGACTGGAACCAGCGGATCTTCTCCATGTAGCCGAACGAACGGTAGGCGGCGCCCACTTCCCGCTCCAGGTAGTCGCCCAGGTAGCCGTGCTCGTAGGAGTGGCGGGCGAACAGGCGGATGTTGGTCAGGTTGCTCACCGCGTCCACCACCTTGCCGGTGCTGGTGCTGCGCGCCGCGGAGTAGTGCTGGGCCAGCGGATGGCTGCGCTTGGCCAGGTGGTAGCAGACCACGATGAACAGCACCGACCAGCCGAACATGAACGCCGCCAGCAGCCCCGAGGCCGTCCACAGCAGCGCGGTGGCCAGGGTCAGGGTGACGATCAGCGGGATCAGGTCGAACAGCAGGATGCTCAGGGTCTGGTTGACCCCCAGCGCCACCTCGGCCACCCGGTGCGCCAGCGCGCCGGCGAACTCGCTGCTGACGAAGCGGTGGGAGTGCTGCTGCAGGTAGGCGTACACCGCGTGGGTGACGGTGCGCCGCTGCTGCGGCAGCACCCGGATATGCACACCGGTGGCGCCACGGGTGAACAGCACCTCCAGCAGCACCAGCGCGGCGAAGGCCAGCACCGGCCACTGCAGCACCACCAGCGCGCGCTCGGCGCTCAGCCCCTCGCTGACCAGCCGGGTGATCTGGCCCAGCCCCCAGGGAACGAGGATGGTGCAGACCACCGCGGCGACCTGCAGCAGCAGGATGGCCAGGTACCAGGGCCGGTAGTGGCGGACGAAGAACAGCACGAACTTCAGCGGCGTGTCGGGCAGGCTGCGGATGTTCCAGTCGAGCAAGGCGCTAGGCGCGCGCGGGGTGAATCTGAAGACGCTCATCGGCGTAAATGTCCTTGCGGCAGGGAACGGAGTCAGGCGGAAGTGCGGAGCGGCAGGTGGAAGCGGGTCAGGGGCAGCGGTTCGCCGTTCTCCTCGAAGGTGCGCTGGCTGGCGGCGTCGGCGACGAAGCCGGCGCCCTGGTAGAAACGGATGGCGCGCAGGTTGCCGTCCAGCACCCAGGCGGTGACGGCGGCGAAGCCGGCCTCCTCCAGGGCCTGACGCGCGACCCGCCAGAGCCGGCCGCCGACACCCCGGCCCCAGGCCTCCGGCTGCAGGTAGATGGCCATCAGCTCGCCGGTGGCCGGCGCCACGTCCTCGTCGCGGCTGGCGCCGCAGGAACACCAGCCCAGCAACGCGCCCTCGGCCTCGGCCACGTGGATCGTCGGCACGCCCTCGCCGATCGCCTTCTCGAACCAGGCCACGCGGCGCTCCAGGCTGGTGTCCAGCCCGGCGAGGAAGCCCGCCGACAGCAGGCCCCGGTAGGTCGCCTGCCAGCTGCGGATATGCAGCGCGGCGATGGCGCGGGCGTCCTCCAGCCGGGCCGGGCGGATCAGGACGGGGACTGGAGCGGCGGTCATCTCGGTTTCCACGGTCGATCTGGGGGCAGCCGTCAAAGCAGGCCCCGTGCCAAGTCGCCAGCCCAGGAAACACGGGGCCTGGCGAGGCGCAGAGGGGATTCCGAGCTGGCACTCCGGCACAGTTTGCTGAATCGCTGTCCGCGGGCGGGCAGCGCTTGGTCTCCCCCGTAGGGTGCGCCGCGCGCACCGCCACAGGACCTCCAGGCACACAGGGCTCGCCCTGCTCCGTACCTGTGGTACGCACGGCGCACCCTACCGGGTACCGGTGACGGCGCTGCCGGCCTGTCGACCCAGGCGGCGGAACAGCAGCCAGGACGACGCGCACAGCGTGCCGCACAGCAGCATCGCCAGGCTCAGGTCCGAGGCCTGGATGTCCGTGTGGCCGCGCAGGTTCATGATCGCGCTCAGCAGTACCGCCGCCAGGCCCACGGCCAGGCTCATGCTGAGCTGCATGGACATCGCCGAAAGGCTGCTGGCGCGGCTGGCCAACTCCGCCGGCACGTCGGAGAAGGTCAGCGCGCCCAGGGTGCTGAACTGCAGGGAGCGGATGATGCCGCCGACGAACAGCAGCAGGACGATCAGCCAGTACGGCGTCTGCGCCTCGAACACCGCGCACAGGGCGATGGAGCAGCCGGCCAGCAGCGCGTTGCCCATCAGCGTGCGGCGGAAGCCGAAGCGCTGGACGATGCGCACCGAGAGGAACTTGATGGTCAGCGCGCCCGCCCCGCCGGCCAGGGTCAGCAGGCCGGCCACCAGCGGACTGAGGCCGAAGCCCACCTGGAACAGCAGTACCAGCAGGAACGGCTGCGAGGCGCTGCCCAGGCGGAACAGGTTGCCGGCCCAGATCGCCGTGGCGAAGGTCGGCACCCGCAACAGGCGCAGGTCGATCAGCGGCTGCGCCACGCGCCGCGCATGGCGCACGTAGAGCGACGCGCTGGCCAGCCCGACCAGCAGCAGGACGACGGCCCAGGCGAGCGGCAGCAGGCCGTGGCCGATGGCCTCGAAGGCGAACACCAGGCAGGCCAGGCCGACCCCGCTGAGCAGGAAGCCGCGCCCGTCCAGCCGCGCCCCGGGCTGGCCCGGGTGGGCCGGCACGTGGCGGCGGATCATCAGGATGCCGAGCACGCCGATGGGCAGGTTGATCAGGAAGATCCAGTGCCACGACAGCACGCTGACCAGCAGCCCGCCCAGGGGCGGGCCCAGCACCGGGCCGATCAGCGCCGGAATCGAGAGGAACGCCATGGCCTGCAGCAGGTGCTCGCGGCGCGCCCAGCGCAGCAGGATCACCTGCCCCACCGGCACCATCATCGCCCCGGCCGCGCCCTGCAGCAGACGCGACAACGACAGCTGCAGCAGCGAGGTGGAAGCCGCACAGGCCAGCGAGGCGGCCATGAACAGGCCGATGGCGAAGACGAACACCCGGCGCGGGCCGAAGCGGTCCGCCGCCCAGCCGCTGACCGGCACGAACAGCGCCACCGCCAGCAGGTACAACGACACCACCAGGTTCATGCGCACCGTCGGCTCGCCGAACTCGGCCGCCATCTGCGGCAACGCGGTGAGCACGGCGGTGGCGTCGAGCAGCTCCATGAACAGCGCGCAGCCGATGATGGTGGGCACCGCGCGGCGGAACGGTGGGGCCTCCACTGGCGGGACCACCGATGGCGCCGCCGGCTCGGCCCGGTCGACCTCCAGGGGCTCCCGGCGGCCCACCTCAGAACAGCCCGGAGTTCGGCGGCTCCGTGCCCTTCAGGCGCCAGGCGCCGACCGCCGCGGCCTTCCAGTGGCGCGGGTTGTGGTTGGCCACGGTGCGGGCGTTGCGCCAGTGGCGGTCGAGGTTGTGGCCACGCCCGGTGGTGGAGGCGCCGCCGACGTCGAACAGCAGCTCGCCGGCCTTGAGCGCCGACTCCACCGCCAGGTACTGGGCCTGGGCCACGTCCACCGAGGCGCGGGTCACCGCCTCCTGGCTCAGCCCTTCGGCCCAGGCCGCGTCGATGCTGTCGGCGGCGCGCAGCACCAGGGCCTCGGCGGCGAAGGCGCGGGCCGAGATTTCGCCCACCGCGAGTTCCACGTAGGGGTCGTCCACCGAGCGGCTGGCGCTGCTGTGCTTGATCGGCCGGGCGTGGTCCCGGGCGAAGCTCACCGCGTCGTTCAGGGCGTTGCGGGCGATGCCCGCCTCCACCGCGGCGAGGAACAGTTGCAGGAAGGGGGTGACGATGGAGCGCTGGCCCTCCTCGTTCGGCCGCGTGCGGATTTCGTGCGCGTGCACCAGCACGTCGTTCAGCTCGGTGGTGCCGCTGGCGGTGAGGCGCTGGCCCATGGCGTCGAAGTCGTCGAGCAGCACCAGCCCCTCGCGGTCACGCGGCAGGATGAAGGACACCGGCTGCTCGTTCTCGTCCAGCGCCACGGCGCTGACCCAGTCGGCGTACAGCGAGCCGGTGCTGTAGAACTTGCTGCCGCTGGCCCGGTAGTGGTCGCCCTCGCGCACGATGCGCGCGCTGATGGCGCCGTTGGCGCCGCCGATTTCCCAGCCGGCGTTGCCGAACACCTCGCCGGCCAGGTAGCGCGGGAACCAGCGCTCGCGCTCCTCCTCGCTGCCGCGCACCAGCAGCCCCTCGATGAAGGAGAAGCTCGGGCGCAGCGCCTGGGCGACGTTGGAGTCCACCGCCGCCAGGTCGACGACGAACTGCACCACCTCGCGCACGCTGGCGCCGCTGCCGCCGTAGGCCTGGGGAATCCGCCAGGTCAGCAGGCGGTCCTCGGCCAGTTCGCGAATCTGCCGGTGCGGCAGTTCGCGCTGGCGCTCGCGCTCGGCGGCGCCCTCGCCTATCCGCGCCAGGCGCGTGACGGCGCGCCGGCGCAGCTCGACCACGCCGAGGAAACCCTTGGAAGTAATGCTGGATAGCTGCAGGCTCATATCGATCATCCCGGTAGGCAGGGTGCGCAGTGCCGCGGCGGTGCGGCTGGCTCCCTGGCGTTGTTTCTTTCTCATGTTCATGCCCCCACGGCCGCCAGGGCCTCGGGCGGGAAACGCAGTGGTTCACGGGCGGCGCCGAGCGCCGCCGGGTCGCGGTAGCGCGCCCCGTGGTGGTCGCCCGGCAACCGCGCGCGGCCGGCGCCGAACAGGCGCTCGCGCAGGGTCTCGCCAGGCGTATAGGCGTCGCGGAAGCGCCCGCGCCGACGCAGTTCGGGCACCACCAGTTCGATGAAGTCCCGCGCCGTCTCGAACGACAGGTACTGGCGCAGGTTGATGCCGTCGATGCCGTCCTCGTCGAGCCACTTCTCGATCTCGTCGGCCACCGTCTTCGGCGTGCCGGCAACGAAGAAGCGCCCCTCGTTGAAGCCGTTGATCCGCGCCAGGGCGTCGGCCACCGTGGCGTTCGGGTCGTTGTGCCGCAGCAGGCCCCAGGTCGCGCCGTCCTGCGGCAGCACGTCGGCCAGCCGCGCCTGGGGCGGGAACGCGGTGAGGTCCAGCGGCGCCTGCATGTGGGCCAGGGCGCCCTCGACGCTGTGCAGGCGGCGGTAGCTGCGCAGCTTGTCCTGCACTTCCAGGTCGGTGCGGCCGACGATCACCCCGGCCTGGACGATGAACTTCAGCCCCGCCGGGTCACGGCCGTGGGCCCGCGCCTTCGCCCGCATCTGCTCGATGTTGCGGCGCACCGCCTCGGGCGTGGCGCCGCCGGTGAACACCACCTCGGCGTGGCGCCCGGCGAATTCCATGCCGGCCGGCGAGCCGGTGGCCTGGAACAGCACCGGGGTGCGCTGCGGCGAGGGCTGGCAGAGGTGCGGCCCGGCCACCCTGAAGTGCTCGCCCACATGGTCGATGTAGCGCACCTTGGCGGGGTCGGTGTAGACCCGGTTGGCCCGGTCCAGCAGCACCGCGTCGTCGTCCCAGGAGCCTTCCCAGAGCTTGTACAGCACGTCCAGGTATTCGTCGGCGATCTCGTAGCGGTGATCGTGGGGCACCTCGCCGTCCAGGCCGAAGTTGCGCGCGGCGTTGGGCAGGTAGGAGGTGACGATGTTCCAGCCGACCCGCCCCTTGGTCAGGTGGTCCAGAGTGCTCATGCGCCGGGCGAAGGCGAACGGCGGCTCGTAGGTGGTGGAGAAGGTGGCGCCGAAGCCCAGGTGGTGGGTCACCGCGGCCATCGCCGGGATCACCAGCAGCGGGTCGTTGCTGGGTATCTGCACCGCCTCGCGCAGAGCGGTTTCCGGACCGCCGCGGAACTGGTCGTAGGCGCCGACCACGTCGGCCAGGAACACCCCGTCGAAGGTGCCGAACTCCAGCAACTGCGCCAGCTCGGTCCAGTAGTCCAGGTCGTTGAAGCGGTGCCGGTTGTTCTCCGGGTGCACCCACAGGCCGTGGACGATGTGGCTGACGCAGTTCATCTCGAACAGGTTAATGAGCAATTGCTTCGACACGGACGCCGCGCTCCTCGTGGATGTACAGGAAGGGAATCGCCGCCAGCAGGGTGCGCGTGTAGGCGTGGCGCGGCCGGGCGAAGACCTCGCGCACGGGGCCGCTCTCGACCACCGTGCCGTCCTTCATCACCAGCACGCGGTCGCTGACCTGCTGCACCACGCCCAGGTCGTGGGAGATGAACAGGCAGGCCAGGCCCAGGCGCTGCTTGAGGTCGGCGAGCAGCTGGAGGATCTGCGCCTGCACCGACACGTCCAGCGCCGACACCGGCTCGTCGCACACCAGCACTTCCGGCTCCGCCGCCAGCGCCCGGGCGATGGCGACGCGCTGGCGCTGGCCGCCCGACAGCTCGATGGGCCGCCGCGCCAGCAGCGCCGGGTCGAGCTGGACCAGCCGCAGCAGCTCCTCCGCCCGCTGCCGGCGCGGGGCGCCGGCGGGAACGGCGGCCACCGCCAGGGCCTCGTCCAGCACCCGGCCGACCGTGTAGCGCGGGTCGAACGAGCCGAGCGGGTCCTGGAACACCACCTGGATGCGCCGCCGCTCGCGGCGCTGCTCGGGGGCGGACAACGAGCGCCAGGGGCGGCCGCGCAGCAGCACCTCGCCGTCGTCCGGCCGCTCCAGGGCCAGCACCATGCGCGTCAGGGTGGTCTTGCCCGAGCCAGACTCGCCGACGATGCCCAAGGTCTCCCCCGCGCGCAGCACGAAGGAGGTCGGCGTCACCGCCGCGCGGGCCTCACCGTCGGGGCCGACGAAGCTCTTCGCCAGGTCCCGCGCCTCGACCACCGCCGGGCGTTCGGCGAAGGCGTCGGCGTTGTCGCTGGACAGCGCCGGGTCACGGCGCACGTGCACCGCCGCGGCGGCGCGCAGCAGCGACTTGGTGTAGGCCTCGCGCGGCGCGTAGAGCACCTGCTCGACCGGGCCCTGCTCGACGATCTCGCCGTGGCGCATCACCGCCACCCGGTCGGCCAGGCGCGACACCACGGCCATGTCGTGGCTGACCACCAGCATGGCCCGGTCGCGGCTGCGCAGGGACTCCAGCAGCGCCATGACCTGGGCCTGCACCGTGGCGTCCAGCGCCGTGGTCGGCTCGTCGGCGATCAGCAGGTCCGGCTCGCAGGCGATGGCCGAGGCGATCAGCGCGCGCTGGCGCAGGCCGCCGGAGAGCTGGTGCGGGTACTGCCGGGCGCGCAGCTCCGGCTGCGGGATGCCCACCGAGCGCAGCAGCTCGATCACCCGCGCCTCCCGCTCCTCGCGGTTCAGCGTGGTGTGCAGGCGCAGCGCCTCGTCGATCTCGCGGCCGACCGGGCGCAGCGGGTCGAGGGAGCCGAGGGCGTCCTGCATGACGAAGCCGATGCGCCCGCCACGGATCGCCTGCCAGTCGCGCGGGCGGCGCGCCAGCAGGTCCTGCCCGTCGAAGCGCAGGTGGCCGGCCCGGACCTGCGCGCCCTGCCCCGACAGCCCGACCAGGGTGCGCGAGGTGACGCTCTTGCCCGAGCCGGACTCGCCGACCAGGGCCAGGCACTCGCCCCGGTACAGCTGGAAGGACACGCCCTTGACCACCGGCTCGGCGCCGGCGAAGCCCACGCGCAGGTCGTTGACCTCGACCAGCGGCGCGAGCGGTGCGATCAACGTGGTCATGGCGCCTTGCCCTCGCTGTGTTTCAGCAGGGCGCGGCCCAGCGCGGTGATCGCCACCACGGTCAGGGTCACGGCCACGCCGGGCGCGGCCACCAGCCACCAGGCGTTGGCCAGGAAGTTGCGCCCCACCGAGAGCATCGAGCCCCACTCCGGCGCCGGCGGCGGCGCGCCGAAGCCGAGGAAGCTCAGCGAGGCGCCGGCGGCGATGTTGCCGCCGATGCTGATGGTGGCGAGGATCAGGATCGGTTTGATGGCGTTGGGCAGCACGTGGCGCAGGATCACCACCGGGCGCGGCAGGCCCAGGGTCAGCGCCGCCTCCACGTAGGGCGCGCGGCGCACCACCAGGGTCTGCGCGCGGACCATGCGGGCGAAGCGCGGGATGCCGGCGATGCCGATGGCGATGATCGCGTTGAGCATGCCCTGGCCCCAGAAGGTGATGATCAGCAGGGCCAGCAGCAGGTCCGGGAAGGCCAGCAGCACGTCGATGAAGCGCATGATCGCCGCGTCCACCCAACGGTGGCCGAGGCCGGCCGCGAGGCCGAAGGCGACGCCGCCGAGCAGCGCGATGAGGGTGGCCGCCACGCCCATCAGCAGCGAGGCGCGGGCGCCGTGGACCAGGCGCGCGAACACGTCGCGGCCGTTCTCGTCGGTGCCTAGCCAGTGGGCCAGGCTGGGCGCCTGGAAGGCCTCGCGGGCGCTGGCCGCCAGCGGGTCGCTGCGCACCAGCCAGGCCGGTTCGAGGCTGGCCAGCAGCAACAGCAGGACGAACAGGCCGGCCAGCAGCAGCCCCGGGCGGCGCAGGGCGACCAGCGACCAGGCCGGCAGGCGCCAGCTCGGCACGGCGCGCGGGCCGGCCAGGGTGTCGGGAGCGGAAAGACTCATGGCGCGTTCCTCCGGCTCACGGCGACGGGTTGGGCAGGCGCGCGTGGATGGCGTCGATCGCCTCCACCAGGCCGTCGTCCAGGGCCAGCTCCAGGCTGCCCAGGTTCTCTTCCAGCTGCGCCAGACTGGTGGCGCCGATCAGCGCGCTGGTGACGAACGGACGATCGAGGACGAAGGCCAGCGCCAGCTGCGCCGGCGACAGGCCGCGCGACCGCGCCAGCTCCACGTAGGCGCGCACGGCGCGGCCGGCCTCCTCGCTGGCGTAGCGGCCGAAGCGGCCATAGGGCGAGCCGGCCGACAGCCGCGCACCCTCCGGCTGGGCGCCGTCCAGGTACTTGCCGGTGAGCACGCCGAAGGCCAGCGGCGAATAGGCCAGCAGGCCCACCCCCTCGCGGTGGCTGAACTCGGCCAGGCCGCCCTCGTACTGGCGGTTGAGCAGGCTGTAGGGGTTCTGGATGCTGACGATGCGCGGCAGGCCGAGGCGCTCCGCGGCCTGGAGGAAGCGGGCCACGCCCCAGGGCGTCTCGTTGGACACGCCGATATGGCGGATCAGCCCCTCCTGCACCAGGTCCGCCAGGGCGGACAGGGTCTCCTCGATGGCGACGCTCTCCTCGTTCTCCACCCAGGGGTAGTCGCGCAGGCCGAAGAAGTTGGTGCTGCGGTCCGGCCAGTGCAGCTGGTAGAGGTCCAGGTAGTCGGTCTGCAGGCGGTCGAGGCTGCCCAGCAGCGCGAGGCGCAGGTTCTTCGCGTCGTGCCGGCTCTTGCCCTCGCGGATGTGGTTCTGCGACGGAAACCGGGGCGGGCCGACGATCTTGCTGGCCAGCACAATGTCCTGGCGGCGCTTGGTCCTGGCCAGCCAGGAGCCGATGAAGCGCTCGGTACTGCCCCAGGTCTCGCCGCGGGTCGGCGTGGGGTACATCTCCGCCGTGTCCACCAGGTTGACGCCCTGGGACAGCGCATAGTCGAGTTGTTGGTGGGCGTCGGCTTCGCTGTTCTGGTGGCCCCAGGTCATGCTGCCGAGGCCGATGGCGCTGACCCGGATGTCACTGTTGCCGAGTGGGCGGTATTTCATGGATGTGTCTCACGCAATGGCGGTTGTTTGGCGTAGGGCGGGTGCAACCCGCCAACCAGGCGGCGTAGGGTTGCACCCGCCCTACGGATTCAGGCCGAGGCGGCCTGGTCGGTACGTTCGTACTGGCTGCGCGGGTGCGGCAGGCCCAGGTGGTCGCGCAGGGTGCGACCGCTGTATTCGTGGCGGAAAACCCCACGCTTGCGCAGCAGCGGCACCACCTCGTCGACGAAGCTCTCGACGCCGGAGGGAAAGCTGTCCGGCATGATGTTGAAGCCGTCGGCGGCACCGGCCAGGAACCATTCCTCCAGGGTGTCGGCGACCTGCTCCGGCGTGCCGACGATCAGCCGGTGGCCGACCAGGATGCGTCGCGACAGCTCGCGCACGCTGAGCTTCTCGCGCCGCGCCAGGTTCAGTTGCGCCTCGAGGAAGCCATGCGAGCCCTTGAACTCGCTGACCGGGCCGATGCGCTGCCAGGGCAGCTCGGCGTCCAGATCCAGCTCGTCCAGCGGAATGCCGATGCGGAAGGCGATCTGCTGGACCAGGCTGCTCTCGCCCAGGTAGTCGTTGAGCCGGTCGAAGCGCGCCCGGGCCTCGGCCTCGGTGCTGCCGATCACGGTGGACAGGCCGGGCATGATCTTCAGGTGGTCCGGGTTGCGGCCCCAGGCGCGGGCGCGGTTCTTCATCTCCTGGTAGAAGGCCTGGCCATCGGCCAGGGTGGTCTGGGTGGTGAAGATGGCGTCGGCGTAACGCGAGCCGAGCGTCTTGCCGCCCTCTGACGAGCCGGCCTGGACGATCACCGGGCGGCCTTGCGGCGAGCGCGGCACGTTGAGCGGCCCGCGCACCGAGAAGTGCTTGCCGAC